>JAGHSK010000002.1 GCA_018065895.1 Candidatus Cacconaster equi
GTATAATGATTTTCAACAATATCTTGAAGCTGAGCTTCAATCTATAAGAGAAGCCGGCTTGTATAAGGAGGAGCGCGTGATCACTTCTGCACAGCAAGCTGCCATCACTGTCAGCGGTGGCAAGGAAGTGCTTAATTTCTGCGCCAACAACTACCTCGGACTGGCAAACAGCCCTGAACTTGTAAAAGCCGCAAAGGATGCTCTCGATTCTCACGGTTACGGAATGTCTTCAGTTCGTTTCATCTGCGGAACGGGCGACCTTCACAAGGAACTGGAGAAAAAGATTTCAGAATTTTTCGGAACTGAGGATGCCATCCTGTATGCAGCGTGCTTCGATGCCAATGGTGGAGTTTTCGAGCCGCTCTTTGATGAGAATGATGCCATTATTTCAGATGCACTCAATCACGCATCAATCATTGACGGAGTCCGCCTTTGCAAGGCACAACGCTACCGTTACGCAAATGCCGACATGGAAGAGCTTGAAAAATGCCTCAAGATGGCCCAGGCACAGCGTCATAGGATCATTGTAACTGACGGTGTTTTCTCGATGGACGGAAACGTTGCCCCGGTTGACAAGATTTACGAACTGGCAAGCAAGTACAACGCCATGGTAATGGTTGACGAATCGCACTCCGCCGGAGTAGTCGGGAAGACCGGGCGAGGCACCACAGAGCAATTCAATCTCCGTGGCAAGATTGAAATTCTTACCGGTACCCTCGGAAAGAGTTTCGGAGGCGCTGTCGGAGGTTTCACCACAGGAAAGAAGGAAATCATCGCAATGCTTCGCCAACGTTCACGCCCATATCTGTTCTCAAACTCGATTCCACCGATGATTGCGGCAGCCGGCATAAAGATGTTCGAAATGATGAGCCGGACAAACACCCTTCAGGACAAACTGCACGCCAATACCGAATATTTCATCGGCAGGATGAAGGCGGCAGGATTCGACATCAAGCCTACTCAGTCTGCAATTTGCGCCGTAATGCTTTACGATGCAAAACTCTCTCAGGATATGGCCGCAAAACTTCAGGAAGAGGGCATCTATGTTACCGGCTTCTATTACCCGGTAGTTCCGAAAGGACAGGCCAGAATCAGAGTTCAGGTCTCTGCCGGACACGAAAAGGAGCATCTTGACAGGTGCGTAGCTGCATTCACAAAAATCGGCAAAGAACTCGGCGTCATCAAATAACGTATCACAAATCAATAAAAAAGGGCTTCCGGAAATTCCGGAAGCCCTTTTTTCAAATAGTATGTCGATTAGTCGTCGGTCAGAGAGAAACGATAGAATGCAATTACTTTTGCATCCTTGTCAACAGCAGCAATAGCATCCTTTACAGATGCCTTGTTGTCGCTCATCTGATATTCCTGTTCCTCAAGGGTATTCTCCTTGAAGAATTTCATAAGACGACCATTGGCAATGTTCTGAATCATCTGTTCAGGCAGATTTGCAGCCTTTTGTTCCGCAACAGTCTTCTTGATTTCACGAGCCTGCTTAGCCTGTTCAGGAGTAAGCCATCCCTTAGCTGTATTTGACTCGATATGGTCTTCGCTGTCGCAATGAGCCGGATTGATGCCTGCTTTCTTCAAAGCGGCGTCAACGGCCTTCTGAATCTGCTCTTCCTTAGTCTTCTCAACAGCAACCTGAAGTTCCTTTTCAACAACTTCCTTAGGGCAGTCAGCAGCTGAAATGGCAACAGGGTTCATACTTACGACCTGCATTGCCACACCTTTTCCGAGTTCCTCAGCAACTGGCTTGTTGAATCCAATGATTGCACCGAGCTTGCCGTTGATGGCGTGTACATACTGTGCAATGTAAGGAGCCTCGAGTCTTGCATAGAAGGCAAGAGTGTGTTTTTCGCCGCTCTTTCCTGTCTGCTGTGAAATTGCATCTTCAACAGTTTCACCATTGGCCATCTTGGTAGCTTTGAGAGCTTCAAGGTCAGCAGGGAAATTTGCGATGGCCGCATCAGCGATGCCATTGGCCAAAGCCTGGAATTCAGCGTTTGAAGATACGAAGTCGGTTTCGCAGCCAAGACACACGATAATGGCCTTGTTTCCTGCAACGCGTACTTTCACTGCACCTTCAGTTGTTTCACGGTCAGCGCGCTTAGCCGCTACAAGTTTACCTTTCTCACGAATAATTTCCTGAGCACGCGTGAAGTCACCGTCAGCCTCTACGAGGGCCTTCTTGCAGTCCATCATACCGGCGCCGGTCATCTGACGCAACTTTGCTACATCTTTAGCTGTAATGTTCATGGTTAAAGATTTTAAGGTTAATTATTCTTCTGTTTTAGGAGCTTTAGCTGCCTTGGGAGCCTTTGCTTTAGGAGCATCCTCTTCCTTTACAGGAGCTTCATCCTTCTCTTTCTCTTTTTCGATACGACGTTCTTCAAGACCCTCTGCAATAGCCTGGCAGAGTGTTCCGGTGATAAGCTGAATACTCTTTGCTGCATCGTCGTTTGCTGGAATCACATAATCAATTGTGGTAGGATCGCAACATGTATCAACCATTGCGATAACAGGGATATTGAGACGATTTGCTTCGCGTACAGCGTTGATTTCCTTCTGAACGTCAACAACGAAAATTGCTGAAGGAAGGCGGTTGAGGTCGGCGATTGAGCCGAGGTTCTTCTCAAGTTTAGCTCTCTGGCGTGATACCTGGAGACGCTCGCGTTTTGCCAAAGTATCGAATGTTCCGTCAGTAATCATCTTGTCGATGGTATTCATCTTCTTGACGGCCTTGCGGATAGTAGGGAAGTTGGTAAGCATGCCACCTGCCCAGCGCTCGGTTACGTATGGCATATTGACGTTTTTAGCGCATTCTGCCACGATGTCTTTGGCCTGTTTCTTTGTAGCTACAAAAAGAATCTTGCGGCCTGCCTTTGCAAGCTGCTTCATCATATTTGAAGCCTCATCTATTTTGACAACAGTCTTATGCAGGTCGATGATATGGATTCCGTTTTTCTCCATGAAAATATAAGGAGCCATCTTAGGATTCCATTTTCTCTTCAGGTGACCGAAGTGAACACCTGCATCAAGTAAGTCCTGGAAATTAGTTCTAGACATTTTGAATGTTTTTTATTTGGTTTTAATTCTATACTCTCCTTTAAAGCGAGAGTCCTCTTTTCATCAATCAGGAGTAGCGGCTCCGCCGGTCTCCTCGATTTTCCGCAGCGAGACAAACTTCAGGCAGCCACAAGGGATCCGGGAGTTTTGAATCTCGACTGTGCTTCAAGTAAATCAGCGATACTATCGTTTGCTGAACTGGAAGCGTCTACGTGCACCAGGCTGTCCAGGTTTCTTACGTTCAACCTCACGGGCGTCACGGGTAAGAAAACCGTTAGACTTCAAAACAGGGCGATAAGCCTCTGCATCGGCTTTGCAAAGAGCGCGGGCGATACCGAGACGGATAGCCTCTGCCTGACCTTTGATTCCACCGCCGTCAACATTGATCTTGATGTCAAAGTTTGCGAGGGTCTCTGTAAGGCTCAATGGCTGGTTAACGATATATTTCAATGTGTCTTCCTTGAAATATTCATCCAAAGGACGGCCATTGATTGTGATTGTACCGTTACCATTGCACAGATAAACGCGAGCAACTGCTGATTTACGTCTGCCAAGGGCGTTAATTACTTCCATGCTGCGATTTAAATTTCGTTAAGGTTAATTTGTTTTGGTTGCTGTGCCTGATGAGGATGCTCTGCGCCTTCATATACATAAAGGTTGCGGAACAGCTGTGCACCAAGGCGATTCTTTGGAAGCATACCTTTTACGGCATTCTCCACAACTGCAGTCGGCTTTTTGGCCATAAGCTTCTCAGGTGTGGTGTAGCGCTGTCCTCCCGGATAACCGGTGTGGTGTACGTACACCTTGTCCGTCATCTTGTTGCCTGTCATGCGGACTTTTGCGGCGTTGATAATGATAACATTGTCGCCACAATCAACATGAGGGGTGAAGTTTGCCTTCTCCTTTCCACGAAGGACGAGGGCAACTCTGGAAGCCAGACGACCAAGAACCTGATCTGTAGCATCAATGACTACCCAATTCTTTGTTGCGGTAGCATTGTTGACTGAGATAGTCTTGTAACTTAAAGTGTCCACTTTGTTGATTTTTAGGTTAATACTTAATTTTTGCTGCGATTCCCCCTAATTTTGGGGGCTGCAAATTTACTAATAATTTTCAGTACGGCAAATTATTTTCCCAAAATGGCGGCCAATTGTTGAAAAGTCTGTTCAAAAAGTGAATTCTAATTGATATGCGTTTGTTATTTTTGCGTCCGTGAAAATAGGAAACATAGACCTTGGCCAAAGACCGGTGATACTGGCTCCGATGGAAGACGTGACCGACGCCTCCTTCAGGTTCATATGCAAGGAATATGGCGCCGACATGGTCTATACGGAATTCATTTCATCCGACGGATTGATTCGCGATGCCGTAAAGACTATTGCGAAGATGCAGGTATGCGATGCGGAACGCCCGATCGGCATACAGATCTACGGACACATTCCTGATGCGATGGTGGAAGCGGCTGTGCGGGCGGAAGCTGCAGGTCCTGATCTGATTGACATCAATTTCGGCTGTCCTGTAAACAAAATCGCGAAAAGAGGCGCCGGCAGCGGGATGATGAGGGAGCCGGACAAGATGGTGGAGATTACGCGAAGAGTGGTGGAGGCCGTAAAACTGCCGGTTACAGTCAAAACCCGCCTCGGGTGGGATGATGACAGCAAAATAATAGTGGAGCTTGCGGAACGTCTGCAGGATGTCGGTATTTCAGCTCTGACGATACACGGGCGGACCAGATGCCAGCTTTACAAGGGTGAGGCGGACTGGACGCTGATAGGCCAGGTGAAAAGCAACCCGAGAATGACCATTCCGATTATCGGAAACGGTGATATAACCACGCCCGAAAAGGCAAAGGACGCGTTTGACAGATACGGCGTTGACGGCGTGATGATAGGCCGGGCCAGCTTCGGCCACCCGTGGATTTTCAAGGAGGTGAAACACTACCTGGAGACAGGTGAGATTCTGCCGCCTATGAGTGTGGCGGACAGAGTTGCCCTGGCAAAGAAACATCTTGCCAAATCCTTGTCAGTAAAGGGAGACCGCGTAGGCGTACTTGAAATGAGACGGCACTTGAGCTGCTATTTCAAAGGTCTTGACAACTTCAAGGAGACACGCTTGAAGCTCGTGACCACCAATGAACCGGACAAATTGTTCGAATTGTTAGATTACATAAACGAAACTTGGAAATAGATTGGCATGATCAGCAAATTCTTACTTTTTCCATATTATCTGACCTTGAAGATCAGGAATCACCTCTATGACACAGGAAAGCTGAAATCGACGAGGTACGACATTCCTGTGCTGTCAGTCGGCAACATAGCTGCGGGAGGGACTGGAAAAACCCCTATGGTGGAGTTGATGCTAAAGATTTTGTCTGAGAAGAGCAAAGTGGCCGTGCTTTCAAGGGGATATAAGAGGAAAAGCAAGGGCTTTCGTCTGGTCAATTGCGACGATTCCGCTGAAATTGTCGGAGATGAGCCTCTTCAGATCAAAAGGAAATTCCCTCAGGCAATCGTCGCCGTTGATATCGAACGTACCAATGCCATTGAACAGCTGCTTTCTCTCAACCAAAGCGAACGCCCTGACATCATTCTGCTCGACGATGCCATGCAATACAGGAAGCTCATTCCAAGTGAAACTTTTGCTCTTGTCGATTACAACCGCCCGCTTTTCAAGGATGAGCTCCTGCCCATCGGCCGCTTGAGAGACATCCCCAACCAGATACGCCGCGCAGAAACCGTAATTTTGACAAAATCTCCGGAATATCTCAACGAATGGGAAATAGGGAGAGCACGGCAGGCTAACAGACTCCGCCCCGAGCAGAACCTCTATTTCACCAAACTGCACTACTGTACACCTAAAGCTGTCTTTGAAGGAATCGGTGACAACCACTACATATATTCCAAGGAAGTATTCCTTTTCTCAGGCATAGCCGATGACAAACTGATACTGCTCCATTTGAGTGAAAAATATGAATGGATCGCCCATAAACGCTTTTCGGATCACCATTCCTTTACAAAACACGACATCAACTCACTGCGTCGCTTCGCACAGAAGCATCCTCGGACGCTGCTGCTCACCACAGAAAAAGACGCTCAGAGGCTGCTGCATCGAGATAACCTCGGCGATGATGTAAAGAAAAGGCTCTTCTATCTGCCTGTCGAGACCGAATTCCTTACCTGGGACGAATATTTCCGCTTCCAGAAAGCACTGCTTGAATATGTGCCGGCCAAAGCTACTGAACCTCAAGAAGAAGAAAAAGCAGAAGCAGCAGCATCAAAGCAGGAGGAAGTCCCGGAGATGGAGCAAAAAGAAAGCCCGGAGCCTCAGAAAGAGGAGAAACCGGGCTATCTCAAACCTATGGAACCTGTAAACGGAGGTCTGCTCTTCTGATTACATCTCTATCTGTAAACCTTTTCAGTTGAGAAGAAAGGCCGTCCTTCTTCTGTCATACCTTCGAGGACAATCGTATAAGGCACCTTGTGGTCTGAAGTATAGAAATCAAACTTGATTTCTCCATCTTCGGAGGTCAGAGCCGGATCCCAATAGAGTGTACTGCGCATCTTTTCAGGCATCCTCCTTGATGCTGACGACTCATATACAGGGTTGTAAAATCTTCTCGGCCGCTGCCATCCCAAAGGAACACCTTCATCCACGTTTGTGGCTGAATCGTGAACGAGCATCTTGGTCTTGATAAGAATCACACTTCTCGGTGCAAGCATATTGCCGGCAGAAGTATTGAACTGCATCGCATCATTTCCCTTGATGTATGCGAAACCTTCAAGATCCGACACGTTGATGCCTTCAAGAGCCTCACAGGTAGTCTGCATTCCATTCATGAACACGATGATTTCCTCCCATCCGCTTGTCAGACTGAACTGGCTTGAAACCCTTTGAGTACGGCACATGATGGTTCTCGCCCCTGTCTGGGTATCCGTGGTGTCTCCGTCAAAACTTACGACCATGTCACCGAAGCGCAAAGGAGGGCAAGTTGAAACTATGTAGGTCATCAAATCATAATCGGCATATTGGGCAAGCTCCGACTCAGAGCGATATTGGCCCTCCTTGAAAGTGAAATCAGGGAACGGTGATATGTTCACGTCCTTCCGCACTCTGGCACCGGTCACATAAGAAGGATTCAACGTATAAACCATCTCTCCTCCTGCCTGATAATATTCGCTCATCGCCTCCAGCTTATACTGATTGTCATATCCTGAACGGCTCAAATAAGATGGATATTTGTGATATTTTGCGAAGATGTCCGGATCTACGTAAGGGGTGAAACGCTTTGTGGAGCCACCAAGGCTCATGGCAGCTACAAGGAACTTGGTCCCTTCAGGGAAATCAAGGCCGTTCAACGCGAAATATCCTGTTGTATCAAGCTGTCCCATTGCGGTGAAGCCGATTGACGGAGCCACGAATGAAACGATCGATTTCCTCGCCTTGGCAAACGAACCCTTCACCACTCCGCTGATTGATTGTGAATACTCCTTTCCGAACTGCGGCATCATGCTTTCACCCTTCATGATCTTAGGCAGGTCATAATATTTCCAGCCGTGAGTCAGCATAACCATATCCATTTCACGGATTCTCTCCGCAAGCGGTCTGTTCTCATCAAAAAGACGTTGTGAATTCTCCACGAACGACATCAGTTCACTGCCCAGGTAGTGGTATGACACAATATTGTATCCCTTTCCGGAATATGGGGCATAACTGTCGTCCGACACGGAAACCGAGTAATCTCCCTGCGGTGCCTTGACACTGCATGATACACGTTCCTTCGGCCCGTATTCCTCCTTTCCCTCCTGGATTTTTGAAGTCAGTGAAGCTGATGGATATACGAAGAAAGCTCTTTCCGCATACACGTTACCATCCTTGTCAATAACGGCAACATTGTTTATGCCGTCGGCCAGAAGGTTGTAAGGAACCTTCATACGGCTGTTGCGGATGCTGTATGGTATCGCCATGAATATTTCCGTACCGTCATGCACCACCACATAGGTAGAGTCCGGGAGCTCCAGATTACATTTAGAAACCACAACCTCCGCTGCATCCTTTGCCGCATTGAGAGTGATTATAACCGCTGAAGGGGCCGGCTTAGGAAAATCCACCTTCTTGTCAAGTCCGTTCTCATCCGTAACTTTCGCAATGATTTTCTCTTCTCCGGCAGGGATGAACGCATTGACGCAAGCCATACCATATCTATCTGTCCTGAACTCTGAGAGAAGCTGGTCTCCGGCAAAAATCTGTCCGCTGACCTCTGTGCCCAGACCGTCCTGCCCCACTGCACGTACACCGAACCTCGCAGGCTGACCTGACACGTACCTGCCGCTCTCCGGAAGGAACTGCACGTCAACGTCATATTTCACAGTTCTCTTCTTTGTATAAGGATTTTCAACACCCATATCCTCATATTTCTTCTCCTCACGCACCTCCTGTTCAACCATCTGCTTGACCACGTCATCCTTCATAGGATTACGTATCTCGAGGTTCTTGAAGAACATATATTCAGGCTCCCTGTTAAGCATCCAGTATGTATAAGCCCTGACAGTGGCTATGCCGGTGTTGAGATTCTCCGGAATCTTCATATAGCCTGTGAACATTCCGTCATTCCTCTTCACCTTCACCCTTGTACGGACGTCATATCTGTTCTCGCTCTTGTTATTGGCCAGATTCTTCTCAGCCATTTCCGAAAAAAGTTCCACATATATATAATTGCACTCCGGAAATTCTGACAGCGCTGACACGTTGGTAAGATAGCCCTTGAACCAAAGAGTGTCACCTACGCAGTAAACCTCACGGTCAGTGTGCAGGTACAACTTTTCGGGAGAGAGCAGTTTTGAATACTGCTCGAAATTATCATCGGCAAAAACTGCTGAGCAGAGCAAAAGCCCTGAAAGTACAGTTACAATTCCCAATCTCTTCATATTTCAGTATATAATAATCCAATTTAATTAGACACAAATTTACGAAGAAGATTTAATCATACCTCACTTTATTATAAAAAAGATAAGCAAGGCTGCCCGAAAATCCGGACAGCCCTGCCAAATAATCTGATCTTAGATCAGTTACAAAAGATTAATTCTGGTCTGAATCCCACCATACTGGAATTGTCCAAACGTCAGATTCCTGATGTCCACGTAGCTCAGTCCTACCTTTCTTTCGAATGCCTTGTTGTGGCTTTCGAAATAATCCAGAATCCCCCTGTCAGGGCCTGGATGGAGAAGTACTTTGAATAGTTTATTCATTTGACGAAGATTTTTTAGAAAAAAGTGCACTGAATATAACCATTAACCTAAAAAATACCGGGGCCCGTTCCAATCCGGCCCCGGTACTGACACTGTCATCAAAGTTATTGCAAATCCAATCGATTGCAGGACAATCACATGATGTATTCGGAATATGCCCTGGCCCCCCAGAACCGGTAGCCGCGGCCTTCTTTTCGTGTTCCGGTAAGCACTGAATCGATGAAACCGTTCTTTTCAACCAGAACAAGATGCCATATCAGGCCATTGGGATTCCTCAGCAGCTTGAACGAGATTCTGCCGCCAAGGCCTTTCCAATGCTCCATATAAGCATTTTCACTGACGTCTGTCTCGTCTGAGAATTTCCTTTTGCTGCTTCGAATTTCAGGGTCCAGGTCTCCGCCGTCTTTCAAAAATTCCACTTTCTCTTTGATTCTGAAATGCTTGCTGAGGTCTTCAACCATCTGATGGCTTCTGCCCCAGCTGCCTCCGGTAGGGGTTACAAGAGGTTTGCCGCGGAATATGACAGTTGCATCCTCGTATGAAATCACGCTGAGCGAATGGCTTCTGTCTTCCAGCCATCGTGAAAATTTCTCGCAATGGTCTTCAGTAGTGTAGCCGTACACACTGTCAAGGAAAATAATGTGCCTGATGGCCGGATTTATATGATCGGCCAAGCGGAAATAGTTGAATATCAGATATCCACCGCCTGAATGGCTGCTTATTGTCAGGGAAGGGTCATATTCGGCATACAATGCGACTACATCGGCAAACAATCTGTCATATGTTTCCTTGCAGATGTCAAGGTGCTCGTTATGCCAGATTTTCCAGGCCTTCTGGCGGGTTTTCAGATAGATGGTTATGTAGTTGCATTTCCTGTCCTGAGCACGCAGGAATGCCGTTTGAGCAGCGACGTGGTGGGCGTCAAAATGCCAGTAGTCATCTGGCTGCATTCTCTTGCCGGCAATCCAGTCAATTTGAGTGCCGTTGGGCAGAGCGTACAGGATAATCTCGGTCCGTGCATCGGAAATCATTGTCTGAGGCTCGTCAATGAGGATTTCGACGTCCGGATATGAAAGGCCCTTCAATGCGCCGTCGATTTTCACGGAACCTTGTGCTGATGCCAGCAGCGGGATTATCGCCGCTGCTATGAGTGACAGAATTCTTTTCATAAGTTATAAGATGTATTGTCAGAGGTCTCCTGAATATCAATAAGGGCGACCGGTTCCCCGGCCACCCTTGTTGAAGTTCAAGAAATCAGTATCAGTCGACATTGGTGTCCCACCATACGTGGATAGACCAGATATCGTCTCGTGTTGCCCAGGATTTGACTTCGTCAAGGACAACGTTAGGGTCATATCTTTTCACTTTTTCTCCGATTGCCTTGAGGTTGGTAGCATTGTAGTTGTACTCGTGCGAGCACTGCTGCCAGCGGCGGTACTCGCGTCCTGCAGGCATTGTCCTCTGAGCGTCAGCGTCAAGAACCCAGTGGGCTGGTTTCTGCCAGTTGAAGAAAATCTCAGGGTTGTAGTCGTAGCGGCGGATATCGTTGAAGCTTTCAACAGCGAAGAACATTGCTATTCTCTTCTGGGTCATGATATGTCCGAGAGTCAGTTCAGTTTCCTTGCCGATTCCGTTTGCAAGGAAATTATCAATCTCATCTTTGGTAATCTCCTTGAATGAAGGGCAGGATGCCAGATTGGCATCTCCGGCCACCCATCCTTTCAAAGTGATGTTCATCTGATCCATACAAGCTTTGATGCCTTCCTTGTATGCTTCATATGCAGCATGTTTCTCACCACGGTTGAACAAAACTTCTGCCTTTATGAAGCAGGCCTCTGAATAAGTGCCGATATAAGTAGGAGCGGAAACGCGGGAATAGAATGAGCCCGATTCACGGCTGTCATTCGTTCCGTCACGACGGAAGAGAAGGTCGGCAGCGTGTGCGTAACCCTTCGAAGTGGAGGTTGTCTCAACATACAGGGTGTCACCGAGACGAGCTTCGTTCTCAGTTTCTACATACCAATGCTTTGCGGCACTGTAGCTTGAGCGGAGCGGACCACCCTGGGCAACAATATTGGATGACATATCGACGCCAATGGTACGACGCCATTCACCGTCCCATTTGACACCGATGGCATCATAGTCTATGTCCGGATTCTTGATGGATACCTGCCAAGGCAGGATGTTCTTTGCACGAGGGTCTTCCACTCCGTATCCGCCGAAGTTCGTCAGATTCTTGTAGAGCATTGCCGTGCAGAAGATACCTCCGTTCATTCCGACTACGGAATAGAGCGGTGAATAGTCGATAGGTTCATCCCAGCCGAGGTTGTCGTGGGTTGTGCTGTTGTCGTCGGTGTGATAGATGACCATGTTGTCAGCAATGCTCTGAGGTCCTTTTGACAGAGCGTCCAGAATGGCCTGCTCGTCATATTTGCCCTCTGCAAGAGCTCCTTTTGCCTTCTTGCTGAGTTTCACTCCATAACGGGCTTTGAGCAGGTTGGCGAACTTTATCCACTTCTGGACATCGCCATTGCCCCAGTAGTCGCCTACAGAGAGAGGGTCGGCATTTGCGCCCTGAGTTTTCTGGAGATTGGCAAGACCTTCTTCCAAAGATTCGAGGCATCCGAGATAGATTTCCTTGCCGTCGTTGTATTTAGGGGTGGCGGACTCTCCGACAGCCTCGTCGTATGGCATCTCTCCATACAGGTCGGTCATCATCATCATTCCGTATGCCCAGATGACTTTTGCCACGCCTACGTAATGCCAGGCTTCAGCGGCCTCGGCAGAAGCGATCATATCAGCAAGGTTGCAGGCCGCGCCTACGAACCACCACTGATATGAGGTAGTGGAGATACCCTCATGGAATCTCCAGTATGCATTCCAATACTGGTAATTGTCGCTCTTTCTTACAACGTCTCCGATTCCGATGTTTGAACGATAGTTGGAGAACTGCTGTGCAGAGTTGGTATAGAACTCAATATGAGCAAGTCTCTGCGAATATGAAGGGAAAGAAGAGTCGGGAGTGTCAGGGTTCTGATTGATATCCAACCATTCGTTGCACGAAGCCATAAGAAGCGTGCAAAGCCCGCAGATAAGTATAAATTTGATATTTTTCATTATCGTAAAACTTTATGTGGTTAGAAAGCCAGGTTAATGCCGAAGGTGGCTCCAGCTGTTGCAGGGACACCGCAGTAATCAAAGCCCACTGATGAAGAACCACCTACGCCTGAACCTGACGCAGCAACCTCCGGGTCACCGTTGTAGTTAGAGAAGAGAAGAAGGTTGTTGCCTGATATTGAGAATGTCACGCCGCTGAGGACATTCTGCTTCCTGAGGACACTCTGAGGAAGAGAGTATGAAACAGAAATGGTTCTCATACGCAAACTGTTCACCTTGGTAATATAGTTGGCTGTGTGCTTCATGTATGATTGAGTATAGTAGTTCTTTATGACGTTCAAACCCGGAGTCATCGTACCTGAGATGTTGTAGACACCGTCCGGAGCGAAATCGAATGACTCGACTTGACCGTAAATCGGGTTTCCTTCGTCGTCCTTGCCAACTTGTCTTACACCTTCTATATGGAGAGTCTGCTGACGGATGTCACCGGAGAATTTGCTTGTACCGGCATTATCCATAGCGTACTGCGTTCCGTTGACAACATCACCTCCGAGCCTGAACTCCCACATCATGTTGACAGATACTCCGTAGAAGTCGAATGTATTGTTGAGACCTCCGGCAACTGTGCATTCACGGTTTCCGACTTCAACCAGGTCATTGCTCCAAGTTGGGATGCCGTTGTTGTCAAGGATAAGTTTGCCGTCCTTTGTGTAGTTCCATTTTGTACCGGCAATACCCATGAACTTGCCTTTGTTGAATGATGCAGCCTGGGCGGTAGCATACTGAACATCAGTCACATACATTACGTTAGTTCCATCTGGCAGGCCGTCGAGAGTACCGCGGTTGCCGGCAATGTTGAATCCGATGTCCCATTTGAAGTTCTTCTTCTCAATCGGAGTGGCGTTAATAGCGAGCTCCATACCCTTGTTGTAAACGTTGGCTGCGTTGATGGAGCAGAAGATGTAACCGGTTGACTGCGGTCCGCGTGGGCTGAGAATCTGGTTGAATGAGTTGTTTGTGTAATATGCGAAGTCAAAGCCCAAGCGATTTTTGAAGAAATGCATCTCGAGACCAGCCTCGAAAGATCTGGTGATCTCTGGTTTCAGATACGGGTTACCACGTGTCCAACTGTTGCCAAGTCCGACTTTCCCCAAAAGATAAGTTCCTACAGGCCAAAGAGATGTGGTGGTTTCGTATACGCCGGTATCTTTACCTACCTGTGCCCACGATACACGTACCTTACCGAAGTCAAGAACATCGTTCTTTGGCAAAAGTTCGGTAAATACGAATGAACCGCTTACAGAAGGGTAGAAGTAAGATCTGCTTTCTGCAGGAAGGGTAGAAGTCCAGTCGTTACGTCCTGTGACTGTAAGGTAAATCATATTTTTCCAAGATGCGCGGAACTCACCGAAAACACCCATAATTCTCTTCATTGAGTTTCCACGGCTGAAGCGTTTGTTTGCATCAGGAATATTGTCGTATGAATAAAACTCTGGAACTTGGAGGTTCAGTCCCATTGAATAAATCCTGTGGGTAGTGGTTTCATCCCACTGTCCACCGAGGACAAGACCGAGGTCGAAGTCCTTGATCTTCCAGTTCATGTTTGACAGCACGTTGTGTGTCAGATAGTTGAAATTCATTTCATTATCTGAGATCATACCATTCTGCCAGTCAAGGGAAAGAACTCCGCCTGGAGCGACACGGCTTGCGGCTTTCTGGGTGTATGTATCAAAACCGAGTTTGTAAGAGACGTTCCACCAGTCGAAGATGTCGGCCTTTACAGAAATGCTGCCGGTGAAACGGCTTGTCTCATCGGTCATCTTGTCTTTATTGATGACCCAATATGGATTTGTGCGTTCATCCCAAGGGTCCAGTCTGTCACCGAACATACGGTAACGCGTTCCGTCCTCGTTGAGATAATGCGTCATATCGTCGAAAGGCGACCATACATATGTAGCATAAAGAGCACCCATTGCTTTTTGACTGAAAAAGCTTTTTCCTGTCAAAGTTTTGGTAGTGAAGTCTTTTGAGTAAGCAGCATTTGCGCCTACAGTGAATATCTTTCCAATCTTCTGCTCACCGTTGAAACGGAAGGTGTATTTCTTGTAGCCCGTTGTAGGGACAACACCTTTCTGGTTGTAATATGATCCTGACAAGTAGAAATTGTTAGTCTTTGTTCCACCGGCCACGCTCAAGGTTTCATCCACGGTAATGCCTGGCTGGTAGAAGTTTCCAAGGTTGTCGTAGATCTTGCCTGTTTTTTTGTCTCCCCAGGAATCATATGAGAAATCATTGTATGCTGTGCTGATGAGAGCACCTGTCTTCGGGTCATTAGTCTGCTCGAGATAACCGCGGCCATAGGTGGTCTGCACTTCAGGCAGTGATGAAACCCAGTTTGTGGAGAATTTCGAGTTGAAGTTGACTTTTACAGCGCCTTCCTTTCCTTTCTTGGTTGTGATGATGACTACACCGTTGGCTGCACGTGAGCCGTAGAGTGCGGATGCCGCAGGGCCTTTCAGAATTGACATGTTTTCAATGTCGTCAGGGTTGACGTCCATCACACGGTTGGTTGTCGTGGTGTTCTGTCGGAATGTTCCGTCAAATGCAGAGTTTCCGACAACTGTTGAAGAGTTGTCGTAGATGATTCCGTCCACTACGAACAGAGGCTGGTTGTCCTTGTTCTCGGAAGCGGATGTACCACCACGGAGAATAATCTGGGCGCCTGAACCGGCGGCACCTGAAGCCTGTGTGATGTTGACGCCGGCGATCTTTCCGGAAAGAGAAGTGATGGCGTTGGCTGATTTGTTCTTCATCAGCTCCCCGCTGCCAAGGTCCTGCACCGCATAACCCAGAGATTTCTTTTCCTTCTTGATACCCAATGCTGTTACGACTGTCTCTTCCAGCATCATGGTGTCGTCTTCCATAGTTACATTGACGTTGGCCTGGCCATTGACAGCGACTGTCACGTCCTTATAACCCATGCAAGTGAATTTCAAAGTGCCTTTAGCCGGAACGGAAAGACTGAAGGCTCCGTCAAGATCCGTTGACGTACCTGTCGTCGTTCCTTCTATGACTACGTATGCACCAACAATCGGCTCATTGCTCTTGTCAACTACCTTACCGGTAACTGTGATGTTCTGAGCCCACGCTGAACCTACAGAGAGAACCAGCGCGCACATAGCTGCCAGAATGCAGCTTAGTTTCTTTGAAACGAACATAGATTGAATTTTAGGTTAATAAAAACTTATTTTTTGTTGTGATTTATTTATGCCATACACACCAATATTATACAAATGTAGCATTTTTTTTCTTTTTCCATTCCCAATTGCTTCTTTTTTTCACAATTATACCTTTAAAAAAGCAAGTTCATCATCTTGTCATCAGAGGATGTTAATAAGATGGAGGCCGGTTTATCATATTTATTTCATTTTTTTTGTTTTTAATAAAATATTGCTTTACTTTTGTCAGATTATGGACCTTGAGGAAGGTTTCCAAAATCGATACGAACGTTGTGAAAGATGATTTTATAAATACTATTTATTCACCTTAAAACTATTCTTTATGTTCATTCAAAAAGTTTCAAATCTCTCTAGATTTGTAATGACAGCATTGGTAGTTATTCTTACTGCCGGTGTAATGTCTGCTCAGAATGTAACCATAAAGGGTACTGTCACCGACTCCAATGGCGAACCAGTCATCGGAGCAGGTGTGCTGGTTAAAGGCACTACTGTCGGCGCCGCTACAGACGTTGACGGTAAGTTCGTCCTCACTGCACCTGCAAACAGTACTCTCAGGGTTACTGCATTGAATTATCAAGAAGCTGAAGTTGCTGTAAACGGCCGCGCCTCTATCGACGTAGTGCTGAAAGAGCAGAACCTCACACTGGACGAGGCAGTGGTAACTGCTGAGTTCGGTATGAAACGTGTTGCCCGTTCAGTCGGTTCAGCAGTTCAGAACGTAAAGGCTACCGATATCCAGGAAGCCGGCCGTGAGAGCTTCGTAACAGCTCTCCAGGGTCGTGTATCCGGTATGACCGTTGCCTCTACGACCGGTGCTCCTGGTGCATCTACTCAGGTTATCCTCCGTAGTATCACATCTATCTCAGGTAGCAACCAGCCTCTTTATGTAGTCGATGGTGTTCCAATCAACAACTCTACATTCTACACAATCGACAACATGCCTAACGCTGACGACATCAACCTGTCACCTGTATATCAGGACTACTCAACTCGTGGAAACGATATCAACCCTGAGGACATCGAGTCAATGACCGTATTGAAGGGTGCAGCAGCAGCAGCTCTTTACGGATCAGACGCATCCAACGGTGCTATCATCATCACCACCAAGAAGGGTTCATCAGGCAAGGGTAAGGTATCTTACTCAAACAGCTTCCGCTGGGAGAAAGCATACGGCTGGCCAGAGCAGCAGCTCGTTTACGCCAACGGTGCTTACGGTACAACCAACTATTACAACACTGCAATGTTCGGTGGTATCTATCCAAAGGACCTTCCTCTCTATGACAACGTACAGGCTATTCTCCAGACCGGTTTCTCACAGACTCACAACCTCTCAGTTGAAGGTGGTACTGACAAGATCATGGTTCGTGGAGCAGCCGGTTACACTGATACCAAGGGTGTTGTAAAGACTTCTGATTACAAGCGTCTCAACATCTCCCTCTCAGGTAAGGCTGAAATCACCAAGTGGTTGAACTTCGAGGCATCAATGACCTACACCAACACCGGCAACAACAAGGTTCAGAAGTATACTTCCAGCCCTCTGTATCGCGCATATCGTTGGCCTACCGTTGATAACATGCTCGAATATATGGACCCTGACGGAATCCAGATGAAGCTTCCTCAGTACTACATCGACACTGACCTTCTCAACCCTCTGTACGGAATGTACAAGAACAAGAACTACGATGAGACTGACCGTATGCAGGTAAGCGCAAGCTTGAACGTAACCCCTACCAAACACACCTACGCACGTGTAACAATGGGCTGGGATGTCGGTATGCAGACTTATGAGTATTTCGTTCACCCATACTATGGCAACCGCACATCTGCAAGCTACGGTGACGGTACCTTCTCAACAACCGATGCAAACTTCAAGTACAAGACTTTGAACGCCATCGCAGGTTACAACAATGACTGGGGCAAGTTCACCTTCTCAGCTCAGTTCGGTTACCACCAGATTGACAACTATGATGAAAGCTCATCAATCTATGCAACTGAATTCCTTGTAAAGGATTTCTACGGACTTGCAAACTGTACTCCTTCAACCATCCAGATCGCAACACGCCACAGAACACGCCGCATACAGGCTCTCTCAGGCCAGTTGGAATTCGGTTGGAACAACATGATCTATTTGACAGCCCGTGCACGTAACGACTGGTCATCAACTCTGCCAAAGAACAACAACTCATACTTCTACCCATCAGTAGAACTTTCATTTGTTGCTACAGAGCTTCCATTCATGAAGAACCTCGACGCCATCTCTTACCTCAAACTCCGTGGCGCTTACGCTACAGTAGGTAAGGACGCAACTCCTCTGTCAATCTATCCTGCTCTCGAATCTACAGGAATGACAGGTGGTGGATTCAACTACGGCTACACAGGTCCTAACGAAGGTTTGAAGCCTGAGATGACAACCTCTTGGGAAGTAGGTTTCGAAGGCCGCTTCGCCAATGACCGCATCAACGCCGACTTCACCTGGTACAAGACCATCTGCAAGGACCAGTACGTAACAGGCTTCCGCTTGAGCTACGCTACAGGTTTCGTATTGAACAACATGAACGTAGGTACATTCGAGACCAAAGGTTGGGAAGCACACATCGACGGTGACATCTTCCGCGGTGCTTTCAACTGGAACCTCGGTGTCAACCTCGACCACAACAGCTCAATCTGTACTTACCTTCCTGACAACGTATCAGAGTACTACAACGCATACACTTGGGTAGTAGGCAACTCACGTAACGGTATCAAGGTAGGTTACCCTATCACCTCTATGACAGGTTACATCTATGAGAGAAACTCAAATGGTCAGATTCTCATCAACCCTTCAACCGGTATCCCTACAACCACTTCAACTTGGGAATATATGGGTGACCGTCACGAGAAACTCAACATGGGTATCACAACCAGCCTCTCATACAAAGGCTTCCGTCTGTCAGCCCTCATCTCCAGCAAGTTTGGTATGTCAATCATGAACGGTACCAAGAACAACATGATGGATAGAGGACAGAGCCTCGAGTCTGTAGCTCTCCGTGACGGCCGTGCAGTCGTATTCAACGGCGTTCTCAAGAACGGCAACGAAGAGTCAGCTAACCCTACTCCTAACAACATTTCAGTAACTTACAAGAACTACGGTTCAACAACCATTTACACCGGTTCAGTTGAAGACTGGTTCGAGAAGGACGTAAACTTCCTCCGCTTGTCAGAGCTCCGTCTTTCTTACAACGTTCCTGCAAAGTGGCTGCACAACGCAACCCGCAAGTTCGTCAACTCAGCAAACATCTGGGTTAAGGCTACTGACCTGCTCACCATCACCAACTACTCAGGTATCGATCCTGTAGGAAACTCAGCATCTGCATCCCTTGGTGGTTACGGCGGTATCGGTATTGACTATTGGGGACTTCCTTCTCCAAGAGGTTATTCATTCGGCGTAAGTCTTACATTCTAATAAGGAAAGAGTATGAAAAAGATATTCGCAATAATGCTTTTGGCAGTATCTATGTTGAGTTTCAGCTCTTGCCAGAAATGGCTTGACGTGAACAACAACGTGGACGCACCTGACCACATTGACGGTTATCTGTATCTTGCAGGTATTCTCGCCAACACCAATACATACTGGGATATCCGTGCAACATCAGGTTTGACACAGATGTTCTACAACAGCAGCTATTCAAACTACTACAACCACTACTATTCAGCAGGTAGTGATGCAGCAGGTGAGACTTGGCGCTACGTTTACTGGCTCCACGGAAAGAACCTTGAAAACATGATCAACCAGTCAATCGAGGCAGAAAACTGGACCCTCGCCGGCATCGGTTTGACCATCAAGGCTTTCGACTGGGACAACCTTACAAAACTCAATGCCGACGCTCCTATGAAGCAGGCATACGAGCCAAATCGTCTTTCACACGACTACGACTATCAGGAGGATATCTATCCTCAGATTCTTGCATGGGCTGACACAGCCATCTTCTACCTCACAAGAGAAGACAAGTCCGTTTATGGCAACACCATCAAGGACTATGACCTCGCTTATGCAGGTGACAAGGCAAAATGGCTCAAACTCGCTCACTCAGTCATCGTAAGCAACCTCGCTTCACTGACTTGCAAGAAAGATTTCAAGGAGAAGTATTACAACAAGCTCGTCGAGCACGCAGCTCAGGGCATACAGGTTAATGCCGACAACTTCACCTGCCGTGTTGAAGGTGGTGGCGGAGACGCTCCATATTCTTCTTACAACAACTGGAACGGCGTTTACCGTGGCAACCTCGACTCAGGTTCACAGGGTGACTATGCAGTACAGATCATGACAGGTACAGTTCCTGAGTACAACGACGAAGGCTTCAAGGTAAAGGCTGACCTTAAAGAAGGCGCTGAGGACGTTGACCCATACTTCCCATACAAACTTGCAGAACCTCAGATCATCTGCGACACAATCAAGGAACTCGGTCATTTCGACCCACGCGTAACCTTGAAGATCGGTACTACTGATGCTTGCTACTACAAGGATATGAACGATCCTGACAGCATTATGCGCTGGAAATATTTTGGTGCCAAATCTGCAGGCGGTACAACTCCTCAGAACGCAGCAAAAGGTGTTGTAGCCAACATCTGGGGTAACCGCAGCGCAGGATATGCTTCAAGCCCTACATATGATGGAGAGGGACGCTGGCTCTATCACAACAGCTCTCCATACATCTATATGACAGCAGCCGAACTCAAGTTCATGCTTGCTGAGGCTCACTTTGTTGCCGGCAACAAGAGCGCAGCTCTTGCAGCATTCAAAGAGGGTGTTGCTCTCGACGTTGAATTCTGCGGCCAGTATATCCTCGAAGGTGCGCCTAAGAAAGTGAAGGATGACAAGACCGGTGAAGAGTCTTATGTAAACGGTGGTGCACTCCCTGGTGGAGACCACGTTACCGCTGACTGCTACAAGAAGATGGGTGACGCTTACATCGCCGGTCCATACGTAAACGGACTCCAAGAAAAAGATTTCACTCTCTCTCACATCATGATGCAGAAGTATGTTGCTCTGTTCCCATGGGGTGCATCAGAGGCTTGGGTTGACCTTCGCAAGTACCACTATGACATTCCTCATACAAAAGAAGTTCCTACATTGGGTGACGGTTGGGACAACATCACAACCATGAACTACAAGAAGGACACCGACCCTACAAAGGTTTACAAGGGATTCTACCTTGACCCTATGCAGGTTGAAGGCAAGTCAACCAAGTTCGACTATCGCAACGAAGGTTCTCCTTGCTACCGTCTCCGTCCACGTTACAATTCAGAGTATATGTGGAATATGCCTTCACTCCAGAATCTTAAGCCAACCCCTGGAGATGCTCTCAACTATCAGTGCTCAATTCCTTGGTTCGCTTATCCTGGTGATGTTGACAGAAATTAATTCAAGACATTAAAAATTAGAATACAATGAAAATATTGAAATTTTTCACTTGCGCTATGATTCTTGTGGCTCTCGCATCTTGCCAGAAGCACGAGATTACATATAACACACGTGAACTCGACAACACGGATGCTGAGTTCCAGCTTCACTATTTCGAGCCGGTACAGCGCAGTGCTTCAGCATACTACATTGACTCTGTATTCGTAAACGATATCCTCTACTCTTCAGTGAACGGTTCAGGCCAGCTCGCATCTTACAATGCAGTACCTGGCGGTTCTGCAGGCCGTTTCTTCGCCGTAAAAGCCGGTGAAGTGAAATTCACTTTCTGGAGAGGTGGCGCAGTCGTTTATGAGAACAAGGCTACCCTCGTAGGTGGTAAGAAACAGAACGTCTTCGTTTATGATATGACCAAGGCTCCTGTCGTGATCGAAAACGACTTCCCTTACGAACTCGACCGTCCTGCAGCAACTGCAAAGGATTGGGGAACTGACTCAGTGGCATCAGTTCGTTTCTACAACTTCATGTATGAAGAGCCTGGTGTTCCTTATCCTGGCAAACTTCAGTATCAGTGGAGAAACGACGTGAAGGACGCTTCCGGTGAATATGTATGGCACAACGTAGGTGAGCCAGTAGGCTTCGGTCAGGCTTCATCCCGCGCAATGCTCATCGTTCACAAGACGACCCTCATCTCACAGGGCTCACAGTCTATCTACTACCGTATCCTCACAGAGGACGGCAGCATCCTTCAGACTGTAAACTCATCAGGCAAGATGACCAACTACTCAGACTATTGGACAGCCACCATCGGCCGTGCAATGTCACACATCTGGGCAGGTGTCAGGACATCAAAAAACCCTTACGCTTACGTATCGCAGTGGTACAACAAGTAACATTTGGTTCGTAAATGAATATCTGAAGGCGGCACAATTGTTGCCGCCTTCTTTCAAATCAATCCAATAAAACTAAACTACTATGCGCAAAGGTTTGGTAATACTTATGGCGATGTTGCTGGTGGTTCCGGCATTCGCTCAGAAAAAATCAAAGGCAGAGAAAGAAGCAGAGGCAAAACAGGCTTATGAAATGGCCCTCGAATGCTTCAACAACAAGGACTGGGTCCTTGTCCCTTCTTCCTACACCTCTCTTGACGGTACATACGAAAGCAACATCGAGGATACTTATTTCCTCTCTGCAGAAAAGACTCAGTTCTTCTCACAGGGAAGCTTCGTATGCGGAAACAGCTACACCAACGTGGCTGACGGTACGGAATACACCGTTAACGTTGACAAGAAGGGCAAGATCACCGTTATCCTCAGAGTAAACGGCAACTATTGGAAAGGCACTTACAAGATTACTGCAAGCCCTAAGACAGGCAATGAAGCTGACGTGATCTTCACTCCTCAGAACGGCGACACCCGCAGATTCAGCGGCCCTATCGTCCCTGTAGCTGGTGCAAAGTACACGAAACGTTCAAGCCCGAAGTAATCATTCCGATTCGATTTATACTGAACAGGCCGCCCGAAAATCTACGGACGGCTTGTTTTGTTTGTTGCAAAGCCATACTTTACATAATAAAACAAATGAAAGTATAGTTATGCAACTTAACGGAAGAAGAGAGAGTTCAAACGTAGAGGACGATTACTTGCAGAAACAAGCTTACGGATACACTGTCCCGGATGCCTTCAATATAGATTACAACGAGCTGTAGCTATGCTGCAAGACGCAGGGGCACGGTATTATTTGACCGACATATTGTCTGTCATCTTGCTCAAAGTCTTGAGGAAATTCTTGAGCTCCTCTTCGTCGATTCCTTCCAGCATCTTGTCAAGCAGATGTATGCCTGCTTCTTTGGCCTCTTCCTTCATCTGCTCGCCTTTTTCTGTAAGATGCAGAATGTTTGAGCGTTTGTCATTCTGATTCTGCATCCGGACCACAAGACCTTTCTCCATCAGAGCATCCACCAGTTTTGTGATGGAATTCTTGTCTTTCTGCATGGTGTCAGCCATCTTCTGCTGAGACATCGGCCCCTGATTCCACAAAAGGTCAACCAGAAGCAATTGCTCCGGCGTAAGCCCAACTTTATTCTTTCTCAACATAGATGAAGTATATTGCTTCATCTTGCAGGCTGATAGGTTGAGGTTGACGGCTATTTCCTTGGAAAGCAGCATAATCAGATTATTATGACGCAAAATTAGTAAATTATTTTACTGTTATCCAACTTTGACAAAAAAAAGAGGACGGCTGAAGAAGCCGTCCTCCAATGGTTATATCGTTTCAGATGTTAGAATGACCAGCGTGCGCTGAGAAGCATCTGCCAAGTTGAAGCAAGGTCGTTGAATGGAGTCCAGGTTGGCTGTGAGAAAGTGTAAACACCCTTGTCATAAGTAAGAATGTTGTTGCTGCTCAACTGCTGGTAGTTACCCCAAGCCTTGTTGATGAGGTTGCCGACGTTCTTGATATCGAGACCGATTTCAAGAGTCTGCTCACGCTCTGCAATGTTGAAGTGGAAGTCCTGGGCAACGCGAACGTTGATACGGTTGAGCCAAGGAGCTACAACACCATTACGCTCTGAATACTGTCCGCGGTGGTTCTTGGTATATTTGTCAGTACCGAGGAACTTCTGGTAAGCCGCTTTATTGGCTGCATCTGCAAATGGCATAGACTCAAGTTCGCTGTCAGTCGGGATGTAGATGAGCTGAGCTGCTGTACCTGCACCTGATACGTTGTTCATCAGGTAAGAAACGCGTGAGTATGAATATGAGCTGAAGTAGCCGATGTTCAGACCCTCATAGAATGCGCTGATCTTTGTAGCTGCAGCTCTGCCTTCCTTGATTGTCCATGATGCGTTTGCGATAACGCGGTTAGGAGCAACATAGTTTGCGAAGCCCATGATAGGCTCGTTTGAACCGTTGAGGCAGTATGTATTTGCGAATTCTGATACCTGGTCACCGTGTCCGTCAGATGCGCTCTTTGCACCGCTGCGGGTGTAGGCTGCCATCAGGTCGAGACCGAAGTCGAAGCTCTTTGACAACTGAGCCATCACTGAATAGTATGAGCCGTGGAGACCCTTCACATTCTTGATGTAGTAGCCGTTCATTTTTCCGCCGTCTTTGTTCTTGATATTTTCTTCTACCCAAAGGTTGCGGGCCTTAGGCTCACCGGGGAGTTGTACTGAACCGCTCTGCTTGTAACCGAGCTGTGTAGCGTAAACTTCATTCATATTGTAGCTGTAGATTCCCTCAACAGTAGCTTTGATGTTGCCAGGGAGAGTGAAGTCAAGGGCGAGAGAGCTCTTCCAGCTTGAAGGCATCTTGAGGTCCTTTGCAATGATTGTGGTTGCTGTAGGAGCTGCGAGATCCTGTTTTACGAAAGGCTTTCCGGCATAGATGCTCTTGATGATTTCAGAACGGTCGTTGTTGAATGGTACAACTGGAAGACCGGTCTTCTTGTTGGCGATGTACTGATACTGGAGAACGTTTGAGTTACCTACTGCAGATACAATCCACACGTTAGGAATACGTCCTGTGTAAAGACCTGTACCACCGCGTACGATGAACTTGCGGTTCTTGAGAACGTCCCAGTTGAAGCCTACACGTGGAGATACGTTGATAGTGGCGTTAGGAATGTCAGAAGTCTTGAGGCCTGCGAACGAGCTGCCTGTATTGGCGTTGGCAACAGCTGTGAAGTCCTTGTTCTCGTTGTCGGTAGGGATGGTGATGAAAGGCATTTCAAGACGGATACCGGCTGTGAGCTTGAAGTAGTCGCTGAATGAAAGCTCATCCTGGAAGTAGAGAGAAGCCTGAGTGTAGTCGAATGCAGGGAAAGCCTGCTGTGTAGGATCGTCAAGGTTGGCGTGGGTGATCATGAATGCAGATGGCTTGCCACCGTTCTTGAATGTATCCCAAGAGTCGAAGATATACCAGCCTGCGCCGCCCTGCATGAAGCCGTTGATAGCGCGGTTCCATTCGAACTGAGCACCTGCGATGAAGTTGTTGATACCCTTTGACCAGGTGAACTCGTCAGTAGCTGTAACAGTTGTAACGTCACGGAGGTTACCGTAGGTGAACGGGTCGATACCGATTGTAGTGAGGTTGGCGTGAGTGTCAGTTCCGGTAACGCCTTCCTTGCTGAGGATGTCCACTGTAGGGAAGAAAGAGCCCACATAGCTGCGTGGCTCGTACTGGTGTGACCAGGTTACACGTACCATATTGTTGGCTGCACCGTCATTGATGCGGGTGTTCAACTCAGCTGCTGCGGAGATGAAGTTCTCCTCCTGGAAGTAGCGTGCTGCTTCGTAAGGCATTGCATATGCTGACTGACGGCCTGCTGAATAACGGTTGAAGTTGATGGCTTCTCCGGTAGGGCTTACGAATGATGAGTTCGTTCCACCGATAGGAGACATTGATGAGCTAGGAGAATTTGACTTTGAATTGTGTGTGTAGCTGAAACGAACGTTCAGACGGTTGTTGTCGTTGATGTTCCAGTCGAGACGGGCGAGAGCCTTGTAGTCAGGAGTCTTGAGAGAGTAGCCCTGGTAACGGCCCGGGTCATAGTTGTATTTTTCTTTAACGAAAGCCTTCATGTCGTCCATCTGGGCAACGGTAGGACGGTTGTAGAGTTCGCTTTCTCCCCATTTGTCAGAAGCGCTTGGGCGAGCCTCGCTCTTTGAACCAGGAACTGTATCGAATGTGTATTCGGCATTCAGGAAGAAGAAGAGTTTGTTCTTCACGATAGGGCCTCCGAGGGTGAAACCTACAGTATTGTTGAGGTTCTTGCTCTTAGAGACGGTACCTTCAGCTGTTGCGTATCCTCTGAGAGCTTCGCTTGTGTAGTAGTTGTAAACAGAGGCGTGCCAGGTGTTTGAACCACTCTTTGTGACAGCATTGATTGCACCGCCCTGGAAACCGCTCTGACGCACGTCAAACGGAGTGATGTTGATATTCATCTGCTCCAAAGCGTCAAGAGAGATAGGTGAACCGCCTGCAGGAAGGTTCTGTCCGATACCGAATGCATTGTTGAAAGCAGCACCATCGACAGTCACTGAAGAACCGCGGTAGTTACCGCCACCGACTGCAAAACCGCTGGTTGTTGAAGAGGCCTGCGGAGTGAGCGACATAACGTCGTTCATGCTGCGGCTTACGGTAGGAACAGCATTCATTGTTCTGTTGCTGATTGATGTACCTGCACCTGAGCGGCGGATGTTCATACCTGATTCATTTGAATCGGCAACGATAACAGCCTCGTCAAGAGCAACTGCATCCTCAGTAAGGGTGTAGTTGAGCACGGCTGTCTCAGCGAGGGAAGCATAGATACCTTCTTCTTTTACCTGATGGTAGCCGAGCAGATCTACGGTGATAGTGTAAGGACCGCCTGGAAGGATAGAGTTGATGCGGTAGTTACCTGAGTTGTCAGAAACAGCCCAATACTGGGTGCCTGAAGGAGTGTGAACGGCAGTGATGACCGCACCGGCAACTGCGCCGCTTGCGTCAGCGATCTTACCGCTCATTGCAGATGATGTCACCTGTGCATTTGCAGACACTGTGATGAACAGTGCCAATGCGCACAAAATGAGGGATTTGATGGTTTTGTTCATAAAAATATTAATAGGTTTAGAGAAATTTTTTCGCGTTGCGAAGATACGCTATTATCAAGAATCTACCAAACAAAAATCTATTTTTAACCATCTTTTTCTCTAATGAAATCGGGTACTGAATTTTAGTCGTTTGGAAGATAGGCAGTGTGGAATATTTTTATTATGTTTGTAAGAAATACTCGTCTGAAGTGAATACGGTTTTGAGGGGGAGAGAGGCTGAGGATTTAGCCCTTGATTGGCTTTTGAAGCACGGTTTTGTGCTTAAGGAAAGAAATTATAGAGTCGGGCACAGGGAGGTTGACCTGATCGTGGAGAGCGAGCGGCATATCCATATCGTGGAAGTCAAGTCGCTTACGGCGCCAGTGATTACGGACCCCCTGAGGAAAGTTGACATACGTAAACAGAGACTGCTTGCCAGCGCCGCGTCTTATTATGTGGCCTCAAACAAGGTGGTCAAAGAGGTACAGTTCGACCTCGTGTCCGTGGTATTCTACCCGGACCATCATTCGCTGGAATATGTCCCTGGTGCTTTCTGGCCCATATACTATAGATAGAGTTATAAAATGAACAGCAATTACTACTGCATCATTATGGCCGGCGGCGTGGGAAGCCGCTTCTGGCCTGTGAGCCGTGAAGCCCGTCCAAAACAGTTCATCGACATTCTCGGCCTGGGAAAGACTTTCATACAACTTACCTTCGACCGTATGGCCCAGATTGTTCCGCGCGAAAATATCCTCATTGTAACATCTGAGAGATATCACGATCTTGTCAAGGAACAGATTCCAGACATACTGGAGGAAAACATTCTGCTTGAGCCGTATAAACGCAATACGGCCCCCTGCATAGCTTACGCCACATACAAACTTTTCAAAAAGAATCCTGACGCTACCGTAGTAGTGGCGCCCGCAGATCACCTCATTACCCAGGAACAATGTTTCTGCGACACCATCAGCATAGCTCTTGACGAGGCTTCGAAGTGCAACAACCTCTATACGCTGGGCATTCACCCTACCCGTCCTGAGACCAATTACGGGTATATCCAGCTTTCGAAGTCGGTGAACAAAAACATCGGAAAACACGAGGCATATCAGGTGAAAACATTTACTGAAAAA
This sequence comes from Candidatus Cacconaster equi, assembly GCA_018065895.1. Taxonomy (GTDB): domain Bacteria; phylum Bacteroidota; class Bacteroidia; order Bacteroidales; family UBA932; genus Cacconaster; species Cacconaster equi. The sequence goes on from JAGHSK010000002.1 coordinate 27,771, forward strand.
CCTGATGAGGAGCTTGCGAAGGTCTTCCTCGAGACAGGGGAGTTCGTATGGAATTCGGGTATATTCATCTGGAATCTCCGTGCCATCAAAGCCGAACTTGAGGCCTGCCTCCCTGAAGTTGCGGAGCTCTTCAAAAGTGAATGCTACTATTCCGGGGAAGAGCGTGGCCTCATTCAAAGGGCATATGCCGAATGTCCGTCAATTTCCATTGATTACGGTGTGATGGAAAATACGAAAAAGGCTTGGGTGTTCCTTGCGGATTTCGGATGGAGCGACGTGGGCACCTGGAATTCAGTTTATGAACGTTCTCCGAACAGGGATGAACTGGGCAATATCGTCAAGTGCGGCATTTCTATGATCGATGAAACGGAAGGAACGATCGTTGAATCGGACAAGAAAGACAAATTGGTGGTAGTGAGAGGATTGAAGAATATGATGGTAATAGACAGCGAAGACGTGCTTCTTGTATGTCCGCGCGGCGACAAGTCTGTCAAAAACGTAATTACAGACCTCTCGATGAAAGATAATGCGAAAGATTACCTATAATTTATTACTTTTGCGTCTCTAAAATAAAAAGATAGAATAGAATGATTTCCAACGAAAAGATTCAGGAAATGATGAGTGCTCTCGGTGAGCTGAAAGCCGCCAAGGAGCAGGAGATAGAAGAATTGCGCGTCAAATGGCTTGGCAAGAAAGGGGAGATTACTCAATTATTCGAAGAATTCCGCGGTGTGTCTCCGGAACAGAAGAAGGAATTCGGACAGAAGCTCAATGCTCTGAAGAATGCCGCTCAGGCCAAGATTGAAGAGATGAAAGCGGCCTTGAATGACATTGCAGATGCCGGCAAAGCCTCTTTCGACCTCACAAAGCCAGGTGACAGAATGGATCTGGGTGCCCGTCACCCGATTTCGATTACGCGTGAGGAAATCATCTCTATTTTCAAGAAATTCGGTTATTCTGTTGCGGAAGGTCCGGAAATCGAGGATGACTGGCATGTCTTCGGCGCACTCAATTTCCCTCCGGAGCATCCTGCACGAGATATGCAGGACACGTTTTTTGTACATCCACAAGGAGACAACCCGATTCTCCTCCGTACCCACACTTCGTCCGTACAGGTACGTACAATGGAAAGTTCCAACCTTCCTATCCGTGTGATATGCCCTGGCAGAGTATTCCGCAACGAGGCCATTTCGGCCCGTGCACACTGCATCTTCCATCAGGTGGAAGGACTCTATATCGACAAGAACGTTTCGTTTGCAGACCTCAAGCAGGCCATCCTGCTTTTTGCCCGTGAAATGTTCGGGCCTGACACCCAGATCAGGATGCGTCCGTCATACTTCCCGTTCACAGAGCCTTCGGCTGAAGTCGACGTGAGCTGCAACATCTGCCACGGAAAGGGCTGCAACATTTGCAAGGGTACCGGCTGGCTCGAAATCCTTGGATGTGGAATGGTGGATCCAAACGTGCTCCGCGCTTCAGGCATTGATCCTGAAATTTACAGCGGTTTTGCATTCGGAATGGGAATTGAACGTATCGCTATGCTGAAATGGCAGGTAAAGGATCTCCGCCACTATTTCGAGAACGATATCCGCTTCCTGAAGGAGTTTGAAACGGTAATTTAAAGCTTTTACTGCAGATAATAAAAAGAGTGGCTGAAAGATCAGTCACTCTTTTTTTGATATTCCGTTACAGGTTATTTCAATCCTCTTGCACGGAGCAGGGCATCAGGGTCAGGCTCCGCACCCCTGAAGCGTACGTACAGAGTCATAGGCTCTTCGCTGCCACCCATCTCAAGGATGTTGTGACGGAAACTCATAGCTGTCTCCTTGTCAAGAACTCCCCTTTCCTTGAAGAGTTCGAAAGCATCTTTGTCAAGAACTTCCGCCCACAGATAGCTGTAATAGCCGGCACTGTACCCACTATTGAAGATATGGTTGAAATAGGTTGTACGGTAGCGCGGAATGATTTGTTCAATCAGCCCCATCTCCTTGCAGGCTTTCTGTTCGAATTCTGCAATGTCGATGCCTTCGACAGAGGTGAGTTCGTGCCATTTCATATCAAGAATGGATGCAGCGCAAAGTTCCGTGGTGGTAAAGCCCTGATTGAAGTTTCCTGCAGCGGTAATCTTCCTGACAAGTTCTTCAGGAATGACCTCCCCTGTCTGATAATGGCGTGCGTAAGTTGCCAGGACATCTGTATGGAACGCCCAGTTCTCATTGATCTGAGAAGGAAGTTCAACGAAGTCACGTGCAACGTTTGTTCCACTGACGGTGGTGTAATTGCACTGGGTGAGCAATCCGTGAAGTGCATGACCGAATTCGTGGAACATTGTCGATACATTGTCGAGAGTAAGGAGTGACGGCTTGTCTGCGGTCGGTTTGTTGAGGTTGCCTACATTGACGATGATAGGCCTTACCATTTCACCTTCAGCTGTCACGTACTCCTCACGGACATTGTTCATCCAGGCACCTCCGCGCTTGCTATCGCGTGGGAAGTAGTCTGTAAGCAGAATACCGATCAATGAACCGTCGCTGTCAGTAACCTTGAAGGCTTCTACTTCAGGATGGTACTTAGGCGCGTCAGCCACAGGTTCGAAACTGATTCCGTAAAGTTTGGATGCGGTGTTGAATACACCCTCACGTACATTCTCCATCTTGAAATATGGCTTAGTCTGCTCTTCATCGAGGTCATATCTGGCCTTGCGGACGCGCTCTGCGTAGAAGAACCAGTCCCAAGGCTGGATTCTAGAACCGGCGGCGACCTTTCCGGCAGCAATATCTTCATCCATTACTTTCTGCATATCGACAACCTCTTCCTCAGCACGTTTTACGGAGTATTTCATTATGTTGGCGAGGAATGCATCGACTGTTGCAGGAGTCTTCGCCATCTTGTCCTGGAGAATCATCTCTGCAGGGCAGTTGTAGCCGAGGAGTTGCGCCTTCTCAATCTTAAGTCGGAGAATCTGGAGAATCACCTCCTTGTTGTCGTATTCGTTGCCGTTGTTTCCACGAGATGAATATGCCTTGAACATCTTTTCGCGGAGTGCGCGGTCTTCAGTCGCCGCCATTACGTCAGGATATTCGGAAATGGAGATACCGAATTCATCTTTAAAGGAGTTGTTCTCCTTGAGAAGATTGGTTCCGAATTTGAGGCTGAGTTTTGAAAGCTCGGTGTTGATCTCCTTCATCCTGGCCTGTCCTGCTTCATCGAGGCCGATACCGTTCTTCTGGAAACTCTGGTATATTTTTTCAAGTACCATTTCCTGCTCGCGGGTAAGATTGAGGCTCTCTTTCTTGTCGTATACGGCTTTTACCTTTGCGTAGAGCTCTTTGTTGAAAGAGAGTTCGTTTGACCAGTCGGAAACCTTGACAGTCGCCTCTTCAACTATCTTCTCGAGGGATTCGGTTATGTCGGTTTCTGCAAGATTGAACAGGACCCCTTCTGTTTTGGAGAGAATTTCTCCGGAGAGGTCGTAGGCTCCAATGACATTGTCGAAATCCGGCTCGTCGGTATTGGCGACAATTGCTTCGATCTGTGCTTTGTGCTGTTTGATACCTTCTTCAATTGCAGGAAGATAATCGCTCTCCTGAATCTGCTCGAACGGAGGGATTCCGTATGGAGTGTCCCAGTCTGTGAGGAACGGGTTTGTGCGTTCTGAATGTCCGCAAGATGTAAGTGCTGCCATAACAGCTGCGATAATTAGGATTCTTTTCATATAGGTGTTGTTATCTGAAACAAAGATACTCCAAATATTTTCTGAATTGTAAAAAATAATTTGCGGGAACAAAAAAAGTTGTTACCTTTGCAATCCCATTACGCGGAAATAGCTCAGTTGGTAGAGCACGACCTTGCCAAGGTCGGGGTCGCGAGTTCGAGTCTCGTTTTCCGCTCCAAAAGAGAAAGGATGTCCGGCAGGATGTCCTTTTCAGTGGATGGATTTGACTGCTTGCTACCACTTTAAAAAAAGGCTAAAACGAACCTTCCGTGCTTCGCACGTTCATATATTGCAAATGTCAAATCCTTCGTACTGAATGGTTTGACTTTTTTTATTTTGCAATACTATGTATCTGTTTACATCAGAATCAGTTTCTGAAGGGCATCCTGACAAGGTTGCCGATCAGATTTCAGATGCCATCCTCGACGATTTTCTCCGTCAGGATCCCTCTTCTCACGTTGCTTGTGAGACATTCGTCACCACAGGGCTTGCCGTAATCGGAGGAGAGGTGACCTCCCACGACGCCTACGTTGACATTCAGGAGGTGGCGCGCCGCACAATACGCAGAATCGGCTATACAAAAGGAGAATATTGCTTCAGCGCAGACTCCTGCGCAGTTATTTCCGCCCTTCACGAACAAAGTGCGGACATAGCCCAGGGGGTGAACCGCGAAGTCAAGGAAGACCAGGGCGCAGGCGATCAGGGAATGATGTTCGGCTATGCCTGCAGCGAAACTACAGAATATATGCCGCTGCCACTGACATTGGCTCACATAGCACTCATCGAACTGGCGAAGATCCGGCGCGAGGAGAATTCTCCTATGCCATATCTTCGTCCGGATGCAAAGTCACAGTTCACAGTGGAATATGAAGACGACCACACTCCGAGAAGGATACATACCTTCGTTCTGAGCACCCAGCACGACGAGGATGTCGATCAGGCACGCATTACAAAAGATGTCAGGGAAATCCTGATTCCTCGCATAAAAAGCCGTCTTTCCGAGAAGAATGCCGCCCTTTTCAAGGAGGATATGATACTTCACGTCAACCCTACCGGGAAATTTGTAATCGGTGGCCCGCATGGTGACACAGGTCTTACCGGACGCAAGATTATCGTTGACACCTATGGCGGAAGAGGAGCGCACGGAGGTGGAGCGTTCTCAGGAAAAGATCCCAGCAAAGTTGACAGAAGCGCAGCATATGCGGCACGTTACATTGCAAAGAATATGGTAGCCGCCGGAATTGCAAAGGAGATGCTCGTGCAAATCTCCTACGCAATCGGAATCGCCAAACCTGTAAGCATCTTCGTAAACACTTACGGCACTTCCCAGGTACCGTTCACGGATGGGCAGATTGCTGAAAAGATAGGTGGAATCTTCGATCTCCGTCCAGCTGCAATCATCAGGAAATTCGGTTTGACAAATCCTATATTCGAGCCGACCGCCGCATACGGGCATATGGGACGCGATCCTTTCAAAAAAGAGGTGGAACTTGTAAGAAACGGCAGGAAAGTAAAATCAACCGTCCAATTCTTCGGATGGGAATTGCTTGACAGCGTAGATATCTGCCGCGAAGCTCTTTTGAAATAGGATTCCCCGGATCAGATATCCATTTCAACCACCGTAATACCTGCGCCGCCCAATTGTATGTCTTCATCTCTGAATGAAGCTACGGAAGGGACCGTCCGCAGGTATTTGCGTATCTCTTCCCTAAGGACTCCATTGCCCTTTCCGTGGAGGATCTTGACCTGACCGATGCCCACCATGGTAGCGTCATCAATAAACTGCATCACAATCTGCAGCGCACCGTCAAGCCTCTCGCCACGAATATCTATTGAAGGCTGGAACTCAAGTCTGCGCCGGCTTATTGATTCCGAATTGAAGGAAGTCGAAGGCCGGAACGAAGACCTTGTCTTTTCACGGAACTGCTGGTTGGAGATTCTCTCCACCTTGTCGGGAGACATTTTGCTGATGATGTTCCCCACAGACACCATAATGTTCTTGGAGGAGATCCTGGTGACCTCTCCAACCATCTCACTATCCTTCAGATGTACCTTGTCTCCCACTTTCAGCGGCTCATCCGCCGAAGGCTCCGCAGGATTCCCCTTCTGTTTCGCGGCAGCGGATTCCTCTCCACGGCGTGCCTTACGTTCAGCCTCACGCTGTTTGCGGGCAATAATCTGCTGCATCTTCTTCTCAATAGCCTCATCCTGCTGCGACTGACGTTCTTTGTCAATGGCTTTCCCGAAGTCTTTCAACCCTTCGCGGGCAATTTTCGTCTTCTGCTTTTCAGCCTGGGCCTCCTTTATCTGGCGGATGGTCTTTTCCACCTCCCTGTTGGCCCCTGAAATGATGGCGGCCGCCTCTTTTCGTGCCTCATCCAGAACCTTTTTCTTCAGAGCCTTCACCTCTTCCAGTTCTTTCTGGTATTTGTCGGTAAGGTTTTCAAGCGTCTTGTCAGTGCTCTTTATGCGTGCAATCTTTTCGTCAAGAACACGTCTGTTTCTGGCAATCTTGCGCAGATTCCGCTCAATGTTGACAAAATCCGCTCCTGCACGGTCCTCGGCATCCTTTACAATAGCTTCAGGAAGACCTATATTGCGTGCGAGTTCAAAAGCGAACGAGTTGCCGGGCATTCCCTGCTCAAGTTTGAAAAGAGGTTTTATGGCGGCTCCATCGAAGAGCATCGCTCCGTTGCACACTCCCTTGCTTCCATCAGCATACAATTTCAGGTTAGTGTAGTGGGTGGTCATTACACCGTACGCACCTCTTCTGTCAAGTTCCGCAAGTATCGCTTCGGCAATAGCCCCGCCTGCCGCAGGCTCAGTGCCGCTTCCGAATTCATCAATCAGAACAAGGGAACCGGATGTCGCATCCGCAAGAATCTCCTTCATTTCGCTCAAATGCGAGCTGTAAGTGCTCAAATCGTTGTCAATGGACTGATTATCTCCGATATCTATGAAAATCCTGTCGAAGATAAGCATCTCACTTATTTCTGACGTAGGAATCAACATTCCCCATTGAAACATATATTGAAGCAATCCCACCGTCTTGAGACAAACGCTTTTTCCTCCTGCATTCGGGCCGGAAATGAGCAGGATATGCTTGTCTTTGGTCAACGTGAGAGTAAGCGGCACTATCTCCTTGCCCTCCCTTCTGAGCGAAGCCTCCAGCAGCGGGTGTCGTGCACGTCTCAAAATAAGAGACCCCTCCGTTGAAATTACGGGCATGCCGGCTATCATGTCAAGAGCGACAAGTGCCTTTGCCCTGATGAAGTCGATTTCGCCGATATATTCGGATGCAGCTATCAGCCCTACCAGATACGGACGCAGGAATTCCGAAAATTCGAAGAGAATGCGCGCAATCTCCCTCTGCTCCTCAAACTGCAGTTCCCGTACCTGATTGTTGAGTTCTATGACCTCGAGAGGCTCTATGAATGCTGTCTTTCCGGTGGCAGACTCATCGAATACAATTCCCTGCAGCTTTCGTTTGTTTGAGGCCGAAACAGGAATTAAAATATGACCGTCACGTATGGTTATCTCAGCCTCTGCATCCACTATTCCATCCGTCTGCGCCGCCTTAAGCACATTGGCAATTCTTTTCGAGATCGTACCTTCTTTGGAGCGCAGGTTCCTGCGGATTTCCGCCAACTGTGGGGATGCCGTGTCGCGCACCTCTCCGGTGCTGTCCAGAATCCTTCCTATCGCCCGTCTGATTTCCGGATAGTATTCAACTGAAGATGAGAGTTGCCTGAGCATCGGATAAAGATCATCCTTACATCCTTCGAAGAAGCGAAGGATGCCGCTGAGTGTTTCCAGACTTCTGCCGAGCAGTTTCAGTGAAGGAAGATCTATCGATGTGTTCTCCGCTTGAAGCTGAAGAAGGAAAGGCTTGGTATCGATGAATCCCTGTGAAGGAAAGCTGTCTTCAAACATACAAATGAGCCGCATCTCGTCGGTAAGTCCAAGACGCTGCATAATCTCCCCCTGGCCAGTGGAAATCTGCTCCGACTCAACTTTTCTTGCAGCGTATTGAGTTGCGCACCTTGCAGAAACGAGCCCCCTTACTTTGTCAAAACCTATCTTCTGTTCCAGCCCCATCTGCTATTTGTATGAATTTTCTATAGCCAGCCTGAGCTCGTTTATACTGTTCATCGTGCGGATCTCTCCTGCCTGGATGAAAGATATCTCTCCCGTCTCTTCAGAAACCACAATCACGGAGGCGTCCGATATTTCACTGATGCCGATTGCAGCCCTGTGCCGCATTCCATAACGCGGAGGAATATCCTGCCTTCCCGTTATCGGTAATGTGCAGCGTGCTGAAACTATCTGTTCAGTGTCCATTATCATTGCTCCATCGTGAAGAGGAGTGTTCTTGAAGAAGATGTTTTCAATCAAACGTCTGTTGATTTTAGCCATGATGACGTCACCGGTCTGCACTACCTCACCCATATCGGACATGTGTCTGAGGACGATGAGAGCACCGGTCTTTGTCTCCGACATCTCTTTGCATGCAGCGGTGAGCTCCTCAAGTTCAGCAACTCCCATTCCCTCGTGATCCTTGGCGCCCGAGCGGAGGAATCTCTTCAGAAGTCCGCCTGACGCCGCTGAATATCTGAAACTCAACCGGAGAAGGAATTGTCTGATTTCCGGTTGGAATATTACGATTAATGCAATGACGCCTACTCCGAGCACCTGTCCGAGAAGGAAAGAGAGAAGTTTCATCTTCAGCGCTCTGGCAACAATCCATATCACGTAAATCAATACGATTCCCGAAAAGATATTGACTGCGGATGTACCTCTGATGAGCCGTATCATCCAGAAAACCAGAAGGCCCACCATCAGTATGTCAAGCACGTCGATGAACGTTATGTTTATGAAATCAAGCATATCTTGCGAAGTTAACCAATTATTCCCTATTCCACAACAACTTCTTCCCGAAGCCCAGGCAGTTGTCCGTGAATTTCAATGACATGAGTTTCAAGAACCATATTTCACCGTCCTTCAATGCCGCATAGGGGAATCTCTTCATATATGCCTTGCGGCATTTGTCGTGAAAGTCGCCTTCACACATCTGCGAGAGCGCCGTGAACTGAAGTCCTTGAATCCTTGCAATCTCCTCCGTCTCAAGAAATACGGAACCTGCCACATTGGGATTTCGGACAAAGAGACAGGAGTGTCTTGTCGATTTTTCCGAACAAATGACGAAACCCTCTTCCTCCGGCAGATAGGCATAAAAACAATTTGCGCACCAAAGGTCATCCTGCGCCGCAGCCGCTACGGTCAGAACATGATGGGAGAGTATGAATCGCGTTATCTTTTCATTTATCATACGGCAAAAGTAGCATAATTTAACTACATTTGCATTGATATGAGACGATTGGTTGAGGCGTTTGTTCTTTATTCCGATGCTCTGAAAGAGCTTTTCTTCCCCCGCCACTGTATAGTGTGCGGAGATGCTCTGCCTGCCGGCCAGCGCGATTTGTGCGCCCGCTGCCGTGAGGATCTGCCCTTGACATATTTCTGGGATTGGGTTCAGAATCCCGCATTTGAACGGATTACGAAATATGTTCAGATAGAATCTGCCGCATCTCTGTTTTTCTTCCGGGAAGAAGCGGGTTACAATCATATCCTGCACGCCATCAAATATGGCGGCAACACCTCACTTGGCTATGAGCTGGGCTCCGAATTCGGTGCATTTCTGCTTGACAGCCCCGGTTTTGCCGGCATCGATGCAGTAGTTCCGGTACCGCTTCACCGCCTGAGAAGGTTCCGAAGAGGATATAACCAGGCGGAAGTGATTGCTTCCGGCATAGCTTCATCTCTTGGAATCCCGCTTGTCACAAATATAGTCCAGCGTGTGAAAAGGACTGGAACACAGACACGGCTTCATGGCTCCGAGAAGAAAAAGAACGTTGAAGGAGCTTTCTCCGCAAATGAGTTTCATGCAAAAAAAATGGCCGGCAACGGTACCGGTCATATTCTTCTTGTGGATGATGTGCTCACATCCGGAGCCACACTGTCTGAATGTGCGAAACAACTGACGCCTTATTTCAAGGTAAGTGTGGTATCTCTCTCCTTCGTGGAATGAGTGTTATCAGGCCCCTGCCTGATTTACAGTCAGAACCAATTCCGTATCAGGATAGTCGTCAAGGGCAAGCGTTATCAAGTACACCTTTGAGGCTGCTTCCTCATTCCGAGGAATTTTAACCTCGACATCGACATTGTTCTTGTCGTTGCAGTCAGGCGTGATCTTCCCCGTCCAGTCCCACCCTTCTCCGTTGCAGGTGACGCTCTTCACCTTCCACGGGCAATTGGAATTGACGGTAAAATACACCGAACCACCCTCTGCGGAAGTGCTTAAAGACTTCTGCTCGCAAATGAGCATAGGCTTCGCGTCGCGGGTAACTACGAAATATGTGCTTCTTTGGTCATCTTCAGTCCTTACAGCGAGGAATTTAACCCTTGTAGCTCTCGTACGTCCCTCCACATTGGGCTTGGCCGATACCGTAACGATTGCATCCCCCCTGCCGCTGCTTGGCTCAACGTTGACCTCAAGAGAATCCGACCAGGATGCGGTCCAAGGCGCATTGGATGAAATTCTGACTGAAACAGACCCTCCTGTGTACGGGATGTTCTGTTCGCCGATAAAACATTCTATTTCAGCCTCGCCCTCTTTTTGACAAGCCGCGAAAGCCATCAAGGCAACAGCAAAAAACAGTATCGATATCTTCTTCATTGTACTAATTCAATATGCAAATATATCTATTTTTTAATAACTTCGCGTGTGAAAACACACTGATAGTGAAAAAAGCCCTCGCAATAATCATTCCTTTGGCTACGGTGCTTCTCATCGCACCGCAGTTTTCCTCCTGCGAGAAATATGTCCTGCCGGAAATGTCCCTGACTCCGGATACTCTCTATTTCAGAGCGAACGCCGACAGTTCTACGGTGAATGTCAAGGCAAACATAAAATGGGACGTTTCAAAGAGCGGACAGATCAACTGGCTTGAATTTTCTCCGGATGAAGGAGAGGGAGACGGCGAGGTCAAAATAAAAGTGACCGCCTCAACTGAATCCAGCCGGGAGGCCACTTTGACTTTCAGAAGCGAAACGCTTGAAAAGGAACTGGTGGTCATCCAGTCCAAGTAAGACCTGTTTACTTGCTTTTCACCTCTATCACGTCTCCGCAATCCCTTGCCACAGCTCTAAGCCATCTTTCAGGGAACTGAGGGTGCTGCGGATCCACTGCCTTTCCGGCTTCGTTTACGGTGAACGTTCCGTCAGGATTCTGCTTCTTCACATTTCCGTCAGCGAACTTCACAAGCAGGTAGTTTCCCATATCCCTCCACGTCGAGCACATTTCCTCCGCACGGGAAGCGCAGAACTCAGTGAGCATTTCCAATGCCTGTGATCGGTTGCCGCCTCTGAGCATCTTCACAGCCTTCGCGTCCATGGATGCCACAAGCTCCACATTTTCCTTTTCATACTTATCAATAGCAGACTGTATTTCAGGAGCGACTCTGTCATAAAACAGATATGCGAAGTGTGTAACCCTGGTTATGGTCCAGAATGCCGAAGTAGGGCTGTACTCCACTACGGAGCCGTTTCCTTCACGATAACATTCAGGCACTCCTGTAACGTTTGCATATATCGGAGTGAGCGGACTTGTAGCGGCATCGTCAACTCCGAACCAAATCAATGCACCTACCTCATCAGGCATATTCCCGCGTGATTCCGCAATAAACCAGAACCCGGTCTGCTGGGTGGCGATTGACCTCTCGAACATATAGGATTTTCCGTCGACCTCCCAGTCCATAGGACGCCAACGATACGGAGCATGATTCGGCCCGGCACCAACATCGTACCTGAAATCCATAGGAGTATCCTCAAAATGGTCGCGCATGACTTTGGCCACGTCTTCGTGACTTATCTTCCTTTCAGGCTTGATGTACAAAGGCATCTTGTTGTCAGGATTGACACCCATTGCATAATCAAGATATCTGTCAGCATCAAATGCGTTGCCACCCAGAATGCGGAATGCCGACCAGGCTCTTGCCTCGCATGCCCTCAGCCCGCTCCAGTCTGCCGGGCAGTAAGCATCGCGGAAACTGAAATCTTCATCTTTCCCATCGAAATACCCCATCTTCCGTGCAAAAGAAATCACATCTTTTGAATAGAGACAATTCTCAGGATCGTTGAGCGGGAATTTGTCGATGCGGCTCTGATTTGCGTGAGCGCAGATATATCCGTCAGGAATGCGGACAGCAACCCATACGGCGCCTTTTTCCTCACCTTTACCGATTATTTCCATAATCCAGCACTCATCCTTGTCGGCGATTGAGAATGATTCTCCGCTTGTGGGGTATCCGTAGGTCTGCATCAATTCATCTATCGTGCGAATGGCCTCACGCGCTGTGCGTGCACGCTGGAGAGTAATGTATATCAGAGATCCGTAATCCATTATACCATCTTTGTTTTCAAGTCCTTCACGACCTCCGAAAGTGGTCTCTCCGATTATGAGCTGATGCTCATTCATATTTCCAGTCGTCTGATATGTATGCGGCACTTGTGGTATCCTGCCCCTGAGGATGCCCGTTTCCCAATCATATACATTCAGCATACTGCCTTCAGGCCAATCTTGTGAAGGATGGAAATACAATTCTCCATACTCCGTGTGGGAGTCGGCAGCGTAGCTGATCATGCAGCTGCCGCCGGCAGATGCCCCTTTTGTGATTATTACATTCGTGCAGGCATCTGAAATCTGGGCGGAAACGGCCGCCAGTATCATACAGCAAAATGTCAGCGCAATGATTCTCTTCATATCTCGGTATTTTTGATTAGGTGGGACGAAGTTACGAAAAAAAAAGGTTATCTTTGCTCATACAAGAATTCTCACAATATGAAAAAAGCTTTTATGCCACTTCTTCTGGCACTCCTTCTCACAATGGGCGCACCTTGCCTTCATGCCCAGCAGGAGGAACCTGACGTGGAAAAAATCATCAATGCAACCATTGACAATCTGTGCAAATACTACGATCTCGATATTGTCCAGATTTTCCTGGTTGACTCGACTCTCCACACCAACTATACCGAAATGCTCGCTGAACTTGATCTCGTAAAGCAGAGCGGAGCCATCAATGATGAGACCTACCTCGTAGCCACCGACAAGTGGCTGGACGCAACCGACCGCTCATTTGAAAAAATCTTCACCAAGGAGCAGTGGGAGAAATATCTCAAGTCATCCTACGGAAAGGAGAAGCGCAAACGCGACAAGAGAATGCAGGAAAGGGAGAAAAAGCAAACCTCAAAGTAACGGTTTTGAAAAGATTTGGAATTCTGATTGTTTCACTGGGGCTCATGTTGTGCTCCAGCCTCGGTGCACAGCCGGTCGAACAGCCTGTTCAGTGGTCCAGCAGCCAGTCTTTATCCGCAAACGGCGTAACGGAAGTCATACTAAAGGCAACCATACAGGAGGGCTGGCACATATACCCTCTCGAACTGGATGAATTCAGTCAAGGTTGTTCTCGGCTTCATCGAACTTGCCCTCGGATTCAAATTCCTGAGTGTGGCAGATCAGACATACCATTGGGGAATACTCGACCGAGAAATTTATCTTGCAATCTGGATAGTCATCTTCTCCCTGCTCGGTCTCTATCTTCTCGGAAAGATCCGATTCAAATTCGACACGCCTGTCGAACACATTTCAGTTTTCAGGCTCGCTCTGATCATCATTGACTTCACATTTGTGGTCTATATGATTCCTGGAATGTGGGGAGCACCTCTCAAAGCCCTGTCCGGATATTTGCCGCCTATCACGACACAGGATTTCAATCTCGATACGGCACAGCACGCAGCTCCGTCGGGGACGGACCGGAAATACTCCGACTTTCTCGAAATGCCGTATGGAATAGAGGCTTTTTATGACTATGAGCAGGCCAGACAGTATGCCATAAGGGAGAAAAAACCGCTATTGATAGACTTCACGGGACACGGATGCGTCAACTGCAGGGAGATGGAATCACGCGTATGGTCTGACCCGAGAGTTCTCTCAATGATGAAGAACGACTATGTCATATGCGCCCTTTTTGCCGACGACAAAAAGGAAGTTGCCCCTGAAGACTGGGTTACAACCAGCGATGGCAAGGTTCTGAAGACTTTGGGCAAGATAAACTCCCATTTCGCGCTCACCCGTTTCAACGTGAACGCCCAGCCATATTATGCGATACTCGACCCCGTCTCCGAACAGCAGAGGGTGCCGTCAAGAGGGTATAATCTCAATGTGGAGGAGTTCGTGGATTTTCTGAAATCAGGCCTCAACTAGAAGAGGAATCCCGTATTTACATAAACGGAACCGCCCTTGTTGTCCTGAAGCATCAGATCTTTTCTATTGATAGGATGTCCGTAATCCACTGCAATAATGAAGTTGTGATTCATTATCACGCGCAATCCCAGACCGGCTGTAAAGTGGAACCCATCCTTAGCCCCCTTATAAACTGGTCCTGCATGGAACGGCATCAAGCCTCCGGCAGGAAATTCCTGAACTGTTGAGCCGCCATCACAGAATCCGTTCAGGCAGAGCGAGAAATTCTGCTTGATCCATTTGAAGTCAACAAATCTCCAGCGGGCCTCGGCATTCCAGAAAAATACACTCTTGGCAACGAGTCTGTTCCTCATCATGCCACGGATGGTATGATATCCTCCGAACCCGTCACGGTCAAGGGAAAGACTGCCTGTACCCATATCAAGCGGGAGAACATAGAACGCCGGATTTCCGGCGAAGCCTTCGATTGTCGCACGTCCTGCAAGAACCAGATGTTTGTCGAAAAGAGGCAGGTATCCTCTTGCACAAGCGTGATACTTGAAATATGACTTGCTTGTTCCGAGCCAGGATGGGGCATACTCTGCATTCGCTTCCGCCCATATACCCTTTGTCGGAGCATTTTCAACGTCACGAGAATCATACATCAAACCAGCCGAAACGGAACTTGAGAATCCGCCATTTGCATCCTCCTGTGGAATCAGGCCCAATTCTACGTATTTTCCGAAGAAAGTTCCCAATGATGAGTCATATGTATCTGACTGGAATTCCCGAATTCTGAAATACTTGAAGCTATATCCCGCCTTCCAGTAGAAGTTCTTGAGAATTTCGCCTGTAAAAGCCAGTTTTGCATTAGGCAGCATCCTGTTGATACGATAGAATCCGCTGGGAAGTGTACTGTCGAAATATGACTGATATCCATTGAATCCATAAAAATCAAGAGCTTTGCCGTAGGCCATTTCAAGGGCGGCAGTGAACCTTACACCTGGAATGAGAGACCTGTCATCATACGCAAGCCTGTAGAGTTGAGAGCCCTTGGTATAATAGGCTGCCTCAATATATATTCTTGATTTAGGATTCGGATAGGTACTTCCGTCACCGAAATTGAAGATATTCAGCAAAGCGCCGAACTCCCATCCCATATCCTGGTCGAAAGCCACAATAGGCAGGGGGCCGAAATTAAGTCCTGTCTTGACGATTTCCTGTTTTTCCTGAGCAACCGCTTCAGTCAGCATCAGGCAAGCTGCCAACAATAGAATAAAGCGTTTCATATTCTGTATTCAATTTTTTTGCAAACATGTTCCGCCAGCTCGACGCAGTCTGCCGGGCCAGCTCGAAATAATCGTATGTAAAGAATGGAGCCGGGATAACGGCAAAAATCAGCAGAAGCGACCACAGCATAGTTATCGTGGCACAACGCAAGGGGTTGCGGAATGCCGGATCCCTTACAATGCAGGCAAGGATCTCAGCCGTAACCCACGTAGGCAGCGAAATTGCCGCAGCTACTGTAAACAGAGGGAAAAGAGCCACCAGCGCTGTAGTGATTCCCGCAAGATACAAACCCTTTTTTCTCGGAGCAAACGCATTCAAGCTTATCTTGGCGCGTCTTCTCGCCTTGTCGAATGCCATCACCCTGCTGAAAAGTTCCGTTGCTTCCACCGGATTTTTTTCTTTAAAATTCAACAGCCTCCTGACAGATGCCCTGTTCGCTTCCAACCGCTCTTCCTGCATTCTTTTTGGAATCCTTCCTGTCGCAATTCTGGAAAGTGTCCATACCGGCTCGTAATTCTCATCATCCGGGATATACAATATCTGCTCGCGGATAGCATCAGCGGTGAGAGTCTTGAGACCTTGCAGAAGATCGTTTTCACTCATCTCCCCATTCTCCTCGATATACTTTGAGACATTAATAGGCTCCCCGACGTTTATCAGGAGAGTGGAGCGGTATCTGAAATAATCATTGTACTCGCATCCTACAGGAACGATATATATCTGTTTTTTTCCTTCCAGCCTTCTGTATGCGCCCAAAGCTATTCTCGACAATCCTTTTCCAAAAGGAAGAAGGCTGTGCATCGTTCTATGACGTCCTTCCGGGAAAATACAGAAATTGACGTTATGCTCAACAACGTCTATCGATTTTTCTATGGTATCTTCGGTCTTGATGACATTGTGAAGTCCGTCACGCATACGGTGAATCGGAAGAATCTTCATGAACGTCAATATCTTATGCGCCACAAAGCTGTTGAAAATGTCCGCCCTGGCCACAAAAACCTTCGTCGAACCGTCAATTGCAAGTACGGCAAGCGGGTCCATCAGGGAATCGCAGTGATTCGAAGCGAATATCAATGCACCATCCTTCGGGATACGTTCGTGCCCCACGCACTTGTAATGTCTGAAGGAATGATGTATGTAATGGCTTGCCAACCATAGACAAGCTGAATATAGTCTGCTCTTCTCGTATATCGGTGTTCGCTCTCTTCGCATCAGTGTTTGCCTCGTTTATCTGCTTGATTGAAAATGTAGGAAATGGTCAGACCGGAAATGATATGCCATATTCCCCACCATGCGGTGATGAAGAGCATACCTCCATTCATAAGGTCAGGAGGGAAGATTTTCGGATTGAACAGCAGCACAAGTCCGAGCCCGGAATTCTGAATTCCTGTTTCTATGGTAAGAGTCCTTCTGTCTTTTCGAGGGAGCCTGAACAGGGAAGCCATGCTGAATCCGGTCGACAAAGCAAGAAGATTATGTACCAGAACTATGAAGAAGACATACCATATGTACTTAAGGAAGAGCGAAAGGTTGTTGCCGAAGGAAATCACAACCATCGCAATGAAAAACAGGATGGAGAACACCTGCATCGGCTTTTTCAACTTCTCAGCCACCTTCGGGAGGAAATGGCTTGTCAGCATTCCGAGTACCAAAGGGATACCGAGAAGGATGAAAACCGTCACGAAAACGTCCCACAAGTCAAGATGAAGCACCTGAAGCGCATCTGAAGCATGTGTGTTGATATATTTCACATACAACCCTCCCCAAAGAGCGAAGTTGCCCGGAGTGGTGATAGGGGAAAGGGATGTGCTGATGGCCGTAAGGCAGACCGACAACTCTGAATTGCCCTTCGACAACTGCGTCATGAAGTTGGAGATGTTTCCTCCCGGGCAGGATGCCACAAGTATCATACCCATAGCCACCATAGGTGTAATCCAGTTGTTGAACAACATCACCAATACGAATGTGAGGGCCGGAAGGAGGATAAGCTGGCAGCAAGCGCCTACAACCACAGATTTCGGTTTAGTGAAAACCTCTCTCAGCATCGACGGTTTTATGCCCAGGGCAACACCGTACATCACAAACGCAAGTACAATGTTTATCACCATCATTCCTCCGGCGGAGAAATTGATTTTGACCGGGTCCAGGTTCAGCAGTTGATCGTACATTAGTAAACAGTTTTACAATTTTCAGCAAATCTAATAAAAAATGTGCAATTAGGTTAATTTTATCTAAATTTGTGTATGTCATATACTGTAATGTTCTACAATCTGGAGAATCTTTACGACACAGTAAACGATCCCAAAGTGGCTGATGATGAATTCACTCCAGTCGGTGACAAACGCTGGACGGAGGAAAGGTACAGGAGAAAGCTCGAAAATCTGAGCCAGGTTTTCTCCGCCGTATCGTCATCCTATGGCGGATTTCCTGTCGTGGCCGGCGTTTCAGAAGTCGAGAATCTTCAGGTCATGCGCGATCTGGCTTCGCAACGCAGGATGATGGGTGCCCACTACAAAGCGGTCCATTACGAGTCGAATGATGCCCGAGGGGTGGATGTCGGACTTTTCTACCGCCCTGACAAATTCAATCTTATAGGCAGTGAACCGGTGAAGCTGGTGCTCCGCAGCGGAAGGGAATACATCGGAAGAGACATACTGTCCGCATGGGGCCTTCTTGACGGAGAGATGTTCTGCTTCTATGTCTGTCATTTCCTCTCCCGCCGTGCGGGGGTCAATGCATCCCAGGGATTCCGGCGGGCCGGAGCCGAAACAGTACGCGACCACGCCCGGATGCTGAGGCAGAAATATCCTGGCCTGAAGGTGGTGATTATGGGAGATATGAACGATACACCTGCCGACGAATCGCTCTGCGAACTGCTCAAGGCAAAGAAAAATATCTATCACATAGAGGAGGGAGAATACTTCAACCCTTTCTGGACTCTTATGGATGAGGGGAAGGGAACAAGCCTTCATAATCACAAGTGGGTGCTGTACGACAACATCATCGTCTCACACAACATGCTCCCCACAGTTGAAGGAGTCAAGGGCCTGCGCATAGTGAGAATTGATTCCAGATACTATGGCGAAATCTACAGGAAGAATTTCATGATGGAGAAGGGTGCGCCCAAGCGGAGTT
Source organism: Candidatus Cacconaster equi (assembly GCA_018065895.1). Lineage (GTDB taxonomy): Bacteria > Bacteroidota > Bacteroidia > Bacteroidales > UBA932 > Cacconaster > Cacconaster equi. The sequence continues at coordinate 46,211 of JAGHSK010000002.1, forward strand.
ACTATGGCAACAACTTCCAGAACGGATACAGCGATCATCTTCCAGTATTGATAAAGCTGAATGACAGATGACCTACAGACACTTCATATTTGACATCGATGGCACACTGCTCGACACGGAGCAGACCGGAATGCTTTCGCTCAGACAGACAATAAAGGAGTTCACGGGAAAAGAGCTGTCAATTCCGGAGTTGCTGCCTTATTTCGGACTTCCAAGCGCCAAGACTTCGCAGATGCTCGGGCTTGCCGACAAGGATCGGTTCGCTGAGGTGTGGGAGACACATTTTCAGGAACTTATGTATCTGGTTACAATTTTTCCGGGGGTTGAGGATATCCTTCAGAAGTTGAAAGACGAGAAATGCCATCTCGGAATTGTCACTTCACGCTCGAGAGTGGAATTCAACTATGATCCCAACCTGAAAAAAATCGCACATTTCTTCGACTGCGCGATATGCTCCGACGACACTCTCAGGCACAAGCCGTTTCCTGACCCCGTTCTCGAATATTTGAAGAGACTTGATGCCCAGCCGTCGGAATGTCTGTATCTTGGCGACACCGAACACGACTATTTCTGCGCCAAATCCGCAGGCATTGATTTCGCGCTTGCCGACTGGAAGAACAGAGGATTCCAGAACATCCCCGCAATTTTCAAATTCTCAACGGCCGCTGAACTCGCCGAAAAAACAGGTATCACTCTGTAACTATCCCGGCATCAATCCACGACCGGGCTATCTTTTCAGAGTCAGCTGCAGCAGTGGCCTCATCCACTTCGTACTTATCAAGAAGAAGCGTCTTCAGATCGTCCACAGAAAACTCCTTTCCCACAACCGATTCCCACAAATATGCCGCTGTTTCATTGAGGACAATCATCTTATTGAAATTCACAAGCTTCACACCTTCCCCTACAACAATGTGATCGCGCCCGAGCTGACGCATTCTGAAACCCTCGATAATTTTCATCTATTTGAAGATTTTAATAATTATATGTCTGTAAAATGCAAGCAAAAAGCGCTTCGGCACAGGGCCAAGCCTTCTCCAAAGAATGGCTTTACCCGGCTTTACCCTTTTGCCGGACGGCTTGACAACAGCAATAGCCGTGCCTGAAATGTTCTCCTTGCGACACCGCTCTTTTCCATACAGGTTGCCGTCACCCATCAGGACGACCTCCTCCCCACAGATCTCCAACACACGGTGCAGAACATAACTGCCTTGCTTGTACTCCGCAAGGACAATGTCGCCCGGAGTAAGTTCACTTTCCGGCATCTTCCGCAAAATCACGCTGTCTCTGTCCCCTCTGATGAACGGATTCATACTATAGCCCCTTGTCATCAGTTCGACATCCCTGCCCTCCTTGAGAAGAAGGTCCACTTCAGCGAGCAGTATCTCGTTAGGAATCAATTTTTGCATACACCGTTATAACACACTTCCGCCGCCTGTGCGTCAGGCCTGCAGTCCAATACATAACAAGGAACAGTCAAAGCCACCTGTGATATCGTTTCGTACAACCCGTCCGCCATTTTTTCCACGTGACGCAAGCCCGATGTGGAAGAGTTCACATCAGCATAAGCTTCTACCGGGGCCAACCCCGTCAAGCGGTTCTCCATACTTCGACGGATCCGTACAATTCCTCCCATATCCGCGCTTTCATTCCTGTAACAAGGGGTCTTTCCGCTCCACGGTGATCCGAAAACCTTTACCGAACCGTCATCGAATATCCGAACAATAGGGTTGTCGTCATTCAGCAGTCTGGATCCCGGGATATTTTCAAGCCACATTCTGCTATGGGTACTTTTCCCCGTGCCGCTCTTTGCGATGAACATATATGCCTTCTCATCCTTTACTATCACGGATGCGTGCATTTCTATGGTCCTTTTGCAAGATGTGCAGAAAGCGAACATAAGCATCGCGGCATTGTCCGCAGCAAACCTGCCGAAACGCGGACTGCCTACAAAAAGACGGCCTTCGCAGCAATCGGGATTCATTGACAATGCCGCAACCGGCGGCATATTTCCGACAGGCGCCATCTCGGCCCACCACTCGCCATCAGCGTTGCTGTAAATGTCCAGACGAGGCTCCTCCGGGCCCGATTCAACCACATATAACGGGCTGAAGCAACTGTCTCTCTGCCATTGCGGGCAATCCTCCACCTTAAGGACAAACACCGGGGAACTCTTCCCGACTTCCTTTTCTTCCGTCTTGAAAGGAAGATAATTGCCGAACATATCGCTCACCTCCCAGTCGGCAGGGAGAATATCTATGACAAAGCGGTGACCAGCAACGGTAAGGTCCAGTTTCATTTCAATTCAATTTCAATTCGTCTGCACAAAGGTATTAATTTTGCAACAAATTGCATTGGCACATTTGTGTTGCATATTAATGCATATATTCATAAATTTGCATAATTATTCGAAATTTATGAGCGACAAACAGCATCGGAAAGCTGCAATTGCAGAAATAATCAGAAATCAGAGAATCCATACTCAGGATGAACTGATTTCCGTACTCAAAAGCAAGGGGTATTCGGTTACACAGGCCACGCTTTCGAGAGACGTGAAGGAACTTGGCGCAGTCAAGAGACCCGACTCTGTCGAAGGTACTTATTATGTACTCCCCCGTCATGGCAACACGACGAACCACATCGGAATCGAGAGCATCGAAATCTCCGGGCAACTCTGCGTGATCCGCTCGCAGCCGGGCTATGCCTCAGCTGCAGCTGCAGTCATTGACCGGGCAAACATTCAAAACGTGATGGGTACCATTGCAGGAGATGACACTGTCCTGGTAATGCTCAAGGAGACGGCTGACAAGGATGTTATCCGCAAATCACTCCTTTCCATCTTCCAGAAATCATATTTATAGCCTCCGTAGGCGATTCTTTGCAGAATATTTTTGCATAATGAATAATTATTCATATTTTTGTGGCGGTTTTGAATAAATATTCATTAGGCAAATGGGAGAAATAAAAATTACTTTTGCTGCGATGGACCATCTCAAATATGCTGATGACATATCTGAGGCCATCGCAGAAGCGGCCAGGGACAAGAACTCCGGTCTGGCTCTCCGCTCGCCTGAATATATCACTGAGAAAATCAAAGCCGGTCGTGGAGTGATTGCCCTCGACGGAGAGGCTCTCGCCGGATTCTGCTACATCAATCCCTGGGAGAATGACCTGTTCGTAGCCCACTCCGGGCTGATAGTGAAGCCTCAATACAGAGGCCGTGGTCTTGCAAAGGCTCTCAAACAAAAAGCTTATGAATTGACAAGGCTCCGCTTTCCGAAAGCCGGAATCTTCGGCCTTACGACAAGCCCTGCAGTCAAAAAAATAAATGAATCACTCGGTTACAAAGCCGTTCCCTACAATGAAATCACGAATGACATCAGATTCTGGAAAGGCTGCGTAAGCTGCGTACATTATGAATTATTGTGCAAGAACGGATTTGAATCCTGTCTGTGCACTGCAATGTTGTATAACCCTGAAAAAGATGAATAAAACACATTTTCTGAAAATCCTGGATTTCACTCCGGAACAGATCAAACATTATATTGACCTTGCAGCCCGGCTCAAAGCAGACAAAAAAGCCGGAAAGGAGATACAGCACCTGAAAGGGAAGAACATCGCCATTCTCTTCGAGAAGGCTTCGACACGTACACGATGCTCATTCGAGGTAGCTGCAAGCGACCAGGGAGGATATGCCACCTATCTGGGATCAGTCGGCTCACATCTGGGCATTGACGAATCGATGGACGACACCGCCCGCGTTCTTGGCAGAATGTTCGACGGCATCGCTTACCGCGGCTACGGACAGGAAATCGTTGAAAGAATATCCGAACTTGCCGGGGTTCCAGTATGGAACGCGCTTACGAACGAGGCTCATCCCACTCAAACTCTTGCAGACTTGCTTACCATGATGGAGCATACCGACAAGCCGCTCAACGAGGTAAAAGTGGCCTTTCTGGGAGACACCCGGTTCAATACCTGCAACAGCCTGTTCGTCGGTTGCGTGAAGATGGGAATGGATTTCAGGGCAGTCAGTCCGAAGGCTCTGCAGCCATCAGCTGAACTCCAGGCGGAGTGCCGCAAGATCGCCGAACAGACAGGAGCACGCATCACCGTCACCGACAACGTTGCCGAGGGTGTCAAGGGGTGTGATTTCATCTATACCGACGTGTGGGTATCTATGGGTGAGCCTGCCGAAATTTGGGATGAACGTGTTGCCATTCTCCGTCCTTACAGGGTAGATATGGCCATGATGAAAGCAACCGGCAACCCTGACTGCAAGTTCATGCACTGTCTGCCTTCATTCCACGACACTTCCATCAAGGCAGGTCGGGAGCTGCGCGACAAATACGGATTGGATGGTGTGGAGGTGAGCGACGAGGTTTTCGAGTCGCCGAACAGCGTCGTATTCGACGAGGCAGAGAACAGAATGCACACCATCAAGGCAGTGATGGTCGAGAGTCTCGGAAACATTTAGAATTCCCGCTTATTTCTTCTCGAAATGCTGGTAGTCTTTTGCAGACCTCCATTCTCCGCCCCATACAAAGCCTCTGCTTTTGAAAAGTTTGTAGCATAGATCCTTCTTGCTGATGGCGTGCGGCTGGGTTCTGTCCTTGCCCGAGGCAGCGGCGGCAGGTTTCACTATGTCGCCTTTAACATAAGGATTTTCCAAAGGATTGATATCTATTGCCATACCGTGGGCGTGCGCGGAGAGTTTCTTTGACCCGACTGCATTTCTGTAATTGAAGCACGAGGTGTTGTCGTCAGCCATCGACAATTCATCATCGCCACCGTATGAATCCACCAACCTCACCCGCCGTATAGGATAGCCGGCTTCATATAGTTCCTTGAATATATATATCAGATCGTCGGCTATGGCCTTGTTGCAGACAATCTCGCCAAATGCCCTGTGGCCTTTGAAATCAGTATAGGTGACCACCAGATATCTCAAATCGTCAAAGTTCACCTCGCTGCCTTCCGGACAGGATTTCCCTGCCATTCTAAGTTGAATTGCGGGAGGAACCTTCGTACATAGGAAAAGACCCTCCTTTGCTTCCACTGTTAAACACAGGGACAACAGTATGATTGTCAAAAGTGTCTTCATTAACGGCATCCCTCAATGAGAAGGTCTATTCCCTCCTTCAATCGCTTGACGTGAGACTGGTAACCGCAATTGGCCCAAGGAGCAGACAGGAAGCCCATCAGATGATCTTCCGGAACTGCCCTGCGTGTAAGCTTGATGATTTCGCCCATAACCTCATCGGAGTTTACGCCCTTCCTGCGTTTGTAGGCACTTACCCAATTGCTTCCACATCCCAGCACGTCAAATCCGTTTTTGCCCAATTCGTAATAGCAAAGGACTTTATTCCTGACCCTGCCATTCATTTTATCCGGATCATAGCCCTGCAGGCTGTCATCATAATACCAAGGACACTGAATCACGCTCTTCGGACAGCGCGTATAGAAATCCGGATGATCCCAACCATAGTCGCTCCACACCATTGCGCGTGCGCCAAAACTCTCGACAATGCCTGTTATGTAGAGGAAATCCGTCCACCAGTTCTCCCCACAACGCATCATCATATAGGTGTAGCCCTTCTGGAGGTCATAATTATCCTCCTCGTCAAAGCCGAGGTGGATATAGCGGGGATGACCGAAGATTTCATATACATCGGAGAGGACATCCCTGCACATCTGATAATAGGGCTTCGAAGAGACCATATGCTGGTAGTCCTTCATCCATCCGTTGTGATTTGTGGAAAAATTGAGTTTCGGTATGACCTCCATTCCCATAGAGTTGAGCCGCCTTATTTCCTGCTGCATTTTTTCGACGCTCCAGGTCCCCGGAATCGCGAGTTCCGGGTGACTGGGATAAAAAAGCCCCTCTCCCAGGTCACAGACAAGCATATTGATGCCTCTCTCCGAAGCATAGTCTGTCACCTCCTTCCAATATTCGTTCTTGCAGACAAGTTTTAGGTCCGGTTGTATTGATTCGGGGAGATGTTTTATGGCAGACTCCGGATCGCTTCCCATAGCCTCGGTGGGCCACTGGCACCACATATTGTGGCCAATCATTATGTAAAGCGCCTTGACATCTCCGAAGGGCACCTGCACCGTCTGCGTCAATGGTTTTATCCTGATTTTCCTTTCCTTGCCAGTCTCTTTGCCAAAAGAATCAACTGATCCGAGCGCCAGGGCTGTGGCTCCCGCTGCGGCTGTTTCCAAAAAATGACGTCTGTCCATACCTGTCTGAATTTCGATGCCTGCCACAAATATAAACAATAATCCGCACTCCCTCGACCACGAGATTCAACTCAAAAGACAAAAGCTTCGCTCACGGCTCTATCGCAGACAGGATGCAGACAGGACTCACGGTTTCGCAGAGCTGCCTCTGGCCTTGACTTCCCTTTGCTGCGGAACTCGCTATTTTAGCTGCTACGCATCTAAAATCACTCACACAGTCCTCGCAATTCGCTTCGCGAACCGGGGCGTCTTCGTCCTTCGGCTACCTCGCTCTGCGAAACCGTGAGTCCTGTCCGCATCTGTCTGCTTTTTTGGAGCCCTTTTTTTGAAAAAAGAAAAAGGGATTTGCACCTTCCGGACAAAAGCCATTGGAACAAATCCCTTTGTGGTCCCAGCAGGGCATGATCCTGCGACCCCCTGATTATGAGTCAGATGCTCTAACCAACTGAGCTATGGGACCGGAAACTATCTATGATGTACAAAGCGTATCTAAGATAATCTTTCCAAAGCGCTGATTCTCTTCCGGCAGCGCTTGCACCGGAATTATACTTTATAAAACTTTAATTTCAACCTCAACGCCACTTGGGAGTTCGAGCTTCATAAGAGCGTCAACGGTCTTAGGAGTTGAACTGAAAATGTCCAAAAGGCGACGGAAAGAATTAAGTTCGAACTGTTCACGAGCTTTCTTGTTAACGAAAGTCGAACGGTTGACAGTAAAGATCTTCTGGTCGGTTGGAAGAGGAATCGGTCCGCTTACAACAGCACCTGTTGACTTTACAGTATCCACGATCTTCTTTGCTGACTTGTCGAGCAATGCATGATCGTAAGATTTAAGTTTAATTCTGATTTTCTGGCTCATTATTTTTAACTATTAATTATTCATCATCTTCGGCAAACCTTCTAGGACCGCCCTGTTTGTCGATAACTTCCTTGGCAATGTTTCCAGGAACCTCCGCATAGTGGGAAAATTCCATTGTGCTGGTAGCACGGCCTGAAGAGAGTGTACGGAGAACAGTCACATAACCGAACTGTTCTGAAAGCGGAACTTTAGCTTTGACGATTCTTGCATTGCCTTTGCTGTCCATATCGACAATCTGCCCGCGGCGGCGGTTCAGGTCTCCCACGACATCACCCATATAGTCTTCCGGAGTAACGACTTCGAGCGACATTATAGGTTCCATCAAGACAGGAGCGCACTTAGGCAGAGCCTTTCGGAATGCCAGTCGCGCACATATCTCAAATGAGAGGGCATCTGAATCAACAGGGTGGAAGCTACCGTCGAGAAGGCGGACCTTCAGAGACGTAACTTCATAACCTGCGAGCACACCGTTGGCCATTGCTGATTTGAATCCTTTTTCAACTGCCGGTATGAACTCACGAGGGATGTTGCCGCCCTTGACTTCGTCAATGAACTGAAGTCCGGTAACACCTTCGTCAGCAGGCCCTATTTCAACGATGATGTCAGCGAACTTGCCGCGTCCACCAGTCTGTTTCTTGAATACCTCGCGGTGCTGGACAGCCTTGGTGACAGCCTCTTTGTAGTTGACCTGAGGCGCACCCTGGTTGATTTCCACTCCGAACTCCCTGCGGAGACGGTCCACGATGATATCAAGATGAAGTTCACCCATACCGCTGATAATGGTCTGACCAGTTTCAGCATCTGACTGAACTGTGAATGTAGGGTCTTCTTCTGACAGTTTGCCAAGCGCAATGCCCAATTTGTCGAGATCCTGCTGTGTCTTCGGCTCAACGGCAAGTCCGATCACAGGATCAGGGAATGTCATTGATTCGAGCACAATAGGATGGTTCTCTTCACAAATGGTGTCACCAGTGCGCAGCTCCTTGAATCCGACTGCAGCGCAGATATCACCTGCTTCCACAAAGTCAATAGGATTCTGTTTGTTGGAGTGCATCTGGTAGAGTCTTGCCACACGTTCTTTTTTGCCTGAGCGTGTGTTGAGCACATAAGAGCCGGCATCCAGCTTGCCCGAGTAGGCTCTCAGGAATGCCAGGCGTCCCACGAAAGGATCGGTTGCAATCTTGAATACAAGTCCGCAGAAAGGTTCAGTTGAATCCGGTTTGCGCTCGATCTTCTCCCCTGTACGAAGATTTTCGCCGGTAACTCCACCTTTGTCGAGCGGAGACGGAAGGTAACGCATAACTGCATCCAGAAGGAACTGTACACCTTTGTTCTTAAATGATGAACCGCAGCAGGTAGGAACAACCGCCATATCGATGGTGGCCTTCCTGAGCGCCTCGATTATCTCTTCATCGGAAATTGAATCAGGGTCGTCGAAGAATTTCTCAAGGATCGTGTCATCGTATTCGGCAATCGACTCGATGAGTTTTCCTCTCCATTCCTCAACCTCTGCAACCATGGAAGCAGGAATCTCCCTTATCTCATAATTGACAAGCTCCTTGCTGTTGTTGTAGTAGTAAGCTTTCTTTGAGATGAGGTCAACCACACCCTCGAAGTTCTCCTCTGCACCGATAGGCAGGCAGATAGGGATCGAGCGTGCTCCAAGCTTCTCGTTTATCTCCTCCACGACAGCAAGAAAATCTGCACCCGTGCGGTCCATCTTGTTCACGTAGGCAATCTTCGGAACAAGATATTTGTCAGCCTGACGCCAAACGGTCTCAGACTGGGGCTGCACACGTCCGACAGCACAGAATGTAGCAATCGTGCCGTCGAGGACACGGAGGCTACGTTCCACCTCGACCGTAAAGTCAACGTGGCCCGGAGTGTCGATAAGGTTTATCTGGTATTGATTTCCGTTGTAATGCCAGAAAGCCGTAGTCGCAGCCGATGTGATGGTAATACCACGCTCCTGCTCCTGGACCATCCAGTCCATTGTGGCAGCGCCCTCGTGCACCTCTCCCATCTTGTGGGTCTTGCCCGTATAGTAGAGGATACGTTCAGACGTTGTGGTCTTACCGGCATCGATGTGCGCCATGATACCGATATTCCTTGTGTATTTAAGATCTCTTGCCATTAAGCTCTATTAGAAACGGAAATGTGCAAAGGCCTTGTTAGCCTCAGCCATTCTGTGCATATCTTCTTTTCTCTTGAAGGCTGCACCTTCGCAGTTGTAAGCCGCCATGATTTCTGCAGCCAGTTTTTCGGCCATGGAGTGACCGGAGCGCTTACGGGCGAAAAGTATCATATTCTTCATACTGAGAGAGACTTTTCTTTCCGGACGAACCTCCATAGGCACCTGGAAGTTTGCACCACCTACACGACGTGACTTAACCTCAACCTGAGGAGTGACGTTTTCAAGGGCTTTCTTCCAAATATCGAGTGGAGCCTGCTCAGAATCTTTCATCTTCTCGCCGATCATATCGATCGCATCGTAAAAAATAGAATAAGCGATACTCTTCTTCCCCTGCAACATAAGATTATTCACGAAACGGGTAACCTGTACATCGTGAAACTTAGGATCAGGAAGTAGAATCCTCTTTTTAGGCTTCGTTTTTCTCATTTTTCTGAAATTTAATAATTAAACAAACAGATTACTTCTTAGATTTCTTCGGTCTCTTGGCTCCGTAGAGAGAACGGCTCTGAGTGCGTCCTTCTACACCAGCGGTATCCAAAGCTCCTCTAAGGATGTGGTAACGTACACCAGGAAGGTCCTTCACACGACCGCCACGAACAAGCACGATGCTGTGTTCCTGAAGGTTGTGGCCCTCACCCGGGATGTATGCATTGACCTCTTTCTGATTGGTGAGTCTAACACGTGCAACTTTACGCATTGCTGAGTTAGGCTTCTTAGGAGTGGTGGTGTAAACACGTACACAAACGCCACGTCTCTGAGGACAAGCATCCAACGCGCGAGACTTGCTCTTTTCTACGATAACCTCGCGCCCTTTGCGAACTAATTGTTGAATTGTTGGCATAAATAGTTGTAAATCTTTTATTTATGTTTTTACCTCCGCTTTTCGCGGGGATGCAAATATAGGACATTTATTCCTAATTACCAACAAGTTTTGAACAAATTTGCTATCTATGCTCGTTCGGCCACCATGACGGTTTATCCTTCGTCCCGCCCAAAAGCGTGCAGTCCAGGCACCTTGCCGGCAGCCAGTCAAACTGTTCCATTGCCACCGGGTCGGCCATTCCGCCCTCTTCATCGAAATGAGGCTGGAACGGAAGCCATCCTTCCAGATAATAGGCTCTCCATTCCGATTTCTGCACCAGGGTAGGTTCGGGCTGAGTGCCGCTCTCTTTCTTCTTCTCATAAAAACGGGTATCCGCCTGAGCGATGAAAATCCTGCACCTGCTTACAGTCGAAGCCCCCACGTATCCAAGCACCAATTCCGTGGAATCCTGTGCACAATGTATGTTTCCCCTGCATTCAGACGGCTGAGGAGAGAAGAGTCCTCCCACGTCGTCCGAATTCTTGGACATGGAAGACCAGTATCTGTAGGCCTCTTCCGATATGGCCACCTGCGATATCTGCGGAGAATAGAGATATGACACCCTCCTGTCGTGTTTGTCTATCGAATACAATTTGTGATTGACGAACTTTGTCTGAGAAAGTTCCGACAAGTCACCCAGCATGACGTCAGAAACGGTGCCCACCTTCCAGCACCAGTTCGTATTCTCGCCATTTTCATACTCCAGCACCTTTCCCGGCCCATAATCCCTTTTCGAAGCCTGGTCGGGAACATAATAGAACGTTGCGTAGTAATCTGCACAATACTCCCAATTCTCGCTTGACATCCAGCGGTAGTATTTTTCGTCATTGTCGTTATGCGACGTAACGTTTATCCACATTTCGCTCTTCGTCTGCGGGTCGATCGTGTATGTCACGCTGTCAATGACTCCTGCCTGATGAACTTCCACCCAGTCTGAATAATAGATCTTCCCGTCCATTTCCGGTATTGTAACGGAAAATCTGTATTTCTTCCCCGGCTTCATATTTCTGGTGTCGATGAGAAACTCTCCAAGGCTGCCTCTTGCCGAAGCCGAAGTTCCGTCGTCACACTCCACGCTGGCCGTACCTGTAAACCGGGATATGAAAACGTTCAGATCCTTCAGATTTCTGGATTCCGACACTCTGAAGTAAGAGTAATCCCCGATAAGAATGTCGCCTTCGACAACAACGAATTGGGAAGCATCTTCGACCTGAGGGTCAAAATCGTAAATGCACGAAACGCAGGTCAACGCCGCTGCGAGCACAAATGATATTCCAAGCCTCTTCATAATCATTCAATGTCAAATGTAATTTTTTGGTACAATGGTTCCCCGTCGCCGGTCAAACCTTCCACCACCACGGAGAATCTTCCTTTGTACGACGGAGCCACATATTCCACCTCCACATCCGCTCCGGCGGGAAGTTCGGTGGACGGATGCCAGTAAACAGTCTGCCGGTAATCCGGGTAATCCCCTCCACGCTCCAATCCACGGCAAGTGTATGCGGTAGGATATGAAACTCCCTGATAGTTCACCACCCGGGCGCTATTGCTGAATTTCATTGAAGGGAGGTTTTTCTTATATGTAACGAAATTGACGATTCCGTCATACAGACGTGATCCGACGTAATAGGTATACGGATAGATGTTCACTGTCTCCACAAGCAGCGGGTCATAATTGAGAATCGTCTCGTGATTGAATACGGGCACACCGTCAAGCATCATCAGCGAAGCTCCTTTTGCAAAGACGAAGCTCTTGTAATCATCTTCCGTCCTCACCTGAATGTCACGTTTCCCGTCATCGCTTCTTCTGACGCGAAGCTGGGAGATGAACTCCGTGATAACCTCCTGCATCGTTGGGAAACGGGTATAATCGTCCAGTTTGTACTGGATTGACTTGCTGTCGAAGAGCAGATTGTCACGGATTGGAAGAAATTCGTAGAGAGTGTCGGCGGCAAAGCGTTTTTCAATCTGCATGGCTGCACCTCTGGCAAGAAGGGCGTCAGCAATGGACGGCGCCATCACGAGCGCCGCAGGGGCAGCGATATCCTTCGCCACAAACGGGGATTCCAGTTCCAGATGAACCGACATTGTGGAATCTATCCCCTCTATCTCTGTAATGAGTTCCTTATCGGAATAGATATTTCCGGTTATGAAGCGCACTTCACCGCTCTCCTGTATGGAGGCGGAGTATATGTCAGACTTGTTGCCGGGAGCAGAGATGAACGCATACTTTCCGATAAGCTGCGGAATCAGCTCCGGTTTGAATCCCACGATACGCGCATCAATGATCTCCCCCTCGTAATCAGGCACCTTCCTATCCACGAACTGCACTGAAACCGGTTTCCTGATGATGTCCGCAAAGTCACACACATTGCCGCTCTGCGCCCCCGCTATTCCGTCTTCATGGAAAACGGAGACACTCACCGAAGCATCCTTTCCTGTAAGATTCCGTATCTTCAGCTTGTCGCCGGCGGTTATTTCAACACCCCTGGAAGTCGAAGGGGCAGTTGCAGAAAGCCTGCGTCCGTACTCCTGATCGTCAACCACCTCCACTCCGTTCTTCACTCTCTCCTTGGAGAAGACATTGAACACGGATATGATTTTCGGAACGGAACATTCAAAATTGTAGTTCTCCTCATTTTCATTCTGGGCGGTATAGGCAACAAGCTTGTAGTTGCCCGTAGGCAGGGTAAGAGGAAGTGTGAAAGATCCCGCGCCGCGCCCGTCAACAAGGGCGATCTTCGCTCCCTGCACCATCCCCTCCGGAGAGTGCAGCTCCACATACACGACGCTGCTCAGTTTTGAACTGCAGTTGTTGCCGAGATCCCGACAGAAGGCGGAGCACCATACCACGTCACCCGCCACATAAACGCTCTTGTCCGTTGAGACATACGTTCTTTCTACAACCCTGCCTGAAGCATGCGCGCTGCAGGCCAGCAGAACCGAAAGGCTTATACTCAGTAATATTCTTTTCATCTTTCCACCCTCCGACTTAGAATTTGAGATTGAAATTGACATATGGAATCTGTGTGGCGAAAACGCTCAACATATGGCCGGAAATAGCCGCACCTCCATTGGTTGTGAAGAATACGGAATACGGATTCTTGCGTCCGGTCACATTGTAGCACCCGATCGTGAAAGAGAGATGGGTCAGCTGCTTAAGATAATGTCCCGGCTCGATGATTATGGCCAGGTCAAGCCTCATATAGTCAGGAATACGGTAGCTGTTCCTGTCGGAATAAACGAGTCTTGTGCCTCCCGCATACTGGTACTTTCCCACAGGAAGGGTGACAGGACGTCCCGTAGAATAATCGAAATTCACGGAAAGACTGTAACGGTGGGTGAACTTGTAATTACCGACCACCTTTATATCGTGAGGCTTGTCATAAGGGGCGCTGTACCACTGCCCGTTGTTGATTACCTCCTTCGCATTCGGATCGGACTGTCTTAGCATTGAACGCGAATAGGTGTAGGATATCCATCCGTTCAGTTTGCCGATATTTTTCTTTATCATAAGCTCGACTCCGTATGCACGGTTCTGTGTCTCGAAGAGGTCATCCGCAAGATTTTCGTTCATTACCAGCACAGCTCCGCTCTTGTAGTCGATATAGTGGTCGACCTTCTTGTAATATCCCTCAAGAGAAAGGTCAACCGTATTGTCGAGGAATGTCCAGTATAGCCCCATTGCGGCCTGCCAGCCCGTCTGCGGACGGATTTTGTCGCTGGAAAGCGTCCACGTGTCAGTAGGAGAGATGTTGACGCTGTTGGAGATCATATGGATGTACTGGCGCATCGTGTTGAAGCCGGCCTTCCAGGAGAAATTGTCCGTGAAGGAATATTTTCCGGAGAGGCGGAATTCAGGCCCTCCGTAGCTCTTCTTCTGCTTTCCGTCTGTCGGAACGAATTGCGAATATCTGATTCCTGCATCAAACGAAAGTTTGTCCGTTATCCGCCACGTATCGCTTACGTATGCGGCAAGTTCCGCGGCTGTCTGCCTGTCGAGGTAACGTGCCTTTACAAGGGATGAATCGCCGAACGGCTCATATGAGCCCGGATTCAGGTCATACCATATACCGCTGGCTCCATACGTGAGGGTATGGTTTTCCGAGAGCATCGACTTGAATACAAGTTTGCCGGAATACTGCCGGATTCTGCTTGAAAGCTGATAGGCTTCCGCAGGATTGAACGTGTCCCCCGCCTTGTAGTTGTACTGGTCGAATCCCACCGTCGCCGTCATCGAGTGGTTGTCGCTGAAGTTGCTGTTCCACTTGAGCGATCCGTTGATGTTGTTGTACCTGTAGGTGGTATCCTTGCTGAAACTGAATTTGTCACGTGAGAAATATCCGTACGCGTGCAGGGTGTTCCTGTCATTTACCTTATGGCTCAATCCGAGATTGACGTCCTGGAAAGAAGATGAGCCTCCCGAGAACCCGCTGGATGCAGGCAGGAGCTTGAGTATCCAGTTGGAATAGGTTGTCCTGGCGCCGAGAATGAATGTAGTGCGGTCCTTTACGATAGGTCCTTCGAGTTCCAGTCTGCTCGTAAGCAGTCCGAGCCCCACTGAACCCTTCACCTTCCGGCTGTTGCCGTCTCTCGTCTTAACCTCGAGGACAGATGAGATTCTTCCTCCGTACTCTGCAGGAATGGAGCTTTTATAGAGCTGGACGTCGCTCAGAACGTCGGTGTTGAAACTTGACAGGATACCGAACATATGGCTCGGATTGTAGATGGTTCCGTCGTTGAAGAGAATCAGGTTCTGGTCAACCGAACCTCCTCGTACATTGAATCCGGTTGCCGCTTCGCCCACAGACTTTACTCCAGGCAGTGTCATCACGACTTTCAATGCATCGGACTCTCCGAAAACGGCCGGAACGTTCTTGATTGCATTTACTCTCACCTTCTCAATGCCCATCTGCGTCACGCGATGCTGAGCCTTGCTCTCAGAGGTGATGACGGCACCGGTGAGGGAGAATACCTTCTCCTTCATCATCACGTCAAGATTTCCGTCGTCATACACCTCGACGTGGAGCTTCATGTCCTCGAGCGAATATCCGCTGAAACCCAACTCCCCGAAGCCCGTAGGCATCATTATTTTGTAATATCCGTCCGCATCGGTCTGAGCGTAGGCGGAACCGTTGTTGTCATATACGGCCACACCCACGAGAGGCTCTCCGGAAAGAACGTCCCTGACGTGGCCCCTTATCATAGCCTTCGCCTTGCTTACCGGACCTTTCTCTCCTATCTCGTAAATCTTGTTCTGGAATGTGGCAATGTTCTTCTCACTCTCGAGATATCGGGCCATCTCCTGGGAAATGCCTGCATTTTCCTGCTGGTCCGCCAGGAAATAGCCGGCAGGGAGTTCCGTCGAGAATCCGAGATTTCTCAATATGAAGTATTTGCCATCGTATTCCGTAACGGAATAGCTGTTGGCCTTAAGCTCCTTGAAAGCCTCCGAAAGGAAGTCTTCGCGGGAAGCGCGGACTGTATAGACGCGTTTGTCGGAGGTATCCTTCACGAAGAAAATACCGGGGTTGACCTCCTTTTTAATGAAGTCCACAAGCTGCTGAGCGTCAAGTTTGGAAACATACAGCTGGCTTCCGTCGTTCTGGGCCCGGAGTTGAACGGCTCCAAGCACCGCCACCATCAGTAAAATGAACTTTTTCATCTACTTTTCCTCCATATACTCAAGTACCTCAACGGCTAAAGTTTCAAAACTCATGGAGCCGTACCTGTCGATTGAGGACAAATGCTTTCTGATATCCTTGCTATACTTCTTGAACACCTTCAGCAAGGCATTCTTATTCTTGATTTTAATCAGAGCATCACTGTCCCCTGTCATAACGTAATAGGACTTCCTTTCGACGAATATATCGAAAACTCCCGGTTTCAGATTGCCCTGATAGCCGGCGGATTCCCACAATCTTCCATCAACGTCACGTTCAAGAGCTTTGTCTATCCGGAAAAACAACTTCGACTTGCCGTCATACATAAGCTGGAAATACCCCTGAGGAGCATCCTCATAGCCCATTGCCTGAAGATTCACAAACTTTCTTCCCTCTATTTCGAACCACTTCACGTAATTGCGGCTGAGAAGGATGTTCGTGATTCCGTTAGGATCACGTACAAGCAGCTCCTGATTGAATGCGTCGATGTTCAGAAGCACGTTTTCATACAATTTGCTGTTGTAATAGAGAGTGCCGCTTCTGAATTGTGGCGTGTACCAGAAATGCGTGCCATTATGAGGCAAAGGGAACTCCATACCATGCCTGCCTCTGAGAAGGAGCATACTTGCTCCATTGTTTGCGGCGTACATCTTGTAGTCCTCGCTCTGCTGCGCACCCAGACACAGCGGGAAGAGCAGCAGCAAGGCCGCAAAAAACGTTCTTTTCATCTATGAGAATAAATAAATTTTATCACTCCGTCTCAACCTTTCCGACACAGGAATCGAGCAGTACTCGCCTTTCTTTGCCTCCTCCACATTCTTCAGATCGACTCGGATCTCCTTCACCTCGTACTCGATCACACCTGTCGTAGGTCCGCAGATGAGCAGCTGGTCGCCAATCCTGAAACTGCCGCTTTCCACAAGCACCTCAGCAACATTCAGCTTGCCGAAATAGTTAGTTACACGTCCTACGTATGTTTTGGTTTTGGTTGCCTTGTTTCCATAGACCTCGCTCCATTCTCCAAGCCGCGCCCCCTGATAATACCCGTCCCAGAACCCGCGGTTGAATACGGTGGAAAGCTTCTCCTTCAACTGCGACGCCAGGTGCGGAGTATAGCGGTTCTCCAGGACGGCATCCGCCGCATCACGATAGGCACGGGTGACCGTCTTGACATATTCACTGCTGCGGGCCCTTCCCTCTATCTTGAAGACTGATACGCCGACATCTATGATTTTGTCCATGAACTCAATCGTGCACAGATCCTTCGGCGACATTATGTATTTGTTGTCTATCATAAGCTGGTTCCCGGTCTCCAGGTCCGTCACTTGATAACCACGACGGCATATCTGGTAGCAGGCTCCCCTGTTGGCTGAAGCGCCGTATTCGTGGAGGGAGAGATAGCACTTTCCTGAAATGGCCATGCAGAGTGCTCCGTGGCAGAACATCTCTATCTCCAGAGGACGCCCTGAAGGGCCGCAGATGTTCTCCTGGTCGATCACTCTCTTTATCTCCTTGACCTGGGAGAGATTCAGCTCGCGAGCAAGCACAATCACATCGGCGAACTGGCTGTAGAAACGCAGGGATTCGTGATTTGAGATGCTCAGCTGTGTGGAGATATGCACCTCCATCCCGATGGAACGGGCATATGCTATGGCGGCCATATCGGAGGCTATTACAGCCGAAACACCGGCAGCCTTCGCTGAGCGCAGCGCCTCCCTCATAGGTTCCAGATCATCGTCATACAAGACGATATTCAGGGTGAGATATGACTTCACCCCGTGTTCCCTGCAAATTTCACATACCCTAGCAAGGTCCTCAGGTGCAAAGTTGTTTGCAGAGTGAGACCGCATGTTCAACTGCCCGACCCCAAAATATACGGAATCGGCACCACCCTGGATTGCTGCGGCAAGACACTCGAAGTTCCCCGCAGGGGCCATTATCTCCAATTTGTTATTTTTCACGGTATATCAGTTGATTTGCGAACGAATCCATCAGATTCTTCTGAACATCGGAAAGATTGACTGCGGCAATCGATTCATCGGCCTTCCGCTTGCACAGGTCCATCGCCTCAATAGCCTTCTCCTTTACTCCAAGGTCCTCATAGAGCCTGCGCATCGAGTCGAATTTCTCCTCCTTATGCGAATCATCAAGATTGAGCAGTTCTTCAAGGGTTCTGCGCTGCGAAGCATCCGCCAGGCGGAACGCCTCCACAAGCAGCCAGGTCTTCTTGTTGTTGGCTATGTCGCCTCCTATCTTCTTCCCGAACGTCCTCTCATTGCCGAAAGTGTCAAGATAGTCGTCGGTTATCTGGAAAGCGAGACCTATCTGGTAGCCATATCTGTACAAGGCATCACACACTTCATCCGGGGCTCCGGCAAGAAGCGCGCCCATCTTCGCGGAGCAGGCTATGAGCACTGCCGTCTTGAGGCCTATCATACTCATATAGTCATCCATCGTGATGAAGGGAAGATTCTCGAAATCCATATCATACTGCTGGCCTTCACACACTTTCACCGCCATATCGGTGAACAGGTCCATCGCCTTCTTGAGATACTTGGGATTGACGCTACCAAGGAGCCGGTAAGCCTCTATCGACATCACGTCCCCGGAAAGAATGGCTATGTTCTGGTTCCATTTCCTGTAAACCGTCGTGTGGCCACGCCGCGTGTCGGATTTGTCCATAATGTCGTCGTGGAGAAGCGTGAACTCGTGAAACATCTCGAGCGCCATTGCCGGATAGAGAATGGAGTTGTCATACTGATTGGAAAACAGACCATATGTCAGCAGGCACATCTTCGGGCGGATTCTCTTGCCTCCTATCGACATCATATAGCCTATGGGGTCATAAAGATTGCACGGTTCTTTCTCCCGGCATACCACTCCCGTCATCCTCTCAATAATCCTGTCAAGTTCCTCCAACGAATACATAAGAATATTTTTAACTTACAAATATAGTATAAAAACACTATTTGCTATCTTTGCATCAATGAAAATGAGAGGCACAGCAACAGTCGTCAAGCATACTGGAAGTCACTACCTTCTGTCGGAACTCCCGCAATGGAGTCCTTTCCCCGCCGTGATACGTGGGAAAACCCGGCTTGAAAGTTCAAAATCCACCAATCCGGTGGCAGTGGGCGACATTGTGGAGTATTGCCTGGAAGAGGGCCGGAGCGAAGAGATTGCCGTCATCAACAAGATTCTTCCCCGCAGGAACGGCATCGTACGCAAATCCACCAATCTGTCGAAGGAGAGCCACGTAATCGCAGCCAATATCGACAAGGTTTTCCTCCTCACCACCGTAATCCTGCCCGAGACTAAACTCGAATTCGTTGACAGGTTCCTCACCTCCTGCGAAGCATACGGAGTTCACCCTGTCATCCTCATCAACAAGAGGGACCTTTACAACGATGAGGCGGTGCTCGCGCAGATGAGACTGTTTGAGGATATCTATCGGGGAGCGGGTTACGAAGTCAGGGAGATTTCAACTCTTGACGGAACCGGAATTGACGATATCCGGGAGATGTGCCGCGACTCCATAAGTCTCTTTTCTGGAGCCTCCGGAGTGGGAAAATCCTCTCTTCTCAAGGCGCTCGACCCTTCGCTGAATCCTAAAATAGGGGAAATCTCGACAAGCCATCTCCAGGGCAAGCATACAACGACCTTCTACGAGATGCACCCCCTGCAGGGAGGAGGCTTCGTCATCGACACTCCGGGCATACGTGGATTCGGGCTGGTGGACATATCGCCCGAAGAACTCAGCACCTACTTTCCTGAAATGCTGCGTGTCATAGACGGCTGCCGCTTCAAACCGTGCACCCATACACACGAACCCCACTGCGCAGTCAAGCAGGCAGTGGAGTCCGGTGAAATCTCTGTGGAACGCTACAGTTCCTATCTGGGAATGCTTGAAGAAGGGTCTAAATACCGCTGACCCATTTTTCGATAGCCTTGTCGAGTTGGGTGTCAACCCTCAAAGCCACCATCTCTCCCATCTCAGGGAAATAATATCGTGAAACTATCTCCTCCTCGAGTATCGGCTTGATCTCGGCCTTCTTCACCCTGATGATCTGGGCCTTGTCCATATTGACTTTCTCGGCGAGAGCATCTATTTCGGCCTTGTAGAGGTCATACATATCCTCACGCTTGGCCATCGTGATCAACTGGTCGAGAGCGGTTTGTGCCGCACTTCTGGCATCGAATTCCCTGGATGCCGCATAATTCACAAAGTCCTCATATTCTTCGTCGGTCAGATAGAATTCAGTTGCCGGAGCAATCTTTTCGTGTTTCTTGTAATATTCGATTGCATAATCGCCCGTTATGTCGAAATATGCAAGGGAGAGGGTAGGGCGGCTGTAGACGTGCTCATCCACCTCGATGTCAGGGGTTATACCTCCGCCATCATAGACGCTGCGGCCCTTGATGGTCTTGAACTCCTTCTTGAGCGAATCCGGAATGTTGCCCACACTTCCGTCTTCGTTGCGGTGGCTGTAGTCTATGGCCTGGACGCATCGTCCGCTCGGAATATAATACTTGCCGGTGGTCACCTTCACCTGTCCGTTGTAAGGCACCGGCCGCACTGACTGGATAAGACCCTTGCCGAAGGTACGTTTGCCGGCAATCGTGGCGCGGTCCAGATCCTGAAGTGCACCTGACGTGATTTCGGAAGCGGATGCCGATGAACTGTTGACCATCACCAGCAACGGAATTTCCGTATCGAAAGGCGCTGACGTAGTGTAATACTCGCGGTTCATCGTTTCAAGGCGTCCCTTCGACGACATTGCGTGAGTGCCTTTCGGCACAAACATAGAAATCATCTCAACTGCCTCTTCCATCACTCCGCCGCCATTTCCGCGAAGGTCTATTACAATCCTCTTCGCTCCTTTGTTCTTGAGATCTGCCAGAGCGGGGCGGACCTCCCTGCTCAATTTCTCGGTGAAGCTGGTAATCTTGATGTATCCTATCGAGTCCTTAATAATTCCGCTGTACGCAATGCTCGGAATATGGATTCTCTCTCTCTTGACAACGACGTCCTCCTTCTTCCCGGTACGGCCTTTGATCACCGTAAGCTTGACCTCGGTCCCCGGCACGCCTTTCATACGGCTCGTACTCTGTTCGGAAGTCTCCCCAAAAACACTTTTACCGTCGATTGCAACAATGGTGTCACCAGGAGCGAGACCCGCAAGTACGGCAGGAGAGCCGGCATACGGTTCGGAAATAAGCACACCACCGTCAACGCGTTTTTTGATCAGGGAGCCTATTCCGCCATAATTTCCGGTGGTCAGAAGTTCAAAATCCTCCTCTTCCTCCTCAGGAATGTAAACCGTATAAGGGTCGAGAGTGCTGAGCATAGCCTGAATTCCTGTTGTCAGCATCTTCTGGTAGTCAATCGTGTCAACGTATGAAGCTGCGACCTCCTTGAGCACTGAATACTGTGTTTCCACTCCTTTCCCGAAACTGAAGTCACGGCTCTGCGCATTCGCCTGCAAAGCACCTGCAAGCAGCACTGCGAAAATCAAAAGTCTTTTCATTCTATATCCTTTATATCGTGCAAATTTAGCCTTTATTTATTACTTTTGCGAATATGGAAATCATTTTTGCCACAAACAACTCTCACAAGGCTGAAGAAGCCTCGGAAATCCTCGGCCCTTCATTCAAGCTCATTCTTCCCTCTTCGCTCGGGTTCGAGGGGGATATTCCTGAAACACACCCTACAATCAAGGAGAATTCTCTCCAAAAGGCAATGTTCATCTGGAACAGATTCCATAAACCTTGTTTTGCAGATGACACAGGACTGGAGATAGATGCCCTTGACGGTGCGCCAGGCGTATATTCCGCCCGCTATGCCGGAGAGAGCAAAAATCCTGCCGACAATCGCAAAAAGGTGCTCAAGGAGCTTGAAGGAGTGCCCTACGAGAGGCGTACCGCACACTTCCTGTGCGTCGTGACTTACGTTGAAAACGGCAAAGCGACCTTTTTCGAGGGCACCTGCAAAGGTCATATCGCTCTTCATGAAAGCGAAGGCGTGCAGGGTTTCGGCTATGATTCCATTTTCATTCCGGAGGGAATGGACGTGACGATGGCTGAAATCTCCATCGACGAAAAGGGAAAGATCGCTCATCGCGGAATGGCAATGCGGAAGCTCAAATGTCATCTGTTGAAAAATCAAGACTGATTGTACTTCACGTAACGAAGTATTCCGACAGCAGCGTCATTGTGCATGCCGTCGATTCCCTGTGCGGCCGCAAGAGCTTCTTCGTACGAGGGATGAAAGGCAACCGACAGGCCGCCGATTTCCATCCGCTCAATATGCTTGACGTGGTAAGCAGTCACTCGCCGAAAAGTTCCCTCGCCTATCTCAGGGAGTGGAGACCGGTGGTCTCTCTTGAGAGCATCCGTTCCGATATCTACAAAAGCACTGTCGCAATGTTCCTGAGCGAGGTCATCTTCAGAAGTCTGAGGACCGAGGAGTCTGACAGTGCCCTGTTCGATTGGCTTTGCCAGGCTGTCATCCGTCTCGAGGCGGAAGAGGGCTCCATCGCCAACTTCCACCTGTGGTTTCTCGTGGCATACTGCACGAAGATGGGGTTCCGCCCCACCGAGATCATCGAGCCGCAGGGCATTTTCAGGGATTCGGAAAGGGAGTTGTTCCAGACAATTCTCCGTTCGCAGTTCGAACAGACTCTTAAAATCGAATTGTCCGCCTCCCGCAGGCAGGCCTTTGCAAAATCGATGATTCAATATCTCTCCTACCATCTGGGAGCCGACATCAACATCCGCTCGCTGGACGTGCTTCACGGTATATTCGTGTAGATAGTAATTGAAAAATCCCCCCAGGAAAATAATTTAAAAAGGGACCATAGGAAGAAGCGATTTAGCCGTTTATGATTGTGCTGTTTTTTTCTCTATTTCGGGAATTATTCTTACATTTGGCATAACCAAAATGTAAACCAAATGAAAAAAGCGCTTTTCACCATCTTAACCGCTATCCTCTTCTCCTTGGCTGCCAATGCACAACCATACAAGAATGCGATCGGTATATCGTTCGGTCCGGACTGGACAGGACCACACCACAATCTCGGCGTACAATGGAACCATTTTCTGTCTGAGAAGACAAACCTTGACGTCCGCGCCCTCTATAATTTCTATTGGGGCCCCATTTTCGAGGGACTTTATGAATGGGATGTATATATTGGAGAAGGCGGGTTCCGTTTCTACGGAGGCCCCGGTGTCCACTTCGGCTTCGTCCCGAACTATAACGGCAAGGGCGACGC
>JAGHSK010000031.1 GCA_018065895.1 Candidatus Cacconaster equi
AAGAGGAAACATGTGAGTGTTTGCCACGAAACAAGGCAAATTTGTGGCAGAAAGCCCGGGAAAACCCATTTTTGCCACGCATAAGCCCTTTTTTGTGGCAGATCGGTAGCCGAAACCAAGTAACGGCAAAATGACCGGAGAGTCCTCCAGCGAGGTGGTTCCGGAACTTGAATTGCAGTTTACCCGACGAGTCGTATGCCGATGGCAACTGTGGACAGGAATCGCGACACGGCAGTTCGCCAGCACTGCGGAAAATACTTTGCGGGAGAACTATTCGTCGGCACACTCTGATGTCAGGACCTTTCGCTTCGCTCAATCCCACCAGCCTCCCGGCTGGTCCCCCGCTATCAGCCGCGGGTGGCTAGGGTCCTGCCATTCAGATGTGCCTCCGATTCATAGTTCTCCTTCACACTGGCAATATGCCCGGAATCGGCAGCAGTCATTATGAAGCAAAGAGCAGGCAGGTGAGAAGTGGACGCAGCCTGCCCGCGACTGATCCATAAGCGAAGCATCCCGCAAAGTATTCTCCGCAGGGCCAGGACTGACACCGTCGAGGACGGTTCGCCACAAAAACAAACAACAATATAATTGGCGTTGATTGAATAATTTGCTAACTTTGTAAGATTAGGAAAGAATCAAACAAAACGACAAAATAAACACAACAGAAATGAAAAAAGCTTACAACTTCAACGCGGGTCCTTGCGTATTGCCGCAGCAGGCAATCGATGCAGCCATTGAGGCCCTTAAGGATTTCAAAGGCACCGGAATGCCGGTTATTTCAGTATCGCACCGTTCAAAAGAATGGGAAGCTGTGATGGACGAATGCCGCTCACTCTGGAGAGAACTCCTCGACATCCCTGAGAACTATGAAATCGTATTCCTCGGCGGCGGCGCATCACTCCAGTTCCTCTACGTAGCGATGAACCTCCTCGAAAACAAGGCGGGATACCTTGAGACAGGCGTTTGGGCAAAGAAAGCCCTCAAAGAAGCCAAAGGCATCGGCAATGCAGTATGCATCGCATCTTCAGCCGACAAGACATACAACTACATTCCGAAGGGATACGAAATTCCGAAGGACCTCGACTACTTCCATATCACAACCAACAACACCATCTACGGAACAGAGATCAAATATGATATGGACTGCCCTGTCAACCTCGTGGCCGATATGTCATCAGACATCATGAGCCGCCCGGTGGACGTAAGCAAATATGCCATGATTTATGGTGGCGCACAGAAGAACGTAGGCCCTGCAGGCGTGATCTTCGCGATCATCCGCAAGGACGTGCTCGGTAAAGTCACCCGCTACATCCCTACAATGCTCGACTACCGCACACACATCGATAACGGCAGTATGTTCAACACTCCTCCGGTATTCCCTATCTTCGTGATGACAGAGACACTGAAGTGGCTCAAGAGCATCGGCGGTGTGAAAGCCATCAACAAGATCAACGTTGAGAAGGCACAGATGCTTTATGACGAAATTGACCGCAACTCAATGTTCGTCGGCACTGCAGCCAAGGAAGACCGCTCAATCATGAACGTATGCCTCGTGATGGCACCTGGCAAGGAAGATCTTCAGGATGAATTCATGGCATTCGCAAAGGAACGCGGAATGGTCGGCATCAAAGGTCACCGTTCAGTAGGCGGTTTCCGCGCATCTCTCTACAACGCCTGCCCTAAGGAGGCTGTCCAGGCCCTTGTTGACTGCATGCAGGAATTCGAAAAACTTCACAAATAGAAGGAGGAAAGGAAATGAAAGTATTAGTTGCAACCCAGAAGCCATTTGCAAAGGCTGCAGTTGACGGAATCCGTGCAATCGTTGAAAAGAACGGACACACCCTCGCACTCCTTGAAAAATACGCAGAACAGTCAGACCTCGTGGCAGCAGCAGCTGACGCCGACGCACTCATCGTGCGCTCCGACAAAGTCACCGCAGAAGTGGTGGAAACCGCGAAGAACCTCAAGATAGTCGTTCGCGCAGGAGCCGGCTTCGACAACCTCGACCTTGCAGCCTGCACAGCACACAAAGTTGTCGCAATGAACACCCCTGGCCAGAACTCAAATGCAGTTGCAGAACTTGCACTCGGCCTGATGATCTATATGAACCGCAACCAGTTCACACCGGGAACAGGTGCAGAACTCCAGGGCAAGACCATCGGAATCCAGGCTTATGGCAACGTGGGACGCCTTGTAGGCCAGAAAGCCATGGCTCTTGGAATGAACGTTCTCGCATTCGACCCATACCTGACAGCCGACAAGATTGAAGCTACGGGAGCAAAGGTAGCGGCATCACTCGAAGATCTCTACGCAAAATCGGATTTCGTTTCGCTTCATATCCCTGCAACTCCTGAGACAAAAGGCTCAATCGGCCGCAATCTCGTAAGCAGAATGCCTAAGGGCGCCTGCCTGATCAACACAGCCCGCAAGGAAGTCATCAACGAAGAAGAACTCATGGCAGTCCTCACAGAGCGTGAAGACCTCCGCTATGTGGCTGACGTAGCCCCTGAAAAGGCCGCTGAATTCGCAGAGAAATTCGGAAAACGCTATTTCGGCACTCCTAAGAAGATGGGAGCAGAGACAGCGGAAGCCAACATCAACGCAGGCCTTGCAGCAGCAAACCAGATCTGCGACTTCTTCGCTACAGGCAACACCAGATTCCAACTCAACAAATAGTCAGTTATGGTAAAAGTTAAACCTTTCGCAGCAATCCGTCCTCCGAAGGCCATCGCCAAAGAGGTTTCCGCACGTCCGTACGACGTTATGAATTCAGTGGAAGCCCGCGCCGAGGCAGGAGAAAAATCACTGCTCCACATCACCAAACCTGAAATCGACTTCGAACCTATCGCAGGAGAGCACGAACAGCGTACCTACGACAAGGCAGTGGCCAACTTCAAGGAGTGGCAGAAGAAAGGCTGGCTCGTTCAGGACAGCAAAGAGTGCTACTACGTTTACGCACAGACGATGGAAGGCCGCACCCAGTACGGCATCATCCTTTGCGCCAACACCGACGACTATGCCAACGGCACAATCAAGAAGCACGAACTCACCCGCAAGGAAAAAGAGGACGACCGAATGATTCACGTACGCATCCAGAATGCCAACATCGAGCCTGTGTTCTTCGCATACCCCGACAATACCGAGCTTGACGCCATAATGTTCCGTTACATCTCCCACGCCCCTGAATACGATTTCATCGCTGACGAGGATGGTTTCGGCCATAAATTCTGGGTGATTGACGACGACAAGGACATACAGCGCATCACTGAGATTTTCGCAGGCATCCCTGCTTTCTACGTAGCTGACGGCCACCACCGCACGGCTGCGGCAGCCCGCGTGGGCGCAGAGAAGCGTGCCAACAATCCGCATCACACAGGTGACGAGGAATACAACTATTTCATGGCTGTCTGCTTCCCTGACAACCAGCTCAAGATCATCGACTACAACCGCGTTGTAAAGGACCTCAACTCTCTGAGCGCCGGACAGTTCATCGAGAAGCTCCAGGCTGATTTCGAAGTGAAGGAGATGGGCGCTGAGATCTACAGACCTGCCGCTCTGCACAATTTCTCGATGTACCTTGGCGGCAAGTGGTATTCCCTCACCGCGAAGAAAGGCACATACAACGACTCCGACCCTATCGGTGTCCTTGACGTTACCATCTGCTCAAACCTCATCTTCGACAAGATTCTCAATCTCGGTGACCTGCGTACATCGAACCGTATCGACTTCGTAGGCGGAATCCGTGGTTTGGGTGAGCTCAAGAAGAGAGTTGACAGCGGGGAAATGGTTGCAGCGTTCGCACTGTATCCTGTTTCGATGAAGCAGTTGATCGACATTGCCGACACCGGCAACATCATGCCTCCGAAGACCACCTGGTTCGAGCCTAAGCTCCGCAGCGGTCTTGCAATCCACAAACTCGAAAGATAATATCATCCCGTATCTGAATAACCGCAGGCCGGCCTCAAAGAGGTCGGCCTGCCTTCATTCAAGCGGTTCACTCCACAAAAGCAATGGAGGATATGTCATCGAGGGATATGCGGTTTCCGTCCTTGAAGATAATCGATCTTTGGGCAAGGTCCACGTCCCTGACAATGCCTTCCGTGCTTACATATGCCCCACCCTGCTTCCTGGCATCCTTCCTGAACCAGGTTATCAGGACCTTCGGATGCTCATTCATTCGCGCCAGGATCATCGAGAGTGTCTCATTGAGAGAAAGCATCTGTTCCTCGTCCAGATCATTTCTGGAATCAGTAAGACGCGAAGTCTCGCTGACCATCGCATAATAGCCGGTAAGGGCCGCAAACGGGGCGAACTGAGCCGCACGGTCATAGTCCGACATCCGCTGATGCGACTTCGGCTCCCAATGCGGTATATTTATGATATCGTCGTACCCGCTCATTCCTTGTGCCCTCCGACCTGTCGGTTCCTTTCTATTGCAGTGGCTCCATCCCCGAAGTTCATTCCCTTGAGGATGGCATTCCTGCCATATTTCTTCTTTATTGCAAGGATGGCCTCCTGACGCCGGCGCTCCTTCGGGTCGATACGGGTCTCCTCGAAAAGATCCAACTGGATTCCGGACATCTTCGACTCATCGACGGTGCGTTCCGCCACGACATACATTCTGCGCACCAGAAGCTGCTTGTCCACTATCCTGTCGAAAAGACGCATTACGGCATCCGTAATCAACTCGGTGGAGGAGCTCTGATGAGGCAGGTTTATCGAGCCGTGCGACGGTTTTGGTACCTCCCTCCCATACCAGTCCCTCTCCACAGGTCCGGTGTATGAGAGACGCCTACGCTCGTCCGTAAGATTTTCAATGTCGTACCCCACCGAAAGTGTCATCCTGTCGGTAACGAGTTTCTTTGCGACGAGCTCCAGGACGAGATTGTCGGTCATCTCGCGCACCACCAGCCTGGCCTTTTCGAAGGTATATGCCGTGGAAAGAACCTGACCGCTGCTCAGGCTGTTCGTGGATGGTTTGTATGACTGGATCTGCGCAATGGTGCAGGGCTCCCACCCCCAGGCGTGGTCGATGAGCAGTTCTGCATTGACGCCGAAAAGCTTATACAGTCTCGATTCACATTCAATGGAGCATCTTGCCACGTCTCCAAGCGTGTACATGAAGTTGGCCTCCAGTTTCGCCGCAAGTCCGTGGCCGATTCGCCAGAAGTCCGTCAGAGGGCGGTGATTCCAATATTTCCGACGATACGACATCTCGTCGAGTTCGGCAATCCTCACGCCGTCTTTGTCTGCGGGAGAGTGCTTCGCCTCAACATCCATCGCCACCTTGGCAAGATACATATTCGTGCCTATGCCGGCTGTAGCGGTGATCCCGGTGTTGGCGAGCACGTCACGCACCATCCTGATTGCAAGATCCCAGGCCGAGCATTTATAGGAATCAAGGTAGGCGGTGGCGTCAATGAACACCTCGTCGCAACTGTAAACGTGGATATCCTCAGGCGCAATATATTTCAGATAGATGCCGTACACCTTCGTGCTCACCTCCATATAACGGCGCATCCTCGGAGGCGCCACGATATAGTCCACCTTCGCCGCCTTAGTTTTCTGTACGACCTCGAACAGGCGCGCCCTGCCCGGAATGCCATATGCCTTCAGGGATGGGGAGACGGCCAGACAGATGGTCTTTTCAGTACGGGAGGGATCGGCCACCACGAGATTCGTGGAGAGAGGGTCAAGCCCCCTGTCCACACACTCCACTGAAGCATAGAAGGATTTCAGGTCAATGGCGATGTATTTTCTGACGCCGCTAGCCACGTCGGTAAATGTCGCTGAAACGAAGTTTCTTTCCTGAGAGGAAGAATCTCAGAACGATGCTCTTCGGGTAGTATCCCACATTGTTGCGCTCGCCGTCGAAAGGCGATTCGTCAACAGAGGAACGCATCCTGCGGTAGTCACGATGGGCCCGGCAGACAGCCTTGAATGACTCAAAGCGTCCTGTAAGGAGATATATGGCTGCTGATGCTCCATCGAGGCACATACGCGCAAATATCCTCCTCCATCGGATACTCTCGGGAAGATTCTTGTAGAGCATCAGAAGGTTGTTGCGGAAATTGAGATAGAGCTTGTGTGGGGAGTCGTTCGGCAAAGTGCCTCCTCCGACGTGGAAGACGCAGGATGCAGGTACACACCACACCTGATATCCGGAAAGCTTCGCTCTCCAGCAGAGGTCAATCTCCTCCATATGGGCGAAGAAACTTCCGTCGAAGCCACCGAGATGGTGGAAAAGTGAGCTGCGTATCATCAGGCAGGCCCCGGTTGCCCAAAAGCACTCCATAGGAGCATCATACTGCCCGTTGTCTCTCTCTATGTTGGAGAGGATACGTCCACGGCAGAAAGGATATCCATACCTGTCGATAAAACCGCCCGCCGCCCCGGCATATTCAAAATACCCACGGTTCGCTTCAGAGAGAACTTTCGGCTGGCAGATGCCTGCATCCGGATTCTCCTCCATAAAATTGACGAGCGGAGAGAGCCATCCTTCAGGCACCTCCACGTCGGAATTGAGAAGAACGTAATAATCGGCGTCAACCTGCTGCAATGCCTTGTTGTATCCTCCTGTAAAGCCATAATTGCGGTCGAACGGAAGGACCCTTATATCAGGGAACGCTTCTGAAAGATATGCCAGGGAGCCGTCAGTGGAGCCATTGTCCGCAACGACAATGAACGCATCCTCTGCGGGTGTGTTTTTTACCAGGGAGGGGAGGAAACGCCGAAGCATCTTCTCCCCGTTCCAATTAAGTATGACTATCGCGACATCCATTTTACCTGACTACTTTCACAATCATTGAGAAGAGACGACCGAAGTTCTCCAGTGTAGTGTTTTCGTGAGTGTCGCGAGGTGTGTGATAGTGCTGATAGTAATCGCCTTCAGTGCTGAAATAAATGCTTGGAACACCCTTCAGGCCGAAAGCGTAGTGGTCGCTGTTGTCGGAGAAATCCTGCATGGCTACGTCGAAAGGAGCGAACTGGCCGTCAGCATTGGCAGCTTTGAACTGCTCGAGCCAAGGCATTGCATTCTCCGTTGCCTCGGTGGCAAGGTGGTCACCGCTGTCGGCAACCATATCCATATTTATCAGGACCTTGGTCTTCTCAAGAGGAAGAGCCGGATTTTCGCAATAATAGAATGCGCCAAGCAGATTTGCCTCCTCGGCATCGAGGAAGATGAACTGTATTCCGAATTCAGGACGGTTCGCGCTGTAATACTTTGCAAGTGCAAGAAGCATTGCCACACCAGAAGCATTGTCATTCGCACCAGGGAAAACATTATCGGCTCCCATAGCTCCCAGATGGTCGTAATGAGCTATGAAGGTGACGTATTCATCGTTATCCGCATCTGTTCCCGGCAGCCAGGCCACCACATTGTGGGCATCGCGCGCATTGAGCATCTGAGCATCTATATCCACCTTGATGGAAGTGGCCTCAGAAGGAAAATCACCATTGACCATAAGCACCGGCATCGGCATGGTGTAGTAACTTCTGGCCTTGAAATAAGGGAACAATGACGAATCCTTCATAATCAGGCCACCAACCTTGTCGAGCATACCGATATACGGTTTGTAGCGCTCGAACGCAGGAGCCGGCAGTTCGAGATACCTGTTCCAGTCAACAACCACGAAACTGTCCTCGAACTCACCGCTGTTGAGATATTTCACGAAATTCTCTTCAGTGACCATATCATCGGGCATATAGGCCACCTTGAACTCACCGTGGCAGGAAGGAGAAAACTCCTTGACGGTATAGTCGTATGTGGCGCGAAGCTGTTTTCCGTCAACCTCCACAGACATATCGCCGCGCATTACGTTCATCGGAAACTGGAAACTCTGCAGATATGGGAAGCACACCGTATTCTCAGGCTCATCGTTCCAGCGATCAGGAGTGCCGGGGGTCACGATGCTCTTGTACTCGGGGAATGCGGTATTATAGGATTCTTTCTTGAAGTCGGTGCCGGCAGCTTCGAGGCCCTCTATCTGCTCGAGCTCTCCGATAATGAAGTGAGCGGCCTTGATATCGCCGTTGTCATATACGCTGCGACCGTTGTAGCCCTCCGAAGAGAGTTCCTTCACAACACTGTCATAGTAAGCGGCGTAATCCGGTTTTGCACAATTCGACAACATCACGGCAATTACTGTCAGGCTCAACAGGCCTGCTGTTCCTTTAAAATTCATAATGGACTATTATTCGAACAATTCCGATACTGTCTTTATCATATCCGAACCACGCAGGTCGCGTTTGGCTATCGTTCCGTCAGGAGCGAAAAGAATGATGTGAGGAATGCCGAGGATACCGTAAACGTCAGTAGGAGTAGTATCCTCTCCCACAAAAATCTGACTCCATTTCATATCCAGGCTCTCCATAACCTTGCGGCTGCCGCTGTTGTCCTTGTCCCATACAGCCACTCCAAGAACTACGAGACCCTTGTCGGTATATTGTTCAAAGAGCTTCTTGATGTTAGGAATTTCAGCCTTACAAGGCCCGCACCAACTTGCCCAGAAGTCAACAAGCACGTACTTTCCGCGGCCCACGAAATCAGAGAGGCGGGCAACCTCCCCTTCCGGTGTCTTTCCCTCGAAATCCACGAACATCCTGCCCTCGGCCGTCTCCTGCTCCTTCACCTTCGCGTCGTGCACAGGGGTCACTCTCCTGTTGTTCCTGATGAAATCGGAAGTGCCCTGAAGAGTATGGTCGAACTCCTCGAGGTCCATATCATACATCAGGCTTGTGAAGGCCTGGAGTCCTACGATGTTGCCGGCGTTCTCACTGAGCACCTGATGTGAAATCTGATTGACGGCATCTTCAACCTCATTCGCTATCTCCTCCTGTTTCTCTTCATATTCCGGAGAGTCCTCAGCATAGAGTGATGCCACCTCTTTCATCTGCTCCTCGTACTTTTCGTAGCAGTCCGACACGTCTTTCTGGTATTGTGTGAAGACGTCGTTGAGCTTGCTTCCCGAAACGGTGCAAGGGTCGGCATTCAGGTCAACGTCAATCTTTCCTTTGGTAGGAATGACCCTGACGTTCTTGTGATGGTCCACCTTGACAGACTCGTCCTTTCCGGCGATGCGGATGAAAAGGAGCGTAGTGTCGGATGCAGGACACTCGTAAGTAAACTTGCCGCCTGAAATGGCGCAGGTATCCGCCTCTTTGGTCTGAATGTCAGTCACGATTGCCATCACTGACTCCTCAGGAACGTTTTCGTCTGAAAATGTGCCGGCAATCACACACTTGTCCGAGCAGGAAAGCACCATCAGGCAGACTGCCGCAAAAGTCAATATCTTTTTCATAATCATATACATTGATGTTAAACTTCAGTTTGTTACCAGGCAAGGGCTCCCGCTCCGAGGATTGCCGCGTCTGACTCAGGCAGACCGCTGCGGAGAACCTTCACCTTCCCTTTCCACAGATGCACGAGATTCTCCTCCATCGATCTCTTGAGAGGCTCGAGAAGAAGGTCTCCTGCATTCGCCACTCCTCCGAAGACGATGATTGCCTCAGGAGCGCTGAACGCAACGAAATCGGCGAATTTCTGCCCGAGAATCCTGCCTGTGTATTCGAATACGCTGATTGCGAGTTTGTCGCCCTTGACAGCGGCATCGAATACGTCTTTCGAAGTAATCTCGTTCTGTTCGCGGAGAGTGCTCGGCATATCACTCGTTTCGAGCATTTCGCGGGCTGTCTGGCATACTCCGCCCGACGAAGCGTACGTCTCGAGGCAACCGGTCTTGCCGCAACCGCATTTACGCCCGTTGTAGCGTACCGCCGTAGTGTGGCCCAACTCACCGGCAAATCCGTCAGCGCCATATACAAGCCTTCCGTCAACCACGATGCCGCTGCCCACACCAGTGCCGAGGGTAATTTCAATGAAATTCTTCATTCCGATGGCATTGCCGTATGTCATCTCGCCGATGGCAGCCGCATTCGCATCGTTGGTAACGGTGACCGGCAAGCCTACCTTGTTTGAGATGTAATCACGCAACGGCACAATCTTGCCCTTTGCCCAAGGCAGATTGACCGCATCCACTATGGTGCCGTCATAATAGTTCCCGTCAGGAGCGCCGATACCGACACCCTGTACGTTATCGATGCCCACCTTGTCGCAAAGCTCCCTGATGTATTTGCTTATGTCGTCAAGGAAAAGCTCCGTATCGTCCTTGCCGTATTTTGCCATATCGAAGCGGAAATGTGCGAGGAAATTGCCGCGACGGTCGATGACTCCCATCTTGACGGACTGTCCGCCGATGTCGATGCCTACTACGTAATCCTTAGTCATAATCTTGGGAAATTAAGCGTTTTTGGAAGGTTTTGATCCCATAAGAGCATACCAGCACATAAATGCAAGTCCGGCGAAGATGATCCAGTAACTTGCCATATATGAAGATGCGTCAGCTATTGCATTCTGGATAAGAGGCAGGATGCCGCCGCCCACAACCATTGTCATGAAGATACCTGAAGCGAGAGCCGTGGATTTGCCGAGATCCTTCACTGCGAGGTTGAAGATGGCACCCCACATGACGGACGTACAGAGTCCGCAGCATACAAGAAGCAGCGCAGATACAGGCACCTGTGCCATAGCGAAGCTTGAACCGGTGAAAACAGGCATCGTGGCCTTTGAAGTGACCGGAGCGAAAATTGCACAGATTACCAGAGCCATCGCGACAATTGTCGTCACAACCAGCTGTGTACGGCTTGAAACCTTACTGCTGATGAAACTTGACACCGTTCTGCCGATGAACATGAAGAACCAGTAAGTACCTGCAACGAAACCTGCGATTGCAGTGGCTGTGGCAGGGTCAAGCTGGCCTCCCTTCCCCGTGACGTCCGAGAGGAAGAAATTCAAGGTGCCCGGTATGCCGACCTCAACACCCACATAGATGAAGATTGAGATGGCTCCCAATACGAAATGGCGGAACTTCCAAGGACTTGTCACCTTTTCCGCGGTAGCCTTCATCTCCTCCGGATCCTCGATAGGAATGAAGCTCAGAATGATGAATGCCACTGCGAATACGGCCATTGCAATATAGAGCACCGGATATACGTCCGAAATGAAGGTGTCCTTCGTAATCTGTCCGATAAGGGAGCCCACAAGAATCGGAGTGAGCGTGCCTGTCAGGGAGTTGAAGGTACCGCCGATCTGGATATACTGGTTGCCGCGCTTTTCACCGCCCAAAACGGTAAGCATAGGGTTGACAACGGTATTGAGCATACATACTGAGAATCCTGAAACGAATGCTCCGAACAGATAGATATAGAAGTTTGCAGGGATGCCCGCGATGGTTGAGCCTACTCCCACAATGCCTGAAAGGAGCTGTATCAGCACGCCGGCGAAGCCAACCGCGATAGCGATCAGCACAGTGGTTTTCGAGCCTTTGCGGGTGAGAAGCTTTCCTGCCGGAATACCCATGAACAGGTATGCCAGGAAGTTCATCATATTACCCATCATTCCAAGAGTGTTCGAGCCCTCGATGCCGGGCTGCTGCTTCCAGATGTTCCCCACGGGGGCGGCGAGATTGGTTACGAATGCAATCATGCCGAAAAGGAAGATCATCGTGACAATGGCGATGACGTTCCTGCTTTTGTTAGTGTTTGCCATAAATATGTAATATTTGTAATATGCGTAAATTCGCGCTATAAATATAATAAAAAAACAGGTCACCTTGTCGGATGACCTGTCATTTTTGATATTTTGTCTGTCGGAAAGACTATTCTTCCTCAGCAGCCACTACCTCAAAGTTTACGGTAGCCTTGATGTCCTTGTAGATCTTGACAGTTGCCTGGTATGCACCGAGCTCCTTGACCAAAGCCTCGCCCACGAGGGTGATGTTCTTCTTGTCAACATCCTGTCCGGCAGCTATGAGAGCGTCTGCAACCTGAATGTTGCTGACTGAACCGAATACCTTGCCTTTCTCGCTTACCTTGGCGGCAACCTTTACGGTGATGCCTTCCATCTTGGCAGCCTTTGCCTCAGCCTCTGCACGGAGAGCAGCCTCTTTGTGAGCGCGCTGCTTCATGTTCTCGGCGTGGATTTTCTTTGCAGAAGGTGTAGCCATAACAGCCAAACCCTGAGGAATCAACCAGTTGGCGCCGTAGCCGTTCTTTACGGTTACTATTTCGTCCTTGTTTCCAAGGTTCTGAACGTCTTGTTTCAAAATAACTTCCATAATTTCCTCCTTATTTAAGCAAGTCAGTAACGTAAGGGAGAAGAGCGATATGTCTTGCTCTCTTGATGGCCTGAGACACTTTCTTCTGGAACTTCAATGAAGTACCGGTGATACGGCGTGGAAGAATCTTACCCTGTTCGTTAAGGAATTTCTTCAGGAATTCAGCGTCTTTGTAATCGATGTATTTGATGCCGGCTTTTTTGAAACGGCAGTATTTCTTCTTCTTTACCTCTACGTTTACAGGATTGAGGTAACGGATATCGTCATTCTGTGCCATAATCTTGTCTCCTTATTCTGCTTTAGCTTCTACTGCGGGAGCAGCCTTTGGTTCATTCATTTTTGCGCGGCGACGCTCTGCGTATGCGATAGCGTGCTTGTCCATTGACACAGTCTGGAAACGGATGATGCGCTCATCACGTTTGTACTGAGTTTCAAACTTTGCGATAAATTCTGGTTCTGCCTGGAATTCAATCAGATGATAGAATCCAGTAGTCTTTTTCTGGATCGGGTAAGCCAGCTTGCGGAGGCCCCAATCTTCCTCATACACGATGTTACCACCGTTCTCGGTGATAAAGCTTGTGTACTTAGCAACCGCTTCCTTCATCTGAGCATCAGACAAAACGGGAGTTGCAATGAAAACGGTTTCGTACTGTTTAAGCATTTTGTTTTAAATTAAAAATCAAGCCCTTCGGGATTTTCCCAAAGGGCTGCAAATATATGAATAATTATTTATTCCACAAAATTATTTGCGAGGAGCATCTTCAAGAGCAGCTACCACGAACTTCCACCACTTCTCCACCGAAGGGATGTATGCGCGCTCGTCCGGTGAGTGAGGCGACTTGAGGGTAGGTCCGCAGGAGATCATATCCCAGTTCGGATAGATGCCTCCGAAGATACCGCACTCCAGTCCGGCGTGGATCGCCATCACTGCAGGCTCTTTGCCGAAGAGTTTCTTGTACTGCGCCTTCATAGTCTTGAGGATAGGTGACTCGAGGTTAGGTGCCCATCCTGAGTAGCCTCCGTCGAACATCACCTTCGCCCCTGCAAGCTCGAATGCGGCGCGAACGCTTTCAGCGAGGTCCATCTTGAGGGAATCGGTGGCACCGCGCAGAAGTGTGTTGACTTTGATTTCGCCATTCTCCGTCTTGACGATAGCCAGATTGTTGGATGTATCAACCAGACCTTCCATCTCGAGGCTCATTCTGTCAACTGAGTTAGGGCAGGCGTAAAGTGCCATTATGAGTTTCTTGCCTACTGTGCCGGCCATCACGTTCTTTGCTTTTGCAGGCTCGAATGCAACGGTGACGTTAGGGTCGATCTTGGCGAGCTCAGCCCTGATGATTGCCTGTGTATGGCTTATGCTCTTGGTTGCCGAATTCTCCATCTCTGCAGGGATGGCGATGACCGCCTCAGCCTCGCGTGGGATTGCGTTGCGCATATTTCCTCCGTCAAAGCTGACGAGTTTGCCCTTCATATGCCTGATGATAGGCAGAAGAGCGCGTGCCATCACCTTGTTGGCGTTGCCGCGTCCCTCATTGATCTCCATTCCCGAGTGGCCGCCACGCAGACCGCCTACAATCACTCTGAAGGCTTTGTAACCCTTTGGCATCGGTGCAGTCTTGTATTTGAATGTGACGTTGGCGTCCAGACCGCCGGCGCAGCCCACATAGAGTTCGCCTTCTGTCTCGGAGTCGAGGTTGAGAAGGATGTCGCCGTGCATTGTTTTAGGGCTGAGTGCCTTTGCGCCTACCATACGTGTCTCTTCGTCAACTGTGAAGAGGGCCTCGATAGGACCGTGCTTGATGGTCTTTGACTCGAGGACTGCCATTGCTGCCGCAACTCCGAGTCCGTCATCTGCTCCAAGTGTGGTGCCTGTTGCATGGACCCAGTCACCGTCCTCGTGTTTCACGATGCGTGGGATGATAGGGTCTTTGGTGAAATCGTGCTTGGTTTCGTTGTTCTTCTGCGGAACCATATCCATATGGGCCTGAAGGATGATGGTCTTGCGGTCCTCCATTCCTTTGGTTGCAGGTTTGCAGATAATGACGTTTCCACACTCATCCTTGAAGGATTCAAGACCAAGGTTCTTTCCGAATTTTACGAGGAAATCGGCCACTGCCTTCGTATGTCCTGACGGGCGCGGAATCTGGGTAAGAGAGTAGAAATTGTTCCAAACACTCTTTGGTTCAAGTTTGCGGATTGGCATAATATGTAGTTTTTGTAATTAATTGTCAATAAGATAATGGAAACGACACTTTGTCGCCGAGCTGATATACGAGAACTCTGCTCTCAGTCAGGATTTTGCCGCCTTCCATCACGCGGCAGGTGGCCGTTGCCGGAACGCGGTAGTAGATTATTGCGCCTGACTTGCCTTTCGATGAGTCGAGCATCGGAGCAGTGAGCGGTTCCGCGGCCACTTCCATCGAAAGGGAGGTATTGCCCATCTTCCCTACCGTATAGTTTTTCACGCCGCTGCGAGGCACCACTGCAAAGGTCCGTACCTCTTCGGTTTTGACAGACACGCCATAGAACAGACCCATATACTGTTCTTCCAAGCGGGCCATTTCATTAAGAGCGGACTGCATGGCCTCTCCGCTGAATGTCGCATCGGTGTCGCCTGTGATGATGTCGAGCCTCTTCTGGCGCAGATTGAGGATGATGTTCGCTGTTTCCTCCGCCTTCTTCTCCAGTGACTTCTCTACAGTCTGACTCTGCTGTACGGGCACTTTCTCATAATCGCCGTTCTCGTTCTGCACGCTTTTGTAGAGGGTGGTGTTGACTGTGGCCAGGTTACCCAACGGATCCTGTCCGCGGAAGATATCCTCAGGGTCGGTCGTGCTGAAGGTTGTGGCTACCGGCACCCCTGCGAAGCTGTCCGGAATGGCGATGAGGCCCTGTCGGCAGAAGCTCAGGAAGTTCAGTCCGCCGTTTCCTTTCTCGGGGATGGCCACGGTATACCGTGACGATGGATCGGCCTCAACTGTCGGTACCACTTTCACGGCTTTGACGGCGTATCTGGTTTCCGATGCGGTCTTAGGCTGACTGCCGAGGTATTTCTGTGCATATCTGGCATACGGTCCAGGGGTGAACTCCGACTTTTCGAAAGTCACCTGCACGTTGATGACTGTCTGTGGTAGTGCGTAGAGGACTGAGCCTTGCGGTATCTGGCTCTGGGCATTTGCGGTCTGTGCTCCGGCGAGGAGCATCATCGCAGCCGCAATGGATAACAATTTCTTCATTTCAAATCTTTTCAATTCTCAATTGGTCCCGGTCCGACTCCTGCGGGAAGCGGTTCGGGTTCTTGTGTCCGTACCCCGGGGCATAATTCAAATTTCAAGCGAATATAATAATAATATCGCGGAAACTTGGCATATTCTGTGAAATTAGCAAAAATTCTGCCAATGTGGGGCCCAATGAACGGCGCTGATTTTTGCGGGGTATGGGTGGTAATGGTGATTAGCGATGGTAGGTGATTGCCATAGGCCTTGGCATAAAAGAGGGTGCCGAACTCCTCTTCAATATGATATCCACGCGCACGGGCTCGCGTTCCATCATTATAACGACAAACCTCCCGTTCACAAGATGGGAGGAGGTCATCAAGGACAAAGTCCTGTGCTCAGCACTCGTTGACCGCCTTTGCCACAAGGCCAGGCTGGTCAATATGACCGGACAATCATATCGCGTTAAAGAAACTCAAAAATTGCTGAAAAACTTGGAATGATAACAAGGCTTGTTTACCTTTGAAAGCCTCTTTCTGTGGCCCCTTTTTCAAATACTATCTGGGGGGAAATCTACGTTACCATCTACAACCTATTTTTCAATCCGTGAATAATTTGCAATATTTCATAATATTTCGTGTTTTTTCGCAATTCCGAACGGATTTGTTCGTAAAATCAGAAAACTTTCTTAATTTTGAAGTTGCTTAGCTAGCCCGGCATCCTTTCTTTCGGAAATAATCCAACTGGATTTGCTCTGGGAACTGGTTGCAGGGTTGGGTGGGCAGACATATTGAAGACGTTCTTGACGTTTATCTTCTTAACTCAAACTTCGCAACTTTGATTCACAAAGGAAGATAACGCAACGGGGGCGTCCACCGGTGATGACGATTCGGTCATCTGCGCTGTTATTCAGGCGTGGAGATTACTGTATATCATCCCTGACGTGGGCTAGCTACGTTGCTTATTCTTTTGTGAAGGCAGCGAAGGCCTGAGTTAGGGATGAGCAAGAGTATAACTCCCACGTCTTTTTTTGTATCCGTTCGGATTTGGGCAGTTGCCGGGCAATTAATACAGACTCGATAAATTATGCTCAAAACGGATTCCGAATCACCCGAGAAAAAACCTCTGTACGTGTCTCCTGCTGTCAAGGAGATAGAACTTGTTACATCCCAGCGGATTCTGGCTGGAAGTGACCCGACTTGGAGTGAAAATGGTAGCTTTGACAATATAGAATAACGGAAATAAATATACTATTCTATGATACGTAAGTCTTATTTTTCGGCCATTGTTGCCGTGTTGGCGCTTGTCGCCTGTTCAAAAGATTTTCAGGAACCGTGTCCCGTGGGGCCCATCTCATCCGATAATGTCCACACTCTTTCCGTCGGGATAGAGGCCGGGACCTACACGCCTGCAGAAGGCGAAACCAAGGCATCGATGGAGGCCGTCATCCGCGTAAACTGGACGGAGAATGACGAAGTTTCCGTTGTCAATGCCACAACGAAGAAAATCCTAGGAGGTTGTCTGAAAGCAAAGGCGAGCGGAACGAGTGTGACCTTTGAGGGAACCGTAACGGGAACCATCAATCAGAATGACAAGTTGTATTACATCTACCCGAGGCTTAATAATACCGAAGAGACCAATTTCGCCGCTGCCGGCTACGACGTCAGTCTGGCAGGGCAGACCTATGATGGCGATAACCCCGATAAGGTGAGTTTTTTCGGATATGCCGGGGATGTGGCTGGCTCTGCCACAATATCCAAGAAGATACAGTTCAAACTGGTGACATCCTACGCCCATCTGAATATGGCCAATCTCCCGGCCAAGGGTTTCAACTTGAGCAGCATTGACATCTCAAAAATCAACAAAGGTTTCAAGTGGAGCCTGTCAGATTCAGGTGAATTGACTGCAGATGCGTATGGAGAGAACGAAGGCATATCTGTGAACTGCTCCAATTGCAAAATCACCCAGGCCGGCAATGCCGTTGTCCGTTTTGCAATACCCGCAAGTGCCGCAACAGGCTCTGAATCCAGGGTTGTCACGGTCAACAAGGCATACACCAATGACAAGTATGTCAAAGACCAGTTGATTCCATCGGCATATTACAACCAGCTGTATACAACTTGGGAGAACAATGTGAAGGTCACTTCTCAGGGCGACAAAACAAAAGTTGACATTACTACCAGTGAAGGCTCTACTGATGTAGCTGAGGGCGTTATTCCTGTTGCCGAAGCTTTCAATGGCACCAAACCTACGGAAATCGGTATCGGAGGTGTCGGAACGGTTACCTTTGATGCAACTGCGACGGCAAAAATCAAGAGTAATGCCGATGCCGAGGGCTCTACGAATGTGTTCTTCAAGGTGGAGGATGTAACGGAAACCAAACCTGTTCAGGATGCCAACCTTGTCTATGAGGTTACAATGAAAACCGTTGACGAAAAGGGGGTTGAAGTCTTTAAAGAGGGGAAAGCCGAAGGTGTCGCTACCGTAACGGTTCCCCTTGGAGAAGAGGTGGAAGATGTGACCAGCGTCGCCCTCGTAAACGATAGTGGAACCATAATCGCAGGCGGAGTTGTTCCTGAAAGTGTTCATTTCGAAAATGGTATCCTGACTTTCGACGTGAATCACTTCTCAAAATATGCAATCAAATACACAGTGAACGGGGGTGCTACTTATGTCGCCCAGATAGGCAACAGCAAGTACACCACTCTTGCAAGGGCTATCGACGCCGTCCAGAATGGGAATACCATAAAGCTTCTTTGTGATTGTATGGATGCTGAAGGCATAATTGTTCCCGGAGGGAAGAATTTCACTCTTGATTTCGGCGGACACACCTACAAGGTCACCAAGGATTTGGCGGGCTCAACTGGAACAAAGAATCAATGCTTCCAGTTGCTTAAAGGCTCAACTCTCGTCTTCCAAAACGGTACAATTACAACCTCTTGCGCAAAACTCGGAATCAATTCATATTCAGACCTTATTGTAAAGGATGTGACAGTCGATATGTCACAAACTTCGGCAACAGGCCAGGTTGCTTGTCTAGAGACTTGCAATGGAAGTATTTCACTTCAGGGCAATACCAGTCTCGTTGCTAAAGAAGGACAGATTGCCGTTCTGGCACTTTACTGGCCAAACGGAGGATATGGTGATATCAATGTTGAGTTGAACACTACAGGTGAAGTCAAAGGGTTGATGGCCTATGGATCATACCAAGTACTGAATTTATCCACTGTGGCACAGCACTCCCACGTAGCAATCAAGAATGGCAAGTATGACGTCACCTTCGATATGGATGATCTTGATAACTATGACTTCAAGATTTATGGAGGAGTTTTCAAAACGAGTCCTGCTACAAAGTATTTAGCTCCTATTCATGAAGTGGTTACGAATACCGATTCGGAGACTTCTGCTTCTTATCCATACAAAGTCCAGCAGAAGCCTTACGTTGCAATGATCGGTGAGAACGGATATTTCTCCCTTGCGGATGCTCTTGTTGCCGTTAAAAATAGCGAAACAATAGTAATGCATCAGAATGACGTCCTGACGAAAGGTCTCACCATTACTCTCGAGAATAATGAAGCGTTCACGCTTGATCTCAACGGAAAGACAGTTTCTATTGCTGAGACGGGGTTTGATTTTACTGCCAATGGAACAAACAGCGCTTTGAGAAATGGTGTTCCTGCCCGTTTTGCGATTGTTGTCAACGGAGTTGGTTCAATGACCATCTGCGACAATAGCACAGGCGAGTCCGGTCGTCTTGAGACAAAGAACAACTCTTACGGAACCACCAAGACCATCCTCGTTGACGGCAATGCTGTAGTCAATGTCAACAGTGGAACAATTGCCGCTGATTATGCTCCATTCTATGTGGTTGGGTTTACAGGAACGACGGCAGTCCCTGCTAATGCTCCTAAGCCTACTTTGAACGTCAATGGCGGAAAGATTGTTGGACAAATGGTTGGCATCGGTATCAAAGGAAACACCGCAACCCTTAAGGTTACAGGAGGAGAAATTATTGCAAATGAATATACCGGAGTTTCTACAAACGGTACTCAGGACTGGTATGATGGCGGTAAGTTCGCCATTGAGATTACAGGCGGATTGATCAAGTCGGGTGAAGGTGCTGCAATGTATCTTCCTGCGGAAGGTCCTACAGTTATTACTGGAGGAACTATTGAAGGAGCAGATGGTATCGTGGTCAAAGGGGGGTCACTCTCTATTTCCGGTAATACTATTGTTAAGGCAACAGGTTCATTTGGCCAAGCAGCTTCTGCTTCAAGTGGATATACAGACACAGGTAGCGCCATTTATGTAGAAGATACATATGAAAACCACGCGCCTATCGTAAACATCTCTGGCGGTAAGTTCTCAAGCAAAAACAACAAGGCCGTTGAATATTACACAACCAAGGCTGACGATGCTGTCGACAAGGGCAAAGTTACCCTCACCGGAGGTGTTTACAACAACGCTCCAGACGCTTCGCTTGTAGCTGAAGGTTATGCAGTTGTTGACAATACAGATTCTGCAACCAAGACTGAATATCCAAAAACTGTCAAGTTTCATCCTGTTGTGAAAATCGGCGATGTTGAGTATGCTGATATTGCGGCCGCGTTTGCTGCGGTACCTACCGACGGCACAGCTACAACCGTAACCCTTCTCGAGAATATCGGAAGCAAAGTTGGAGACGGGATCGTTTGGAAGGAGTATGCACGCGAATTTGCATATACGGTAAATGCTAATCAGAATATAACTTTCGATTTGAACGGCAAGAAGATATATGCCAAGACAACCGTCAACGGCTATACCGGATTCCTCTTGGTTAAGAACGGAGGGTCATTGACAATTAAGGACTCTGCAGGAGGTGGCGAACTTAATTATCTTGACGGGAATGATAATAACGGCGGTCTTGCCATTAGTTCTGAAGGTAACTTGACAATTCAATCAGGCACAATTGAAAATCATACCAATTGTAATGCTTCCGCCATCCAGGGTGCAATCGACGTTCATGCAAATGAATGGGGAACATCTTACACTCATCACGTTACGTTCAAAATGGACGGAGGCGTTCTCAAGAGCCAGAATGACAATACCCTTCGAATCTATGATTCCAGCCAGACCGGTAAAGGCACCGTTGTTTTTGACTTCGAAATTAACGGAGGAGAAATTTATGGCGCAGATGCGGTATTCATTATGACTCAATGGACTAAAACGTACTGCACAGGTGATACATATATGAACAACATCAATG
>JAGHSK010000005.1 GCA_018065895.1 Candidatus Cacconaster equi
AGCGCAGCGGAGGATGTCAACAGTCTTGCCCGCCTGGAGCGAATTGAAAGGGTCGGTGGTAAGTCCGACACTTGTGGCGGACTTTCGACCGACACCGCTTTCTTTTTTGGCAACGGAGCCGAAGGCGGAGTGGCCGTGTAGCCCGAAGCAGTCTTTCACGGCTGGCAGGATGCCAGATGGGAATGTCTGCCGGGCGGAACTCGATAGAGTGGAAGTCACGGAGGCGCGAAGTGCCGCAGTGGCTGGAACCAAGCCTTCTGAACGGAGCTTCAGCGTAGTGAAGAGGGCTTGACCGCTTGATTATTAAGATAAAAATAGCGCTCTCATATCGAGAACGCCATTTTTATCAATATCCCGGATTCTGAGTCATATTCGGATTGTTATTAAGCTCTCTTTGCGGTATTGGCAAAATCAATTGATAATCTTCAAGCCCAATTTCCGATTTCGCCAAACCGTTTCTTTTCAAGAAAGCGAAATAACCGGGTAGGGATAGGCTCTTGCGTATTGATTTAATATCATCAATCGTTCCTTCTGAAAGTGGCAGTCCATAAGCATTTTCAATCCCATTACAGATTTGTTTGGGATTATTTTTGCCGCCTTGTTTCAGCTCACATTCAGCGAGTAACAGAAGCATATCCGGATAGCTTATTATAATTTGATATCTGTCATCGACCAATGATGATTTGGTTCCATTCTGTGATCTGACCGCTAATATGATATCCATCCTTCGTTCAATAGGATTTTCAGGATTATCAAGCCCATAGTGCCCCTTGTTGGTTGCTGCTTGCAGGTATGGAATCGCATCGGAAAATCGTCCCTGATAGGCGAGAATTTCTGCCAAAATGATTCTTGCCACATCTTTTGACAGGAAAAGAGCATCGTTCGGATC
Organism: Candidatus Cacconaster equi; assembly: GCA_018065895.1. Lineage (GTDB taxonomy): Bacteria > Bacteroidota > Bacteroidia > Bacteroidales > UBA932 > Cacconaster > Cacconaster equi. Next base: position 890 of record JAGHSK010000005.1, read on the forward strand.
TTCCGCGAGTGCAACATTCTGCTTTTCTTCAGCATATTCTATCGCGGCTTTTAGTTGATTTTCCAAAGACGAGAAGATATCAGCGGTTCGAGTCCGAGGCAAATATGGATTATCCATCGAAGGTGTAGTCGTAAAGTAAGGAACATCCCCCCAGAATACGACCATATTGTAGAATGCAATCGCGCTGTAAATATTGAAGTACTCTTGGTAAACAGACAGTACCGATGCATCGTAATCTTTAATTTGCAAAAGTCTATTGATACTCTGATAGAAGTATGACCAGAAATCATACAAACTGCTGTAGTTAGGATCCATCGGCGCGATGAATGCAGGATTTGACTTCAAGTGGGTATAAAGTTTGTCAGCATCGTTATTCATTGTCATTGCCTGCGCAAACACATTCATAAACCCAGCCATTGCCATCTTTCCTATATCACCGAGTTTAGGGATTTCAGTTGTCGCTGCAGGAGCCTGGGTAATCGAAAGGGTCGCGACCTTTTCTCCGCTGAAAACATAGATATCAATCTCGCTTGATGTAGGCGTCCAATTCTGTGTAGCGGCTACGTCAATTGTCAAAATCTTGTCTTTTAGCTCCTTGGTATATGACATAGGTGAGTTCTGCACACCATCGTAGAATGAATCACCGAATATTTCTCCCGGTGTGATAACCGAAGGAGGTGTCACATCCAGATATCCACTGCCATGATTAGGCTGCTCCAGATAAACCTTCACGGGTGATTTAATCTCAACGGTAAAATGACCACCTTCCGCAGGAACCTCGATAGTTGCCGGAGACAATGTAACGGATTCTCCTTCTTTGAGAGTTTCATTTCCAACAATGCCATCCCCATCCCAATCCACAATAGCGGAGATATCCTTCACTGTAACATATATTCCCAACTCAGAGTAGCGCTTCACTATATTCTGAGAGATTTCAGACAATCCGGCATAAAGCAATTCTCTGTCCTTGAAAATCTGTTCCTTGTTAGCATCTGAAAACTGACCGTCTTCTGCAAAATCGGATGCAAGTTTGGACAACCATTCCGTTATCTGTGCTTCGCTGCGATCCATCTGGATAATGCTTGATATCAAGATCAGTGCAGCTGCCTCATCAGTACCGGAAGTTATGGAGAATTGCGATGCATCGGTAGAAGCATACTGCTGGAATTCGAAGCAGGTCAAAAGTTCTTCCTGAGCCTGCTTGACGGCATCTGAGAATGACTTGCCGTCAGTGCCAATGAGCTTCTGGATGCGCATAGACTCAAGGTGCGTAAGCAGATTGACATTCACGCTCTTCTTATTGGACAAGTCAACAATCGCAGAAAGTGTGAGTGTACCCTTTGACAGTTCTCCCTTCACTTCATTGAAGAAATATCCTGATGCGGTCAGTCTGGCATACTGGCTATCGAACTCCTGGGTACCGAAGCTGAATGTTCCTGCATCGTCGGTGATGGTCGCTGTATAGTTCTTACCTGTCGCATTGAGTTTTGCATCCATCGTCGCCATTGTGATGGATGAACCCTGGACAAACGGGCCCTTCTCAACCTTGCCAGCAACTGTGTAGCTGGCTGGTGTAGGTTTCTCGGGATCTTGGTTATTACCTTGCCCGTTTTCGGCCTTTTCGCAGGAAAGAACCGCCAGCAATGGCAGAATGTATAGTAGATGTTTCTTCATATTTCTGTTACGTATTTCTATATTGGACGTTTATCTTTGCGACAAAATATGATATGGCAAAAAACCGGCGCTGCTTAAATCCACGATCATAGAATATGCCTCATTGCCGAACATTGACCCGAGACGGTTTAAAATCGGATACATCAGCAGTTCGTCAAGAAGGCACTTTGCCATCAAATCATCTGTTTCCTGAATATGCCTCAGAATGGTGTTTGCACACTTAACCTTCATCTTTGAGTAATACCTGTTCGGGATAAATCCACTTGATGAAACGGAGTAATTGCTGTACTGGCATATTGCCCTCCACGTGTACCAGATTTCGAGAAGGTATTTTGTATACACTCCCGATTCCATTATATCTCCAAGTATTTCCAACCCATCCTGCTTCATCCAGTGGATATATTCCAAAGCAAGCGCCGCTCTTTTATCAATATCAGTTTCTGACCATATCCTGGTTCCAAGGGGGGCTATGTGGTCATAAGGAAGTTTTCCCTTTTGCTCCTGTATCTGATGCCTTAATATCCTGATTGTATCCGCTTCCGCACAGGATAAAGAATCATAGTACCAGTCATCAAATCTCTCATTGTATTCCTTGAGCATTTCCGGAGTCGCCGCACGGGGTAGAATTGCCGATGTCTCCTGGTATTTGTATGTCATATCAAAGAAATGCTTCAGTTTTGTGGTATCTCCGTCAAGAGCCCGATAAGCATCATAAGTGTCAAAAGCAACTTTTCGTATTCCGTAATCGGATAAGCTCTGCCGAATCAGTGCGTATGGCTCAGAAACACTTAAATAGTCTTCGGCAGACAACGAATCGGGGTGCTCGGATAATTCGCAGGATGATGAATATGCATCATATACAAAGTCATATATGGTGACAGCGTTATGCATCAATGCCAAGCCTTTGACATATTGATTGTTAATGATATCCGGTTCCAAAGAGAACAATGCCTCTGAATATGTTGTAGGATCTTCTGCGCTGTAAGTCGAGTCATTCTGATGAACCATTGCAGAACGATACTCGTATGACGAGAACTGTCTTTTGCTCAAAAACAAAGTGTCGCCATCAGGTTCAAGGCTGTCCAGATACGTAATCAGAGAATCCAGCTGGGGGCAGGCGGACTTTTCAGAGTCTTTCTTTTGGTTGTGAGAGCCGCAGGAGATGCATGCAAAAGACAATACCAGTGCTGAAAAAAGCACAGATACTGATATGGATATTGACTTAATTACTATCATTGCTATAAAAGGAAAATGTTCTTGCTCTTCACTTATGCAAAATTAAACATTTATAGCGATATGCCTATAATAAGCCGTTCCACTTCCTCCAACCTCGGCAAATGTCCCTCTCCGCAGTTGTATGCAAGATGGTTCGGAAATCCTTTGTATTCATCCTCCAGCTGGAATCCCATCTTCTTGAAGTGGAATGCCTCTGCAACTGTCCTGCTGCGATTGTTGCCGAATGAGCAGTGCAACACAACTTTCTCTCCGGCAGCATCAGCCTTCATCAGCTCTCGCACAGCAGCAAGAATATTTTATCTGAAGTATTAAGTAATGTGTAAAAAATAAGTTGCATCAGTTGGCCGGTTTGACGAGGTAGTTCCACTTGCCCAATTCCGGAGCGAAGATGACCTGCTGTGCGAGTCTCTTCTGATATGATTCATCAATCGGCCTCAT
>JAGHSK010000051.1 GCA_018065895.1 Candidatus Cacconaster equi
GAATGCTACATACCTTTCCTTGTAAATGAAATGATACATAATGATGGTGTGAATTGCCAGATTCTTTCAACGCCGTCCAGCTGGTTCGGGGTGACATACAAGGAAGACAGACCAGCCGTAGTCGCAAAGTTCGCGGCATTGGTAAAGGAAGGAGTATATCCCACACCATTATACTAATAGAAGAAACGAGACATATGACACTTATCAAATCAATATCAGGAATCCGTGGTACCATCGGTGGAATTGCAGGCAATGCTCTCACTCCTATCGACATTGTCAAGTTCACTTATGCCTTTTGCGCAACTCTTCCCCAGAGGAAACCGACTCCTAACGGAAAACGATACAAGATAGTTGTTGGAAAGGATGCAAGGCTTTCCGGCAATATGGTAGAAAATATAGTTGTCGGGACCTTGATCAGTTGCGGCGTAGATGTTGTAAAATGCGGATATGCGTCAACACCTACAACAGAAATGGCAGTCCTGTTTGCAAAGGCAGACGGAGGCATTATTCTTACTGCCTCCCACAATCCTATCCAGTGGAACGCATTGAAATTGCTCAATGAACATAGTGAATTCCTGACGGCAAAGGAAGGGCAGGCAGTACTTGCGCTTGCAGAGTCGGAAGATTTCAATTTTGCGGAAGTAACCGAGCTGGGAGAGATTCAGGAGCATGATTATACCAAAGAACATCTTGATGCCGTACTTGATCTCCCTGCGGTAGATGCTGCAGCAATCAGGGAAGCCGGTTTCAAGGTCGTCGTTGATGCCATAAACTCCGTAGGCGGTTTAATCATGCCGGAACTTCTGGAAAGGTTGGGTGTCAAGTGCATCAAGCTGAACTGTGAGCCAACGGGAAAGTTTGCACACAATCCGGAACCGCTTCCTTCCAATCTCCTGGAACTTAGCGCTAAGGTAGTTGAAGAGAAGGCGGATCTCGGCATATCCGTCGATCCTGATGTCGACAGGCTGGCGTTCATCTGCGAGGATGGCGAGCCGTTTGTAGAAGAATATACGCTTGTCAGCGTAGCCGACTATATATGTTCTCTGGCAGAAAAAGAAGGCAAGAAGATCGCCACAGTGTCAAATTTATCATCATCCAGAGCATTGAGAGATGTTACAGAAGCACATGGCGGCACATACTACGCTTCTGCTGTCGGTGAGGTAAATGTGACAACACTTATGCATAAAGTGGATGCGGTTATCGGTGGAGAGGGGAATGGCGGTGTAATCTACCCTTCAATCCATGCCGGAAGGGATGCGATGGTCGGTGTTGCACTGTTCCTGTCCAACCTTGCCCACAAAAAGATGAAGGTAAGCGAGCTGAAGAAGACGTACCCGCAATATTTCATTGCGAAAAACAAGATAGAGCTTTCGGATGCCAAACTGGTGGACAGGATACTCGATGAACTGAAAACCAAATACAAGGACGAGAACATCATTGACATTGACGGAGTTAAGATTAACTTTGACAAAGAAAGGAAGTGGGTCCATCTGAGGAAATCAAATACGGAACCGATTATCCGTATATATTCGGAAGCACCCACAATAGAAGAGGCAGAGAGATTGGGGAATGAAGTGATAAAACATGCTCAGAATATTATATGCGGTTGATTTTAAGCTGTTTTGGTAAATAATGGGTTG
>JAGHSK010000020.1 GCA_018065895.1 Candidatus Cacconaster equi
CGTCCGATATATATGAACGAATGGGTGGAGCAGGTCAATGCGCAGTTGAAGATCCACGGGTACGACATCCTTTCCGGTAAGGGTACAATGTCAAGGGAGCAGGCCGAAAAGATTGTATCGAAAGTATATGAGGAATTCAGGCCTGTCCAAGACTCGAGATTCCAGTCGGACTTCGACAAGCTCGTAGAAAAAGCAATCAAGAAGTAAAGTGACAATATCAATACTGCCTTACCTAAACCGAATTGGCTACATCGGGCTGATAGTGACCTTGACCTTCTTGCCGATAATCTCGGCGATACGGAAGATGTAGGAGATGAAGATGTCGTCGTGGGTGAGCCAGTAGTAGATGGTCGTGTTGCCGATGCCGAGCTGTTTCTGGATCTCTCCCCTGCCGGCTTCTGCGATCGCTCGTTCCAAAAATGCAAGACGTCTCTCATCTGGCTTATCAATGACGACAATGGAGGTTTCCTGGTCATCAGGTGAGACTAGCTCCATCTTGAGCTTGTAACCCCAGGCGTTGATAAGCCTTTCGACGGAAGAATAGTGGGCGTCGTCCTTCCTCAACCAGTAATATACCGACACCTGCGTCAGGCCGCACTTTTCTGCAGCAGTCGTGGTCGTGAGATCGAGCGTGGTCATGAAGTCTCCCAGAAACTTCAGGTTCTTGAGCTCATACTTGCTTGTCTGCAGCTTCTTCTGCCTTGCCGGCTGGGTCTTCTCTTCTTCGGCCATCATTAACAATTCCTAAAACGACAAGGCGAAAATAGTCATATTGTTATGATGCCGCACGAAATTTCGGAGATGATATTGCCAATTTCCTTGAGCGAATAGATATCCTCCGATTATGCTAATTATCACATTGATTTTGCAAATTAATAAAAAAATCACAGCAGTATCGCTTGAGCCACTTGAGAAACAACTGCTACCCCACCACCCATTTGCCGAGTTTGGGGATTCTTTGCACGATGACGCATAAAAGCGACACAGTGAGGTATGAACATACTGCGGTGAGGATTATTTCCGCCGGCGTGGTCATCACGCCCAGAGAGCCGCTCTCCCCTATTCCAAGGGTTGTGCGGAACAGGGTTGCATATGAGCTGAGCGCTATCATGTGGCAGAGATAAATGCCGTAGCTGGCCTTTGACACGGGAAACACCACTTTGCGGTAGAATCCGCCTTCACCCCTGCATAGTCTGAAGAGCAGCACCCATCCTATAGTCATGAGCGCCACGCCTACTGTGTTGTTGAACCAGGGTGTTTCCCATCCCGCTGCCACAGATACGTCTCCACCCACGGGAAACGTGCCCTGTGCGGTCTCGAACACCCTGCGCAGGAAGCCCTGGAAGCATATTGCGAAGCCGACGAGCCAGCAAGGGACCGCTATGGCAAGCGTCCTGCCTGTGGACAGTTCTTCCACGAACTTTCGCAGGTACAGGCCCAGCAGGAGATATCCAATGAAACCGCTGAAATAATAGAATACTCCGAATTCATTCCAGCTTGCTTCTCCCCAGAGAGGATATTGGCCCTGCATCGGGATGCCTCCGGGTCCGAACAAGAACACTGCGTTGTCTCCCACCGCCTTTTCGCGTATGAACGGGATGAAGGTGGTGAAAAGGCAGATGGCCATGAAGAAAAGGAGCTCTCTCCTGCCGACTTTCTCCGCCCAGGGTGAGAGCAGCGGCATCAGCAGGTAAAGGCCGATCAGCATATAGACATACCAGAGGTGGCCGGCTGTGTAGTTGAAGTTGAGCAGCAGATCCTTGAAATTCTGCACAGGCTCGCCCCATATCAGTGCGTACACCACTGTCCACAGGACGAATGGAATCAATATTCTAGCGGCGCGTCTGCGGAGGAATTCACCGGTGCTGTAGTGCAGAGGGAACTGGAGGTAGCTGGAAGCTACCACGAACAGAGGCACGCAGGCTCTTGCGAAGGTGTCGAAGAATGATGCCCAGAAGGCGTCGGTGCGTGTGAGTATGAGGGTGCCCTCTCCTCCGAAGTAAAAAGGCTCCGTGCTATGCACCACCATCACCAGGAAGCAGGCGGCAATGCGCATCCAGTCTACCCACACCTCACGTTTCATTTCAATGTGATTTGCCATATTGTTTCAAGAAGTGGTCCTTCACAAAGGCTATTTTAAGTAAAGCCGGTTTTTCTTTAGATATTTTTCAATGGCGGCAATGTCTTCATCGAATGGAGTATCTTCAATAAACAGCGGAACGATTCCACGAATTTCATCATAGACTTTCCTCGTGAGAGGTGCAAGCTTATCTTTTATCTTCAGACAGTCAACGGCCTGAACCAATGCAATATAATATATCGACATCACCTGATATGCGTTCTCTATGACCTTTTTACAAAGAAGGGCCGTATTTGTACCCATACTCACAATGTCTTGATTGTCATTATTGTTTGGAATGCTATGAACGTAATTCGGCATGGCTAGTGTCTGGCATTCTGCAGTTGTTGATGTAGCTGTAAACTGGCAAGCCTGCATACCATAATTCAAACCGAGAACTCCCAGATTCAGGAAAGGAGGAAGGATACCATTAATCTTGTCATGAAACAGATAATTCAATTGACGCTCGAGAGTCATTACCAATCTTACCAGAGAAATCTTAACCTTGTCCTCTTCCAATGAAATATAGTCGCCATGAAAATTCCCTCCATGAAAAACATTGCCGGCATCTTTATCGACAATAGGGTTGTCACATGCGGAACTCATTTCATCTTCAAGAATCTCCCGTGTGTTGGAGAGTGTGTCGTAGATGGGGCCATATATCTGCGGGATGCATCTGAGGGAATAATATGCTTGGACTTTATGTGTGAAAGAAGTTTTTTCAGAATGTCCACCATCATACAGAGATGCAGCTCTATTCCGCATGCACTGACTTCCCGATGAAATTTCACGCATTCTCCTTGCAATGACATGTTGACCGGTGTGTCTCCGGCACCAATTCAATTCTTCAGCCATAAAGTCATCATAAGAAGAAGCTATTTCGTTCATCAAAACCGAGCCTAAAGTAGCCCAATCAAGGAGGTTTTCAGCGTTATACTGGTTGATTACGCTGATTCCTGTCATGACTGACGTTCCATTGGTCAATGAGAGCCCTTCGCGTATATAAACCTGGATCGGTTTAAGATTGTTTTCGTTCAGCACCTCGATTGTTGGACGCCATACACCTTTGTAGTGCACCTTCCCCTCCCCAATCAATGTCAGGGCTATATGTGCCAATTGAACCAGGTCGCCACTGGCTCCGACACTTCCATGTGAAGGGACGTACGGACATATACCCCTATTGATGAACTCGACCAGAAGTTTGACGACATCTGGATGAATTCCTGACCTTCCTTGTAGGAAGGTACCAACTCGAGCTATCATTGCTGCCTTGACACATATATCAGGCAGACATTCCCCGGCACCGGCAGAATGGCTTCGGATGATATTGTATTGGAGCTCCTTCAAACTTTTGTCGTCAACCCGCCATTGAGCCATAGGTCCGAATCCAGTGTTGATTCCATAAATCACTTTATCTCTTGAAAAATCCTTCAGAAAATTAAAACTATCATCCATCAACTGAATGTCAGATTTTTCCAGATTGAATGATTTTCCGCTATATAGAATCTTAACTGCCTCGTCAAAACTGATACGCCTCATAAATTGTATGATTTCACTTGAAAGCAAAGATAAAAAAAATAGAGCAAAACAGCTCTGGCCAATTTTGTTCTTTGATGATGGAGAGTTTTATTTACTCATGATAGTCTTTTCCAGTATCAGGTCGATACAGTCGTCTATGCGTTTCCAGGCCTGGTCGTGGTCGGTATTGAGGTCGAGATAGTCCTCCGGGGAATGGTTGATTTGCATGCGCGGAAAAAGAATTGGCGACAAGCAAATCCGCAATCCCTTCTATATCGTTCGGGGCTCCCGTTGACTTTATCCAGTCGTTGCCGGACCCTATGGAAACTGCCGCGAGATAGAAGGATTCGGAAGGGATACCTGTCTCATCGGAACATTTCATTATCCCCTTCAGCACCTCGTGAACCGTTCCCTCTCCACCTACAGCGACGAAGTTCCTTTTGCCAAGAAGTGCGGCCTTGTTTTATTTCTTCTTCGCTGAATCGCAAATGGCCGCGACCAGATTAACTGAAATATAAACGATAGCAGCCAAGAGAATCGCCAATGCCCAGAACCAACGGCACGCGAGGATCACAATCTATCCAACCCCCGAAAATACGGCGAAAATAATACGAAGGACCTTATCTCTGCTCATTCCTTCGCC
>JAGHSK010000011.1 GCA_018065895.1 Candidatus Cacconaster equi
GAAATACGGTTGCTGGCTGGTCAACAATGATTCGCATAGATTCGTGTTCGACCGAGAATCCAGAATGTTTTCGGAAATCAGAAGTGGACGAGTCCTGGGCAAATACACCTTCGAGGAATTCGACCAACTCACCCAAGAACGAGGAATGGTCGGCGAGTTCTCACCATACGAATTCAACATCGACAAACAGTAAAACAAAACGGTCCTGGGATGCGGTCAGAATCACATTCCGGGGCCATCTTATCTCCCAAAAGTTTATGGGCACGTTAATTACAATTGTACAGACGGATGATTCGAACCTCTACATGGTGAGAGAAACTGACAGAAAGGATATCGTCTCTTCTGATTTCGTTCGCCACCGGCGAACAATTTTATGTTCGCGGCCCGAGTAGCAGGGCTTTATCCCGCCGGATAGCGGCGATATTGTTAACTCTTCAGAGGTGTAGGTCTTGTGTGCGAAACTGTTTATCTTCTCGTTGATGCTATGTGCCTCTCGTTCGTATGAGGAAATCGCTCTGAAAAAATGGTTAATTTTCAATAAATTATGTTATTTTCGCAGGAACTATGAGACTCATTTCGTGTCAACGATTCAAAATCTCACTCCTATGAAATTCTCAAATAGCTTCAAATGGTTTGTTCTCGCCACTTTTTCGGCCATTTTTGTGGCAGGATGTGTTAAACCTCCAGAGCCTGAAAAACTGAAGCCCGGCCCATCCGAGCCTAAAGAAAAGGAGCAGGAAACCATTCCGGCTCCCCGGCTGTCGGTCAGTACAATCAATCTGGATCAGGAAGGAGGCACAGCTACCCTGGAAGTCGTTGCGGATACGACTTGGAAAACGTTTTTTGGAGCAGATGACTGGAATCACGGCGTCAGTATTTCTCCGGACAGCGGGCATAAAGGCACGACTACGGTGACGATTACTGCGACGGACAAAAAAGTCGAATTGGAACATTTCTTAATAGTATTTTACAATTACCTGCCCACTCAAGGCCAACAATCGCATCTGTATATCGAAAAAGAGGGTACGGACAAAAAAGTTCTTGAAGCCATCTCGCAGTGGCTTGTGCCTGAAAGCGGAGAATGCGAGATAGAAATGTTCCACGGGCGTATATTCACTCTTAAATTGCCGGATGTGGACGGCAAGGCCCCACGAATACTGTCCGAATTGGACTCATTGAGGCGCTTTGAACTTTTGAGCTGGAAAGGGCACGAAGGCGATTTCTCCATCTTTAAAGAATTCCCCGTTCTTGAATGGCTTTATCTGTCACTTTTCGATGTCAATGAAATTCCGAAGGAGTTTCTTTCACTGACGCGGCTCAAGAGATTTTATCTCTTTTCAACCAATCTCTCTTTCTCCGGCTCCATTCCAGAAGAATTCAGGTATTTCCCCGACTTGGAATATCTCGAAATCGGCCCAGGCTTGGGCGGTCCTGTGCCGGAATGGGTGTTGTCGAGCAAATTCTGGCCTAATTCCAGGTCTTATATGATGGAAATAAACGATTTTGACCCGCTTTTCCCGTCAATCACGTTTAATGACTACTCTACCGGCAAGGAATATAATCTGGCTGACGAAGTCTCGAGCCATAAATACACGATGATTGTTGCGTATTCCTATGGCCAATATGATATACTTTATCCTTTTGCTGGAGCCCTCGGCCCATACATAGAACAGATGTATCAGGCATATAAAGATGATGGGTTTCAAGTTATTGGCATTCCACAATATTTTATTGACGATTTTGGCGATGTTGTTCCTGGATATGGACCATTTGAAGTTGCCAGCTACCCTACGGAAGCTGCCCGTAAGGAAGGATTAACTGAACTCGCAAGCTATGGCCATGAATATTATTATTACGATTCCGGTCCAGCCGACCTGACCATTCTTGACAGTGACGGAAAAATATGTATTTCTACAAACCAGACGACCGACTATTCAGCGATAGCTGATTTCCTCAAGAAAGAGTTCAGACACGGATATCTGTACGAATCGAAGGACTACTCACGCGACGGGGAGGTAAGGCTGGTTCAGAAAGCCTCCAAAGGCAGGGGGATAGACTTGATTTTCCTCGGCAACTGCTTCTCTGACAGACAGATTGCCGACGGGACATTCAACAAGGTAATGAATGGCGCCGTAAATGCATTCTTCTATGAGGACCCTATGTATTCGATGAGAGATCTCTTCAATATCTATATTATTACGACTGTCTCTCCCAATGAATATTATGGCCCGGGAACCAGGTCAGCCATCGATTTGAGGTTCGATGACCCATTTTATGGTGGCAGAGCCTCTATATGGTGCAACTATGATCAGATTTATAAATACTCATCAACATTGGTTTCACCATATAACTACGGCGCGGGGCGATACATTGTAGTTAATTATCTCCCTGCAAGAAAAGGAGTTAGCACACAGTCAACATACGATGTTGATAATGGAGGTAAATACTCCGAAGGTGGATTTGATGCATTCTTAGGCGTCAGAAATGGTGTGGAGATGGTGCAATTAGTGACGCACGAAGCCTGTGGCCACGGAATTGGCAAATTGGCGGACGAGTACGAGTACCCCGGAAACAGAATGCAACCCTCTTGGCTTTCACACGGCGAAGAAAAATTGAAAGAGCGCCAGAAGCAGGGTTTTTATACGAATTTCTCCCTCACCCCAGATCCGGAGGCAGTTCCCTGGTCGAGATTTCTGAAAGACAGCAGATATAATGGAGAGGGTTTGGGAGTGTATCCTATCGGAACAGAAAATTTTGCCGGATACAGGAGTAGCGATAGCGTTATGGGGAACTCCCCATTCACCTGTTTTTCAGCACCGTGCAGGTACACGCTTTGGCGGGCCATATCCTATCTGGCATACGGTGACAAGTTTGAGGACAATTACGAGAATTTTGTTGAAATGGATGCTGACGCAAGAAATTACCGTATCGACTTACTTGCAGGGAAAGATACCAGATGGTATCACCCTGACCGTGAACACGGTGGCTGCTACTACTGGTTCGAACCTCTTTCCAATAATTTCAAGGTTGATTGACAGTGGAATGTAAAAGACTCAGTTTCTGAAAAACACCGACAAATCTGCCCTGTTCACCGATAATAGTTGCTAATCACGAACGTATTAGGTAATTTTGGAGATTGGCGTAAAAGCGGTAAAAGTGGCACAAGTCAAAGGATTTTCGAAAGTGTTCAGAGGTTTTGTTTCCATCATAAACAAAGCCTACTATCGCAGGATACAGTACATCGGACTGGAGAATATCCCGCGTGACGGCAATCCTGTGGTTCTTGCTGGAAATCACCAGAACTGCATGATGGACCCGCTCAATGTGGAGGCGGCATTATCCGACAGGAAGCCATACTGCCTCACTCGCGGAGACGTGTTCAAGATCAATGGCATCATAACACGGTTTCTGTACTGGCTCGGTCTTCTTCCTGTCACAAGAGCCAGCTTCGACGGTGTGAGCATCACCAAGTCGAAGGAATCCAACAAATCGACCTTTTCAAAGGCCGAGGAGTACCTTGGAAATGGCAACACTCTGATAATTTTCCCGGAAGCGGCACATCAGGACAAGCGCTGGCTCGGATATTTCTCCCTCGCCTACCTGACAATGTCCTTCCAGACAGCTGAGAAGTTTAATTTCAGCAAAGAGATATACGTTGTGCCTTTTGCGCACCACTATGCCAACTATTTCCACCCATTCTACGATTTCCTGCTCCAGTTCGGTACCCCGATAGCCTTGTCGCAGTACTACGAGCTGTACAAAACCAAGCCGCGTACGGCAATGCGCGAAGTCAACGAAAAGGTGGAGGAGCAAATCCGTTCGATGATGTTGGACATCACCGACCTGGATCACTATGCCGGTATCGACCAGCTGCGCACGGGTCCGTACGGAGCCGAATTTGCCCGAAAATGCGGATTTGACCCGGAGGATTTGAGCGAAAAGCTGAAGGCCGACAAGAAACTGGTTGCCGGTCTTGAGGCAGCATCAGCATCTGAACCTGAAAAGACAAAATCGCTTCTCGACAGACTTCAATCACTTGAAACCAAGATAATGGAGAACGGCATGCGCGACTGGGTCGTAGCAGAAAAGCCGGGGAAGAAGGAGCTTGCTCTCAGAATCCTGGCACTTGTCGCCCTGCTGCCTTTGTTCGGACTGTCAGTTGCCGTCACCTGGCCGGCTCTGCTTATTCCATATCTTCTCGGAAAGATAAAAGTCAACGGAAAGGGAGACCTTCTCTTCCAAAGCACCTGGCAGTTCGGCACCACGGTTCTGATTACCGCACCGCTGCTCTGGATACTTCCTGCACTTATCCTGCTCTTCTCCGGGGCGATATTCAAGGCTCTTGCATTTTTCATAGCGTACCCTCTCCTTCTGACGTTCGCCGTAAAATACAAGATGTTCTTCGTAAAGACGAAAGGTGTTTGGAGATATGTAACAGGCGGGAATTCGGAAAAACTTTCCGATGAGCGCAGAGCAATTATTGAAGAAATAGACAAAACATTATCATAACTATGGACAACAACAGAAGAGTAGTCATCACAGGAATGGGAATCTGGTCCTGCCTTGGCACAAGCCTCGAAGAGGTCAAAGAGTCGCTTTACAACGGAAAATCAGGCATCATATTCGAGCCCGAACGCAAGGAGATGGGCTTCCAGTCAGGCCTTACCGCATTCGTGAAGAAACCTGAACTCAAAGGCATCGTCGACAGAGCACACAGAGTGTTCATGCCGGAAGAGGCGCAGTATGCGTATATGGCAACGGTTGACGCACTTAAAATGGCGAATCTCACCCCGGAATATATCGAGAATCACGACATCGGTCTTCTCTACGGAAACGACAGTAGCGCAGATGCAGTCGTAAAGAGCGTTGACATAATGAGGGCAAAACACTCCACCCGCCTGGTTGGTTCCGGTGCGATATTCCAGTCAATGAACTCCACCGTTACGATGAACCTCGGTTGCCTGTTCAAACTGCGCGGCATCAATATGACCGTCAGCGCAGCCTGCGCCAGCGGTTCCCACGCAATCGGTCTTGGCTCCCTTCTCATCAAGTGGGGACTTCAGGATTGTGTCGTATGCGGAGGAGCCCAGGAGGTCAATCCTAATTCAATCGGCAGTTTCGACGGCATCAGTGCATTCTCACAAAGAGAGGACGAGCCTGAAAAGGCTTCCCGTCCGTTCGACATCAACCGTGACGGTCTCGTACCGGGCGGCGGAGCAGCCACAGTCGTAATCGAAAGTTATGAATCAGCCGTCAAGCGCGGTGCGCCTATCATTGCCGAGGTACTTGGATATGGTTTCTCCGCAAATGGCGACCACATCTCCTCCCCTAATGTCGACGGTCCTAGGAAATCCCTTCTCATGGCGCTTGAGCAAAGCGGCGTGGCAAAAGAGAAGATAGGCTACATCAATGCCCACGCCACCTCAACACACGTAGGCGACACTAATGAGGCTAAAGCCATCTATGCCGTATTCGGCGACAACATGCCTCCTGTAACCTCAACAAAGGGGCAGACAGGTCACGAAATGTGGATGGCCGGAGCAAGCGAGGTCATCTATTCGATTCTGATGATGAAGAACAACTTCATTGCAGCAAATCTCAACTTCGAAAAGGGCGATGAAGACACCTGCAAGCTGAATATCCCGGGAAAGAGAATCGACAATTACAAATTCGACACCTTTCTCTCAAACAGCTTCGGATTCGGAGGCACCAACTCAACACTTGTAATCAAAAACCTTTAACAAAAGTCCCGCAAGGGCAGAATATTATGGAAAAAAGTGAACTTATTGAAAAAATGGTATCAATTCTGGCCGACGATTTCGAGATCGATCCTTCTGCCATCACCCCGGATGCTCCTATCAAGGAGACTCTCCATCTTGACAGCCTCAGCCTCGTTGACATGGTAGGATTGGTTGAAGACGAGTTTGAAGTTGAAATCAAGGCTGCAGACCTGCCTAAGATCCGCACATTCGCCGACCTCTACGACTATGTCCATTCAAGAATGTAAAGTCGTCACGGACATTGCAAGTCTGATACCTCAGAGGTCTCCGATTGCAATGGTTGACAGGTTCGAATACATCGACCAGCGCAGCTGCCGATCCTCTTTGAATATACTTCCCGGCAACATGTTTCTTGATGATGCCGGGAATATGATTCAGGAGGGTTATCTGGAGCATATCGCCCAGAGCGCCGCCGCCTACATAGGCTACTGCCGTCTTCTTGAGGGCAAAACAGTGGCTCTCGGATATATCGGGGACATCCGCAAATGCAAGTTCTCGGGAAATGTCGCAAAAAAAGGCGGCATCTTGAACACTGACGTTAAAATTGTCTCCGTAGTGGGAGGTATCACAATGATTTCCGCAACCACCTCGGATGAAAACGGAGAAATATTGAATTGTTCAATGAAACTGGCTGTTGACGAATGATGGAAGAGAACGTTTTTTTCACCGTCAAGTCGAGAAAGACTGACGAAGAAGGAAAGGAGCTGTTCCTCATACACCTGTGTGAAGGACACAAGGTGTACGAAGGGCACTTCCCCGGCAAACCGGTGTGCCCCGGCGTAATGACGCTCTCCGTTGTCCGCCAATGTGCAGAGCAGATTGCCGGCCGCAGCCTGAAATGGTCCGAGATCAAGAACTGCCGTTTCACGGGAATGTTGTTCCCGGGATACGACGTCCTGGTCATCGTTTCGATGTGCCCGGAAGAAAACACCTTCACGGTCTGCGCAGAACTGGTCTCCCCGGACAACCATGAAAATCAGTTTCTTACCTTGAAAGGAACTTTACAGTAGAAATATGACAACTCCGGAGTACGATATCGTCGTTATTGGAGGTGGCCTTTCGGGCCTCTCCTGCGCCTATACCCTTCTGAAGGAGGGATACTCCGTCTGTGTCCTCGAACAAGGGCACATTGTGGGAGGCGCATTCCAATCTTTCAACAGACGCGGTGCCAGATTCGACACTGGCTTCCACTATGTGGGAGGTGTGAGAAAAGGAGAAATGATGTATCCGCTCATTTCGTATTTCGGATTGGACAATCTCCCTTGGAAAAGACTTTCCGACGAGTGCTTTTTAGAGCTTTCCGTAAGAGGACGCATGTTCCGTCTCCGTAACGGATTTGACAACTTCCGCAATGACCTCGTCAAGGAATTCCCGGATGAAGCTGATGGCATCGATGCCGTAATTGCAGTACTGCGTGACATCAGCGATCATATGTACGACTCGCTCGCTCTCGACTGGAACATCATCGACAGTGACTGGTTCACCACATCGGCCTACGAATTCCTGCAGGAGCACATCAAATCGCAACTTCTCAGAGACGTGTTGTGCGCCGGCGCCTTCACCACAGAACTGACCGAAACCCTGCCGTTGTACTCCTTCGCGCAGTCACTCGCCTCATTTATCCAAGGCTCATACCGTATGAGCGGTGGCGGACAAAGGATTGCTGACACCCTTGCTTCTGAAATAGAGGCGCTCGGAGGGACCATCATCACTTGTACCAAGGTGAGCTCATTCGCATTGTCGTCCGACGGCCGCATCGAAGCCGCCATATGCGGAAGAAAGAGATTCACGGCAAAACAGTTTGTATCCACCATTCATCCAACGCTTACAATCGGGCTCATTCCGGAGACACCGTTTGTACGGAAAATCTACAGAAAAAGGATGGCCGCTCTCAAGAACAGCGTTGGAATGTTCACCACGCACCTGCTCATTCGGAAAGATACGATTCCGTACCGCAACTGTATGCTGGCCATTCACGGCAGCGACGACTTGTGGCACAACTCTTTCGAAGCCCAGGATCCTGTCCGGGAGATGCTCGTGAACTTCAATTTGCAGGAGCGGGAAGAGCCCTTTGTAAGGGACATTGACCTGCTTACCCCTATGTCGTGGGATGCAGTCAAGGAGTGGGCCGACACGGTAAGGGGCCACAGGCCGGAATCCTACGAAGAATTCAAACAGAAAAAGGCACGCGAGAGCATAGCCCTTGCGGAACAATACATTCCTCAGCTTGAGGAAAACATAGAGAGGATATGGACAAGTACGCCTCTCACATACCGCGATTACACGGGAACGGTTGAAGGATCGGCCTTCGGAGTAAGGAAATCAAGCAAAAACCTTATGGGCACCATGCTCTCCCCTCTCACACCGATAGACAACCTCTTCATATCAGGACAAAGCATGACACTGCACGGAATGCTTGGAACGATGATGTCATCAATCCGCACCTGCAGCATAATATGCAAAAAAAGAATTTTATAACATACGACAATATGGCTAAATACGCATTGGTAACCGGCGGATCAAGAGGAATCGGCCGCGCAATATGCCTCCGTCTGGCAAAAGACGGCTTTGACATTCTCATTAACTACAGGTCCGGAAAGGATGCGGCTCTCGCAGTGAAAGCTGAAGTAGAGGCACTCGGCAGAACGGCCGAACTGCTTCCGTTTGACGTGGCGGACCTCGAATCCACCAAAGGGGCCATCGAAGCCTGGCAGGCGGCACATAAAGATTCCTACATCGAAGTTCTCGTCAACAATGCCGGAGTCCGTCAGGACGCCGTTCTTCCTATGCTTGAGGCCGAACAGTGGCATAAGGTCATCTCAACCACATTGGACGGATTCTACAATGCCACCCGTCCTGTCGTGAGCAAAATGATGCGCAAACGCAACGGTAGGATCATCAATATGGCTTCCGTCAGCGGAATGATGGGGCTTCCGGGACAGACCAACTATTCAGCCGCAAAAGCAGGACTTATCGGAGCCACCAAGGCTCTGGCCAAGGAACTTGCAAGCCGCGGCATCACCGTAAATGCCATTGCGCCGGGATTCATCGTCACCGATATGACAGAAGGTCTTGACAAGGAGAACCTTGAAAAGACTATTCCTGCCGGAAGATTCGGCCGCCCGGAAGAGGTTGCAGCACTCGTTTCGTTCCTTGCTTCAGAGGAATCGGCATATGTCACCGGACAGGTAATATCCATCAACGGAGGCCTCTACGCCTAAACATCTGACAAAATGAACCGGGGCAGAAGACGCCGTCTGACACCAATCATGATGCCGCTGCTGATTTGGGTGGCACTGCTGTTGATGCCTATTCTCATCAACCACGTGGGAGGTATCCAGCTCACGGGAAGGTGGTATGCCAGCATTATGGTGGCTCTTTTCGCCCTGATAGCGCTCTTTTACGCCGATTACTGCTATTTTGTAAAGAAATATGTGGCAAGAAAGAAGTGGCGGCAATTCATTTTCATCAATCTTGTCCTCTCCTTGCTGCTTCTGGCAGGCAGCGAGATAATCATCGTAACCTGCATATCAGACGTTGACGCCAGTGAGGCATCTCCATTGAGCGAAATAATCTACGCTTGCGGGGAATTCATCCTTCTGGCTCTTACTGCCAGTTTGAGTGTGGCCGTGAAAATGACTGAGATGACATACAGCGCAGGCATCACCATCGCCGAGATGGACAAACTCAGAGCGCAATCCGAATTGCAGAGTCTCAAAAGCCAGATCAACCCACATTTCCTGTTCAATACGCTCAACAACATCTATTCTCTGATAGCAGTTGATGCCAACAAGTCACAGAAGGCCGTTCATAGTCTGAGCCACTTGTTGAGATATATCATCTATGACTGTTCAAGCGAGAAAGTACTGCTTAAAGATGAGCTTGCATTCACCAGAGGCTACATCGATCTGGAGTCATTGCGTCTCGACAGCTCGATAAGCCTGTCTGTAGAAATACCGGAAGTATCGGATACTCTGGAGATCGCCCCACTGATATTGATTCCGTTCATCGAAAATGCCTTCAAGCACGGAGTCAGTTACTCTGAGCCATCCTCAATTGATATTCAAATAAAGGTTGACGGGAACAAACTGAACTGCCGCATACGTAACACCTCCCATCCGAAGATGGAACAAGAGGGAGAATCAGGAGTCGGTGTGAAAAATACCGTAAAACGCCTCAAGCTGCTCTATGGCAAGAATTACTCATTGAAACATGGAGAGATGGGAGATGGCTTTTTTGAAACTGATCTGGAAATAATGTTGTAATGGCTGAAATCCCCAAAATCATAACCTGTGCAGTAGTTGAAGACGAGCCTCTCGCCCTCCAGATGATGGAGAAATATGTGAGTCAGACTCCTTTCCTCAGATTTGAAGGGGGATTCAGGAGTGCCGAAAAAATTCTTGCGGCCTTCGACTCGGGATTCGCCCCCGACCTGCTTTTCTGCGATATCCATATGCCAAAGATGAACGGGATGGAACTCAGCCGTCACCTGAACGACAAGACCAAAGTCATCTTTGCTACGGCCTACAGCCAATATGCCATTGAGGGATACAAGGTGAATGCAGTGGATTACCTCCTCAAACCCATAAGCTATGAGGACTTCCTCGCAGCGGCTAAACATGCGGCAAGGGAGATTGAAAAGGAGAGCAATGCTCCTCAGAGAAACGTTCCTGCCACAATAAGCATCAAATCGGAATACCGCACCCATGTGGTCAGATTTGAAGATATCGACCGTATCGAGGGTATGGGAGACTATGTCAAGATTGTTTTTTCAAACGGCTCGTATCTTCTTTCCCTTATGCGTCTGAAGGATCTATACAGACAGCTCCCCGAAGATGACTTCATCCAGGTACACAAATCGCACATTGTACGGATTGCCGCCATCAAGTCATTCAATGCCAAATCGTTGGAAGTAGGAGGATTTTCCGTACCCATAGGAGCGAATCACCATTCTCAGGTGGAGAGGGTACTTTCAGGCAGATAGACTAACTGCGGTCCATATCGCGGCGCATATCCTTTTCCTTGATGGATTCTCTTTTGTCGAATTCCCGTTTTCCCCGGGCCAGGGCAATATTGAGTTTCGCGTAGCCGTTCTCCGAAATGAAGAGTCTGGTCGCAACTATCGTAAGACCTTTCTCCTTCACGGCTCGCTGGAGTTTACGCAGTTCACGCTTTGTAAGCAGCAGTTTCCTGTCACGCTTCGGATCCTGACGGCTGAATGCCGAACCCCACCAGTATTCTGCCACATTCATGTTTTTCACGAAGAGCTCACCGCCGACGAAATAGCAGTATGAATCAACCAGAGAAGCTTTTCCTTCCCTGATCGATTTGATTTCAGTGCCGCTCAACACAATGCCTGCAGTGAAGCTTTCGAGCATCTCATACTCGAATCCCGCCTTCTTGTTGCGTATTTCAACGTGTGTCTTCTTCTTCTCCATATCAATCATTGGCGTTCGATGGAAGCCTGATGTATTATTTTGAAAAGTTCACCTACGGCATCAGCATCCAGACCGCGTGTCCGCGCTCCTTTTGCCACTCTCGATTGAACCTCCTCCCAACGGGACTGCTGGAACACTTGCATCTTGTTGGCCCTTTTGTATTCGCCTATCTGTTCCACAACCTTCATCCTCTCCGCAAGCACATCCAGCAAATTGTCATCAATAGTGTCGATCTTCGCTCTGAGAAGAGCTATGTTTCCTTCATTCAGAGCCTTTGAATTCTTCACCACAAGGCTTGAAAGCATTCCCACAAGTTCCTGCGGGGTCACCTGCTGGAGAGCATCGCTCTTTGCAGTATCGGGAGATATGTGGCTCTCTACAAAAAGCCCTTTGAACCCCAGATCCAGAGCTTTCTGCGAGATTTCACGCAGATACTC
This sequence comes from Candidatus Cacconaster equi, assembly GCA_018065895.1. Taxonomy (GTDB): domain Bacteria; phylum Bacteroidota; class Bacteroidia; order Bacteroidales; family UBA932; genus Cacconaster; species Cacconaster equi. The sequence goes on from JAGHSK010000011.1 coordinate 11,656, forward strand.
CCTGCTTCCCCCGATATGGCTGGGGTCGCAATACATCGGCACATCCGGCAGCATCTGCATCACGTCAATGGGAACCTGCCACTTGGGATAGTTGCGGTATCGGCTCTTTTCGTAATATGAAAAACCGCGATGGACCGTACTGATGTCAGTTATTCCGGCAGCAGAGAGCCTTTCAACGGCCCCTACCCATAAATCGACATCAGGATTAATAGGATTCTTCACGAAAACAGGGATGTCAGTACCACGGAGAGCATCGGCGATTGCCTGCACGTCAAAAGGATTGGTAGTGGTTCGCGCGCCTATCCAGAGCATATCCATTCCCGCCTTGAGAGCCGCTTCCACGTGAGACGGAGTACCCACCTCAACCATAACCTTGTATCCCAATCGTTGCTGGACATCCTTAAGCCACGGGAAGCCCTTCTCTCCCACCCCTTCAAAACTGCCAGGCCGGGTACGAGGCTTCCACAGGCCCGCTCTGAAGGCCCGCAGATGCATTCTGCCCTCAAGAGTGTCCATTAAACGAAGTGCAGAGGCAGTAGCAAAAACCTGCTCCCCGCTCTCCGCACTACAAGGTCCTGATACTATCTCTATCAAGAGTTATACAGTCATTATCTCTTTCTCCTTGGCCGCGAGAATCTCGTCAACCTTCTTTGAGAAAAAGTCAGTCTTCTTCTGAACGGTATCTTCGCTGTCCTTCTCAGAATCCTCAGGAAGGCCCTCCTTCTGAAGTTTCTTGAGCGCCTCAATGGCGTCACGGCGGGCATTACGAATGCTTACCTTGGCATTCTCACCGGCAGTGCGGGCCTTCTTCACAAGTTCCTTGCGGCGTTCCTCAGTCAGTGCAGGCACGTTGATACGGATGGTCTCTCCATTGTTCTGCGGAGTAAATCCAAGGTTGGCATCCATAATAGCCTTTTCAATCTTCGGAATAAGGTTCTTTTCCCAAGGCTGTATTATCATTGTCTTGGCATCCGGAGCATTGATACTTGAAACTTGAGGCAGCGGAGTCATATTTCCGTAATAATCCACCATAACACCATTGAAAACGGCAACGTTTGCCTTACCTGCACGATAAGTCTTCAGATCCTCTTCAAGATGATTGACCGCGTTCTGCATCTTTTCGACTACAGAATCCACGGTAGCTTTTGCTTTCTCTAACATATCTTTGATTATTGTTTGTTGCTGATTACTGTTCCCACCTTCTCTCCGTTTACAAGTTCTTCCAACGCTCCGGCACGGTTGATGTTGAACACCACGATCGGCATGTCATTCTCCTTGCAGAGAGTGAAAGCCGTAAGATCCATCACGTGCAGCTCGTCTTCCAGAGCCTTGTCAAAAGTGAGGGTGTCATACTTTTTTGCAGAAGGATTCTTCATGGGGTCGCTGTCATATACGCCATCAACCTTCGTTCCTTTGAGAAGGGCATCGCAACGAAGTTCACACGCTCTCAACGCCGCGCCGGAATCCGTCGTAAAGAAAGGGTTTCCCGTACCTCCGGAAACAAGAGCCACTCCTCCGTTCTCCATATACTCGAGAACTTCGTCCCTCATGTAATATTTGGCCATAGGCCTCATCGGAGTGGAGGTAAAGACTTCGGCTTTTACGCCCTGTCCTCTGAGGCAAAGTGACATTCCTATGCTGTTGATGGTTGTGGCGAGCATTCCCATCTGATCACCGCGCACGCGGTCGAATCCTCTGGATGCTCCGCTCAGTCCACGGAAAATGTTACCTCCTCCGATAACGATGGCAACCTGCACACCCGACTTCGCCACCGCGGCAATCTGTCTGGCAAAATTCTCCATTACCTTTTCGTCGAGACCGGTACCATCCGGGCCTCCCATAGCCTCTCCGCTGAGCTTGAGCAATATTCTGTTGTATTTCATCCGACAGTTCTTCATTATCAAACAAAAGTAACCAAATATTATGATTTTAACAAGTTTAGGCTTATATTTGCATTCAGTTTGGATAAAAACGAAAAACAAAAACAAAAAACAATGGCAAACATATTCAAATCATCAATTGGAAAGAAGCTGTTGATGAGTATCAGCGGACTTTTCCTCATCCTCTTTCTGACACTTCATATGTGTCTGAACCTTACCTATGTCTTTGATCCAAGCAGCAGTATGGTTGACGGCGTATGGACAGGCAAGGTATTCCAGGGGGTTTGCGATTTCATGTCCCTCGGTATTGTAAGCATTATGGTTCCTATTCTGGCAGCAGGATTCCTTGTACACATCATCTATGCTTTCATCCTCACCATCGGCAACCTCAAAGCCCGTGGTGACCAAAGATATGCAGTATCCAACAAAGCTGCGGTTGACTCATGGTCCGCAAAGAACATGTTCGTCCTCGGCATTATTGTCGTCCTCGGCATTGCATTGCACCTCACAGATTTTTGGGCAAAGATGCAGCTTGAAATGTTCAAGGGCGGCGCTGAAGGCAACCCATACGAACTGATGAACCTCACCTTCGGCAAATGGTGGGTGCTTGTCCTCTACCTCATCTGGTTCATCGCTCTCTGGTTCCACCTCACACACGGCTTCTGGAGTGCGCTCCATACCCTTGGTTGGAACAATGACATATGGCTCAAGAGATGGAAAGTCATCTGCGGCATTTACGTAACCATCATTCTTCTCGGTTTCGCACTTATCGCAATTTATGCTTTCTGCAAGGCCAACTGCCTCTGCGGTTGCTGCTAAGCAATCAGACAATAAGCTGACCCACGATCCAGTCAGAAATGAAAAGTTTCCCGGAAGGGATTCGGATCCGGGAGTCAGATTTCAGAATAGAACCGGTCCTGATCATATGATCCAGGGCCGGTTTCATTTTTTCCCGGTAATCCGCAGGAATAAGATTCAGGTCCACACCGCTGGCTGTACGGAGACCAAGCATAAGTATCTCCTCGATGCATTCCTCGTCGGTAAGTGATTCCTCTATGGGGGCGGCGCCTCCTTCATATTTGTCGATGTCGGCAAGATTCCAGCGGCGCAGACGGTCCCCGTCAAAAGAGTGCGCCGCCGCACCCACGCCCAGATAGGCGCTTCGATTCCAATATCCGCTGTTGTGGCGCGATTCGTAACCCTCCAGACAATAGTTCGACACCTCATACTGCCGGTATCCTGCCTCCGCGAGACGGTCCTGCAGATGGGCGTATTGGCTGAAGCACAACTCCTCGGAAGGATGTGAATACCGGCCGGTCATCTGATAGCACGAAATATGTTCGGGAGCAAGTGACAGCGCTTTGGATATGTTGTCGTCCCACTGTCCGTCAGAGAGCCCTGTGAACCCGAAGATGAGGTCTATGGAGACATTCTTTATTCCGGCACTTCGAAGAGCTTCGACAGCCTCGGAAACCTGTGCCGAAGTATGCCTTCTGTTCATCCATTTGAGATGGGAGTCGTCGAACGACTGTACGCCCATGCTTACCCTGGTGACGCCCATTTTCCTCCACTCCCCGGCAGAAGAAGGGGTTACGTCATCGGGGTTTGCTTCCAAAGTGAATTCTTCAAACTCCGCGACACCGAAAATCTCCCTCGCCGCATCGGCAACCTTCTTCAGTTCACAGACGGGCAAAAGGGAAGGCGTCCCCCCACCGAAATACAGTGTGGCAGGAGAGACGCCTTTGAAAAAATCTCCATTGGCCGAAAGCTCCTTTACAAGAGCTTCGACATATGCTGTCCAATCACTCCTTACCCGAGAATAGAAATCGCAATAAATGCATCTCGATGCGCAGAATGGGAAATGGACATATATGCCGGCCATAACCTATTTGAGCAGCAAGTCGGCAGAGCCGATTTTCGTCTCGTCGGTATAGACGTCAACCGTATATACCCCTTTGACGAACCCTTGCGGATTTTCGAAATAAACGCAGATTTCAACTTCATCGCCCTGATAGTCAACCTCGCGGGAAGCCGAGTAAATCATCTGCTCACCGGAGCAGGTGAACTTGTTCTGGCTGTCAGTTGCCAGAAGAACTCCATCCGGACCTTTGACCCTGATATACACGGTACGGTAGCCTTTTTCTGCAATTGAATTCTCAATAAGGCTGAGGCAGGTCTTGAGTTTCTTCACGCGGCTGCTGCGGTCGGTAGGTTTGTTTTGCGAATTGATTGCTGAAAGCACAACTCCGCGTCCTTTGACCACCGCGCCCACCGAAGCGCGTTTCGATAATTCATCTGTAGTCGTGCGGAGATTGTCGTACTGTCTCTTACTCTCCTGAGCCTCCTTGCGGGCTTCAGCAGCATCTGCCCTAAGCTCAGTATTGAGAGTATTGAGAGAATCTATCTGATGGATGTAACTCTTCATTATCGAGCGAAGTGTGCCCAATTCCTTTTCATACTGACGAATCTTCGCCCTGTTGGTGGCTTCCGTCTTCTGGAGGCGTTCAATAAGTTGGCCGACCTTCTCTTTTTCAACAACAAGAGAGTCGTTAAGGTCAGCATTTTCGGTGCTCAGATTGTCATAATCGTGCTGCAACTCCACAAGTTCCTCGGTGAGATTCTCCTTCTCCACGTTAAGTTCCTTGACCAGAGTATTCTTGCTTATCCATACGTACAACAGCACTGCGAGCAGAAGAGTCGCCACGACTGCAAGCACAATCATCACGGTCTTGGAACCGCCGCCGTTTCCACCGTTATATCCCCTTCCATAATTCCTTCCGTAATCCTGTCTTCTGTCATCCCGTTCATCGTCATACAGGCTTCTGCGGGAATCATTGTTTGTCCTGGCAGGGTGATCCTTCTCGAACTGGATCATCTCCTCATCAAAATCTTCAATCATATCAGAGAATCGTTTAATCGTTTCTAACGCAAAAATACATAAATTTGCGGAGTTTTTAAGAATCCGTATATGAAATACCTTATCCGCTCCATCAAATCACTTTTCTATTTTGTAATAATTTTCTTTGTCCTTGTCTTCATAATGTTCCTTTTCACAGGCCAGAAAAGTCAGGGAATGCACTTTTCCGACATGTTTCAAGCGGGCTCCCTGCCGAAGCTTGTGTTGTTCTTCGTCGCTTTCGGCGCAATATATCCGGCCGTAAGCTTCTTCAAACGCAAACTATATACCAACAAGGATTATGCCGAGCACAGAAACTTGATTGTCTCAACTATGGAAGATATGGGTTATGAAGTGGAGAAGGAAGAGGACGGAATCGTCTCTTTCCGTAAAAAAAATACCCTTCAACGATTTTCGCGCCTGTTCTGTGAGGACAGGATCACGATGGATACAAATGAAAATCCGATTATCGTCGAAGGTTACCGTAAAGACGTGATGAGAATTCTCAGCACTCTTTCATTCAAGATCCGCAAGGCAGAGGGAGAAGAGTTGAACTGATTAAAGTTCAACCACTTCAGCCGCAGGAGCGTTCTTTGCAACAGATGCGATGCCGTTGTCGCGGGTCTTCTCTGATGCATACATCTGGCTTTGGCCGATTACCTGGCCATTGGTAGCCTTGAGAACAAAGAAAGATTTACCGTTGGTGGCCGCTTTCTTTTCGAAGCGTTTCTCTTCAACAGCGTTCTTCTTTACTGAATTGATACCGTTCACGCAGGCAGCTTTTGTCGTGTAGCCTTCGCTTGTGAGAATCACCTGACCATTGCTGGCCTTGAGGTTGAACTGGAACTCGCCATTTTTGCGAACAGAGATTTCAAATTTTCCCATAGTTGACAGTTTTTGATTGCTATTGACACAAAGTTATGTAAAAAATTCCCAACTTCCAACAGTGCAGCAGATTAGAATCCATTCACCATTTTTGCGGCACCGCACAGAGCCTCGTAGAATTGCTCTCCGTATGCATCTGTGAGCGGCACTTTCAGAAATTCATAGACCCTCACGCCATCTCTTTCCCCCTTTTCGAAAGCGCCTTTGCATATATCCCAACGATGAAGATTCAGGGCAGTGATGCCGTTTGAGAATATTTTCGCCCTTATCGGGTAGAGCCGGCAGGAGATGGGTTTGACAAATCTGCACTGCCCCGCCGAATGACATCTTTCAACAGCGCAGAAGCAAGCGCCATCTTCAAAACTGGTATATGCACACTCTTCGCCATTTCCGATGAGAGGTGTGACCATATCCCCATCACGGTCTATCTCAAAAAAACCGCACTCTTCCGCCTTTCTGCGTCCCTGGGGGCTCATCCATTTCTTGAATTGCGGATAATCGCGTTCAAGGAGGGACGCCTCCGTTTCCAGAAGCGGAGCTCCGCTGTCCCCTATGATGCAGCAAGCCCCCCGGCACTCCTCGTAATCGCAGCTGAAATATTCTGTAACGATTTCGGAAGAGACAAGAATGTCCCCTATTTCTATGATTGGAGAGTTATTCATCGGGCAAAAGTTTTGCAAATTTAAACATAAGTTCATAATTTTGGCAGATACTTTGCAGTACACGGAACAAACAATAAAAACAAATAGAAATGAAGAAAATTTTTGCAACACTTCTTATCGCACTCTGTACTTTCGGAATCTGCTCAGCTCAGGATCTCGAAAAAGTGACGGAAACTTTCAACAGCGCCGCGACAGCTCTCGACGCAGGCAACAAGGCTGATGCAATCATGCTTTTCGAACAGGCTCTTACAGGCGCCACAGCTCTTGGTGAAGCAGGCAGCGAAGTTGCCGCACAGTGCAAGGACATTCTTCCTAAGGTTTGCCTCTCACTGGGTAAGGACCTCGCCAAAGACAAAGATTTTGACGGAGCAATGGCTCAGTTCAACAAAGCATCTGAACTTGCAGGCAAATACAATGTCGCTGACGTTGCCGATGAAATCAAGGAAGTCAAGTCTCAGGTGATGACAGCCCAGGCAGCATCCCTGATCAGCGCCAAGGATTTTGCAAAAGTTATTGAAATCTGCAACACCGCTCTCGCATCAGACCCTGCAAACGGAACAGCTGCCCTCTTCCTCGGAATGGCCCTCTCCAATACAGGCAAGGCAAACGAAGCTGTTGCAGCATTCCAGCAGGCAATGGAAAACGGCGAACAGGAGAAAGCATCAAAGCAGCTCTCAACCACTTACCTGAAGATGGCTGCTGCATGCCAGAAGGCAAAAGATTTCAAAGGCTGCCTCGAGAACGCACAGATGTCAGCACAATACGCTGACAACCCTCAGGCTCAGAAACTCATCGGTACCAGCGCAACTGTTCTCAAGCAGTACAAGGTGGCTGTTGACGCTTTTGAAGCATATCTTGCAATGTCACCTAATGCCAAAGACAAAGCTCAGATTCTCTATCAGCTCGGTGATGCCACAATGAAAGCGGGCGACAACGCAAAGGCTTGCGGTTATTTCAAGCAGATTGCCCAGGATGCCAAATTCGGTGAGACTGCACGCTATTACATCACAACTCTGAAATGCAACTAGCCCTCGAGCTGCTTGCACCGGCAAGAAATATGGAAATCGGCACCGCGGCCATTGATTGCGGTGCCGATGCTGTATATATTGCGGGCCCATCCTTCGGAGCACGAGCGGCCGCCGGCAATCCTGTCGGAGACATTGCCCGTCTGTGTGACTACGCACACACCTACGGGGTACGCATCTATGCAACCCTCAACACACTTCTCGAGCCTCAGGAGTACAAGGATGCAGAAAGGCTCGTAAGGCAGTACCACGATGCCGGAGTAGATGCTCTGATCGTTCAGGACATGAACCTCCTGAACCTTGACCTGCCTCCGATGGAGCTGCATGCCTCCACACAATCAGTCATCAGAACACCGGAAAGGGCCGCCGCCCTCGAGAAAGCCGGCTTCTCCCGTCTTATACTTGAGAGGCAGCTCTCACTTGAGCAGATAAAGGCAATCCGCGACGCAGTAAACTGTGATCTGGAGTTCTTTGTCCATGGAGCATTGTGTGTCTGCTACAGCGGTCAGTGTTATCTGAGTGAAGAACTGACCGGCAGAAGTGCCAACCGGGGATGCTGCGCGCAACCCTGCCGCTCACGATACGACCTTGTGGACGCGGAAGGCAGAATCATCGTCCGCGATCAGCCTCTCCTCTCTCTGAAGGATTACAGGCTGGACGGACGAATAGACGATCTCGTGAAATGCGGTGTATCCTCATTCAAAATAGAAGGCAGGCTCAAAAACGCATCTTACGTAAAGAATGTGGTGCGCCACTACCGCAACGTGATAGACAATTTCATAGCGCGGAATCCACAATATTCAAAATCCTCCTACGGACAGATTGCCGGCGGATTTGAGCCAAAACCGGATGCAACCTTCAACAGGGGCTATACTTCTGCCTGGATAGACGGAAAACGCTGCGGAAAATGGAACAGCTCTGACTCTGCCAAATCAATGGGCGAATATGTTGGAGAGATATCTTCCGTCAATAAGGAGGGTATCACCATAAGGCTTCCGGAAGACGTACGTTTGGCCAACGGTGACGGGCTCTCCTTCGTCAAAGGAGGAGAAGAGGTGTGTGGAATGAGAGCGGAAGTTGTGCACGGCAATCAAGCGGTTCTCAAAGAGACATCGGGGCTGAGCATTGGCATGAAAGTGTTCCGCAGTCTGAATCTGCGGTTTGAAAGGGAGCTTGAGAAGAATATGCCGAAGAGATTGATCAAAGTCGGCATATCATACACGACCTTTAATGGGGAGACCTGCCTCACAGCCACGGACGAGGCGGGTATTACCGTAAAGCTCGACGTTGAAGAGGCGCATCAGAAAGCTCAGAAATGTGAAAGGGCTGTTGAAACCCTTCACAGCCAGCTTAACAAGGTTACCGAGCCTTTCGTCTTCTCCCTTGAGAAGGTTGAAGCGGACGAGATATATTTCTACACGGCATCAGAAATCAACGGCTGGAGACGCCGGCTACGCGACATGCTGCTGCTGGAGAGCAGAAGGCCGGCTTTGAACATCAGCGACATATCAGCCAAGGCAGGAGCGGGCAACGTCAAGCCCGGCAAGGATGAACTAATGCGGATGAAATACTGTCTGAAATGGGAATTAGGGCTTTGCCCGAAGCAGAAAGGCAAGAGTGTGGACGAGCCGCTTTACCTGGTTAACAGGAACCGCAAATTTTGTCTGCACTTCGATTGCAAAAACTGCGAAATGACAGTATCTTTGTAAATTATGCAATTTGGCGATGTTATCGGGAACAGGGAGTTGAAAAAAACTCTCGCTCAGATGGTTGACAGCAACCGTCTGAGCCACGCCATTCTCCTTTGCGAGCATAACGGAGGAGGCGCGTTTCCTCTCGCCCTTGCACTCGCACAGTACGCGAACTGCCGCGACAGGAAGGACGGGGATTCCTGTGGAGTGTGCCCGTCCTGCCACAAATACAGGAAACTCATCCATCCTGACCTGCACTTCGTTTTTCCGGTGAGCAGCACGAAAGAGCTCTCCGAAAGCGAAAAGAAGGCCCCCATATCAGACTATTTCCTGAACTCCTTTACTGATCTTGCTTTGCGCAATCCATACTTCGGGGAGCAGGAGCTGTATGAGAGCCTTGACATTGACAACAAAAGCGGAAACATCAGCGTCAACGAGGCCAGAAGAATATTTGAAAAACTGTCATTGAGGGCCTCCGAAGGCTTTTACAAGGTAATGGTCATATTCCTGCCCGAAAAAATGAATCAGGAAGCAGGAAACAAGTTGCTCAAAATTATCGAAGAGCCACCTCAGCAGACCCTTTTTCTGCTCATCTCACACAACCCGGAGCGTGTGCTCCAGACCATCCGCTCCCGTTGCCTGAGAATCGACCTCAAACCAATGGACAGGGAGGAGAAGAATACTGCGGCTCCGGCTTCAGACAATGCCTCAATGCGGGGCACAATCACCACACTGCTGGAAGCCGTCAGCCGGAAAGACCTTGCCGCCACCTTCCCGATATGGGAGTCTCTTGCCGAGACTGGCAGAGAGAAGCAGAAAGAATTCTGTCTTTATTCGGAAGAGTTCATAAGAAAGATATTCCTGGTCGCAAACGGACTTGAATCCCTCGCCGACATCCATCCCGCAGAGGAGGAAGCCATACGCGGCCTTGCAAAGGGGCTGAAACCCCATTTTTACGAAAAGGCTTTATCCGTCCTGGACGGAGTCATATCAGCCGTCGAAGGCAACGTCAACCCGAAACTTGTCTTCTGCGACATGTGCAACAGTCTTTTGCAAGCAATGTAGAAAGTTATGGAAAACAAGAAGAACTACGACTGCTCACGAGGCTGCGACGTTGAACGCACGCAGCAGGGGGATCTTAACGTAAACTACAATACCGGATGCTGCAAGTTGAATGCCTTCAACTGGATGGAGGGGATTCCTTCGGAGAATTTCAAGGATCTCTTCGAAGTGAGGTTCAAGAACACCCACAAAGGCATCTATCGCAACGAATCGGGCCAACTGATCAAGAAGGGTGACCTTGTAGTGGTTGAAGCCGCCACTGGTCACGACCTCGGAATCGTTACACTTGATGGTCCGATTGTAATGCGACAGCTTGCCCACAAACATATCGATCCGGCTACATACGAATTCCGGAAGATATTCCGCAAGGCTAAAATCCTTGACCTTGAGAAATGGCAGGAGGCAATAGCCAGAGAGCACGACACGATGATCCGCTCCCGCCAGATTGCCGCACGTCTGGGGCTCGAAATGAAGATAGGAGACGTGGAATTTCAGGGCGACGGCACCAAAGCCATCTTCTATTACATAGCCGACAAACGTGTGGACTTCCGCCAGCTTATCAAGGACTTCGCCGAAGAGTTCCACATCAGGATAGAGATGAGACAAATCGGAGCACGTCAGGAAGCGGGGCTCATCGGGGGCATCGGAGTATGTGGAATGCCGCTGTGCTGCTCTCGATATATGTCCGATTTTCAATCAATAACAACCCAGGCAGCAAGATGCCAGGATCTCTCCCTCAACCCGCAGAAGCTCGCAGGGCAGTGCAGCAAGCTCAAATGCTGCATAAACTACGAAGCATCCGTATATGTTGATGCACAGAAGGGACTTCCTACCGTGCGTGAGCCGCTTGAAACAAAAGAAGGGCAGGCTTACCTGATGAAGACCGACATTCTGCGTGGAATAATGTATTTCTCCTACGATCCGAAGAGCATGGCCAAATTGTTCCCGCTCAGCGCACAACAGGTAAATGAAATACTGAACGCGAACCGCAGGGGAGTCAAGCCGGATTCTCTGATGGAAGAGGACGTTGAGGAGAAGGAGACGTCATTCATAAGCGCCGTGGGTGATGAGAGCATCTCCCGATTCGACGAGAAGAAGAAGCGCAAACATCACAAACGCTCTTCGAAACGCGGAGGGAACAAAGGCGAAAAGAAGAATGAGAGCAATTAGCCGCATATTGGCAGTCCTCACACTGCTGGCCCTCGCTCTTTCCTCATGCAAGGAGCCATCGTGTGACTTCTTCCTCCTGAGCAGCGACAGAACGAGTGAAGACGGCGGATACTGCTTTGAAGTGGAGCTCACCGACACAACGGCCAGCTATCTTACACTTATTGCCGCCCGTTTCAATGCGAAGATGATTGAAAAGGCGGACTCCGACACATTTCCGCTCAACGTCACCGTCACCTCCCCCGGCGGAGAGGTGGCTGCGGAAAGTATAAGGCTTCCTTTCGGGGAAGTTGAAGGCAAAGTGAAAATGGGCAGACAAGTAAACGGAACTGTGGATATCGAGTGGCAATACCGCGACAATGTAAGAATATCCGGAAATCAATCCGGCATCTGGAAAATAAATCTCAGGCCTGTCGACAAGGCGCTGGAGAAATACCTTGTAGGGTTAGGGTTCTCCTATAAGAAACACTGATATTATGGGAAAGGACAAACTCAGGAAATTCAAGGAGAACGAATCATTCGCCTGCCTGTTGCAACCGCGCACGGAAGAGGTGCTCAACTGCAATCACCCGATGAAAGGGCATTGGGGTGAGCGGATGTTCAAAAACGGCAATCCCATTGTTCTGGAACTCGGATGCGGAAAGGGAGAATACACCATAGCACTAGCCGAACGCTACCCTGAAAAGAATTTCATCGGCATCGACATAAAGGGTGCCCGTCTGTGGAAGGGGGCCAAATATGCAACTCAGCACGAAATGACGAACGTTGCGTTCCTAAGGACCAGAGTCGAATTCCTGGAATCTCTCTTCGCAACTGACGAGGTCTCCGAGATATGGATTACCTTCGCCGACCCGCAGGAGCGCAAGCCCAAGAAAAGGCTCACCCACCCGCTCTTTCTGAACCGGTACAAGAAATTCCTTGTCAAGGACGGAACCGTCAATCTGAAGACAGACAGCCGCCTGCTGCACTACTTCACGCTTGAACTCGCCCGGCAGAATGGCATGACCGTCATAGAGCATAACGATGACATATATGGAAGCGGACGAGCTGATGATTTACTGTCGATAAAGACCTTCTACGAAGCCAATTTCCTTGCACAGGGCATACCTATCACCTATCTTGCGTTCCATATCGACAATGCCGCTCCACTTGTTGAGCCGCAATGGGATCAGGAGCCTTACGAGCAGAAATACAAGACACTAACGCGTGCGGACGGCCATGTGGCCAGCCAACTCGATTAAGTAGGATTTTTCCTGTGAATCAGGGATGATGGAAAGCGAGTCTATCGCCAAAGATGTCTCCTTTTCGGCATACCCGGCCGCATACTCCAAACCACCGTACTGTTTTACCAGACTCACGGCATCCGCCGCCAGAAGAGCGTCAGCCTTGCTGTCAGTTCCCACTTGCCGCATCCTTTGGAAGAGTTCACTGACAACAGACTTTGGAGCATTTTTAATCAAACCGAATAGCGGGAGGGTTATTTTCTTTTCGAGGATGTCCTGTCCGGTAGGTTTGCCGAGATTCAACTCAGGCGAATAATCGAGAATGTCGTCCACTATCTGAAAAGTCAGACCGAGATGACACGCATACTGCTGGAATGCCTCAATCTCACCCTGCGTGGCCTTTACAGAGAAAGCTGCACTCATAATCGCCGCCTCAAAGAGGGAGGCAGTCTTGCGGTAAATAATTCTATAGTAGTCCTCTTCGGTGGTATCAAGAGATTCGGCCTTTTCAAGCTGGATCATCTCGCCTTCCGCGAGCATCTGAAGGCTCAACGCGAATATTCTGACAACCCTTTCGTCACAATATCCGACAATGGTTTCTATTGCCCTTGAAAGCCAGAAGTCCCCTATCAATACGGAAGTCGTAGGAGAATACATTGACCGTATTGTCGGCGAGCCACGGCGCACGGGGCTGTCGTCCGCCACGTCGTCGTGAAGAAGAGTGGCTGTGTGAAGCATTTCCACAGCCGCTGCGCAACGAACGACATTCTCATTGCAGAAGCCTCTGAGGGCTCTTGCGGTGAGAAGCGTTAAAGTTGGTCTGAGTTGTTTGCCGGCACGTTCTCCGAGATACCCGTTAATCTTGTTGAGCGCGGAAATCTCGGATGTAAGCCTGTCGGCAAACATTTTCTGGAATTGCTTCCAGGTCTGTCCAAGATATTTCTGTATCTCGCTGTACACTAGAATACGATGGCACCGGAAATCTCCCAGCAGCCAGTTGTGTTACGAACATTCCTGATGGCATTGGCATATTCTTCGAGAGATACCACCGCACCGAAATTCCAGGAATACTTGGCCGTAAGCTGGATATGGAAAATATTCAGTCCGAATCCCACACCAAGTCCGTATTCGAAAGGCTTGGTCTTGATCGAGGCATCGAATATGCTTATGCCAGGCTGCTTGTTGGCTATGTTATATCCGACAAACGGAGAGGCAAAGACAAAAGGCTTCGCCACAAGAAGGTCAATTCCCCACTGAATGTTGATCGGAAGTTCAATATACGACATCTTCCACTTAAGGTCATTGCTGCCGTTTATCTTAGTGCCCTTTACATTGAACAGAAGTTCGGGTTGGAATGAAAAACCTCCGACAGATGCTGTCTGATATCCGATACCCGCATGCCATCCTGTATAATTATTTAAATCTACAACGCTGAAATCTTTCAGGCTGGACGAAGCTAGGTTTGAAAGAGTGACACCTCCCTTGATCAGGAAGCCCTCAGCCGAAGCCGTGGCCGCACTGAAAAAGAGAATGGCTGCTGCGAAAAGAATCGATATTTTCTTCATGGCCTATCCTATCAGAGATTCTATCTTCTTCTCGAGATCAGTTTGAGAAATTGCACCCACGTGCCTGTCGACCATCTCCCCGTTCTTGAAGAAAAGAATAGTGGGAATATTTCTGATGCCGAACTTTGAAGGGGCGTCCGAACTGTCGTCAACATTGCATTTGAAGATGTCAACCTTTCCTGCAAACTTCTCCGCCATCTGATCGACAATTGGCGAAATCATACGGCAAGGCCCGCACCAGGTGGCCCAAAAATCCACAACTACAGGCCTTCCCGCCTGCATTACAAGATTATCGAAATTTGAATCGTTTACTGCTTGTGCCATAACATTTCATTTTGTCGGTTGTAAAAGTAATCATTTTTTTCAGAATGTCAAACACAAGCGCTCACCCGCACGGTCAAACGCTTCGTTCAACATTCCAGACAAAAGCCCTCACTCCGATAGCCTTGTTGCGGCTGTCAAGCTTTTTGACGGTCTGCATCAATTCATCTACTTTTTCGTCAGGAACAATCGTTATGACGGCAGAATTCATTTCCGGCCAGGTATGGGTTCCGTGACGCGGTTCTCCATCTACAGAACCACGTCCCTGAACCTGCTCAAAGAAACTGTATCCGCGAATATTCAACTCATCAAGCATGAATTCAACTCTTGAAGTGAATGCCTGATTGAAAACTATAAATACACTCTTCATTGTTAGCCTCCTATTCTACATCATCAGCGGAAAGCTGCATGAATATATATTCCTTGCGTTGTTTTTCAAGTTTGTCGCGGTCGTTTCCACGTGACATCAAGCCATAAACCACAGGCACGATAATCAATGTAACGAACGTTGACACGAGAAGACCTCCAATGACCACGATACCCATAGGACGCCACATCTCAGATCCTTCACCATTGCTCAATGCCATAGGAAGCATACCGAGGAGTGTGGTGAAAGCAGTCATAAGCACAGGGCGGATACGCGATTCTCCTGACATCGTGATGGCCTTGTTGAGTTCATATCCGCGGTCACGCATCAAATTGATATAGTCCACAAGCACGATACCGTTCTTGACAACGATACCGATCAGCATGATGAAACCGAGCGCTCCGATCATATCAAGAGTGGTGTTGGTCACCCAAAGGGCCAGAATCACTCCGGAAACCGCAAACGGCACTGAAAGCATGATGATGGCAGGCTTCTTGAGCGATTCGAACTGCGAGGCCATTACAACGTAGACAAGCATCACAATCAGAAGCAGGAGCACGGCCATATCGCCGAAAGTCTTCTGCTGCTCCTCATAATCACCGGCAATCCTGACAACGATTCCAGTAGGCGCAGGATGGTTGTCGATGATGGTCTGAACCTGCTGCGCAATTTCACCGAGTGACGAATCGTATGGAAGAACTGATACCTTGAGGTAACGCTGACGGCTCTTTCTCTCAATTGTAGGAGGTGCCCAATATTCCTGAATCTCGGCGATCTCGCTCAGCTTCACATTCTTTCCGGTAGCAGTCGGAATGGAAAGATTCTGCACCTTGGTGATGGAATTGCGGTCCTTCTCAAGCAGACGGACAACAATATCGTATTCATCGCCGTCCTCCTTGAGATATCCGGCAGTCATTCCGTTCACGCGGTTACGGACATACATTGAAACCGTGGACGAATTGAGTCCGTGGGCGGAAATTTTCTCCTTGTCAAGAACAATCTTGAGCTCGGGACGATCCTTGTCGCGGCTTGAGTGCACGTCACGGGCGCCCTTCACATTCTCCCTGATGCCCTCCATCAGCTCCGCTGCATAGAGGTTTGTCTGATCGAAATCATATCCGTAAACCTCAACGTCAACGGTAGAAGAGCCGTTGCCGCCCATACCGCCCGAAGTGGTACACTGATATTCGACTATTTCAGGGTATTCCGACATTACGGCTCGCAAAGACTCCGCAATCTTGTCGATGGAACGTTCACGGGTATTCTTCTTTCCGCACACGACAGTCATCGAAATCTTGTTGTTGGACGTTGATGAGAAGAGGGATGAAAGCCCTGCATCGTCATTCGAACCGGCAGATGTCGATATAATCTGAATTTCAGGAGCGGCCTGCTTGAAATCAGCTTCAAGCGCACGCGCCGTCTTGAGAGTCTCTTCAATCCTTGTACCTCGCTGAAGCTCCACTTTTACCGAGAGACGTCCATTGTCACCGGAATGCATGAAGTCGGTACCTATCCTGCCTGCAAATACAGGGATGAGCGTGAAGATGAAGAAAGCAGCCGCTATTGCCAGTGTTGTGCCTTTATGGTTGAGACACCAGCCAAGAAGCCTTGCATATGCGGCATCTATTCTGTCAAGAGCGCTCACGATATATTTCTGATACCAGCCCTTGTGAACGTCATGCTGTACAAGATGACCGTTTTCATCGACAGAGACCTTCCTTGCCTTGAGCAATTGAGAACAGAGCATAGGGGTGAGTGAGATGGCGACGGTAGTGGAAGTACAAACCACGATGGTCACAATCCAGCCGAGTTCCTTGAACATGATACCCGCCATACCGTTGAGCATCGTAAGAGGAACGAACACTGCAACGATTACCAATGTAGTGGCGATTACGGAGATCCAAACCTCGTTCGTGGCATAGATGGATGCCTCACGAGGACTTGAGCCGCGCTCGATATGGGTTGTGATGTTCTCCAGTACAACGATGGCATCATCCACAACCATACCGATTGCCACCGTCAATGACGACAGCGAGATGATGTTAAGTGAACTGCCTGTAAAGAGCAGGTATATGAAGGCGACAATCAACGAAATAGGGATTGTGATGCCGATGATGAATGTAGCCCTCCATTTTCCAAGGAACAGAAGAACCACCAGCACAACGAAAAGGAGTGCATAAAGGATGGACTCCTCAAGGGAGTTGATAGCCCCCTGGATGTTCTCCGAAGAGTCATAGATGACGCCGATATTGATGTCGGAAGGAAGCTGGCTCTTGATCTTCTCCATCTCACTGCGGACATCTTTGCAGACCTGCACGGTATTCGCCCCGGACTTCTTTGAAACCATCATTCGGACGGCTTCCTGTCCGTTGACCTTCTCATCGAGAGTAAGATCCTTGATGGTATCGCGTACGGTGGCGATATCACGCACGAATATCTTTCCGAAAGGAGTGTTGGCAACCACCAGATTTTCGATTTCAGCACTCTCTTCGAATTCACTGCGGACCTGGAGTTGATACTGTTCTTTCTCCATCTTGACCGTACCGCTGGAAAGGTTGAGGTTGCTGCCGCTGATGGCGCTTCCGACAGCCTCCAGAGTGATACCGTAAGTGTCGAGCTTTGACTGGTCGATATCCACATAAACGTAGCGGTCAGGCGCTCCTGAGAGGGAGATGGTACCGATACCGTCAACGCGGTTGAGCTGGGTGACGACCTCGTCGTTGAGGATCTTGTCAAGTCCCGGATAGCTCTCCTTTGCAGTGACGTAGTACTGGATAACAGGCATCATACTGGTATTCAGTTTGAACACCATAGGTGTCGAACAACCGTCAGGTAGATTGTCCTTCATCATGTCGAGGTAACTTCGAATATCATTGGTCGCCTCGTCAAGGTTTGATCCCCACTCGAGTTCGAGAGTTACGACTGATATGTTATCCTTTGAATTGGATGTAAGATGCTTCAATCCGTCAACGGAGTTGAGGGCATTTTCCACAAGTTTGGTCACGTTGGTCTCAACCTCACTCGCATTGGCACCCGGGTACGTGGTCATTACCGTAACGTACGGCGGGTCCATCTCCGGGAACTGGTCGATAGGCAGTCGCGAGAATGCGAACAGGCCTATCACGATAACTGCCACGAATATCAAGGCAGTCGTTACCGGCTTTTCTATCGCTGTTTTGTAGATACTCATTTCTAGTTCTCCTTAACGACATTCAGTTTGACACCATCGACAAGCCTTGCTTCTCCCTTGGTGACCACTTTTGTTCCTTCGGTGATTTCATCGCTGATGATTTCCACATCTTCGTCGAAACGCTGTCCGAGCTCGACGAATACACGTTTTGCAACGCCGTTGTCATCAACATAGATATATCGTTCATTCGATCCGGTAAGTCTGAGTACCGTCTGATAAGGCACTACGAATGTATCTGCCTGACCCATAGTCATCGTCGTCTTGACGTACATACCCGGACGAAGCTTGTATGAGCCGTTGGCAATCTTGAGCTTGGCCTGGAAAGTGTGGCTTGCAGGATCGACTGTAGGATATACTATCTCGATTGTTGCAGGGAAATTCATCTCAGGATAAATGTCTGACGTAATATTGAGTTTCATTCCGGCCTTCACCAACGGGAAGTAGGTTTCAGGGATGTTCACAAGAGCTTTGAGCGTGCTGATCTGCGTAAGAACGAGGATAGGCTGGCCTGAATAAAGCTCTCCGTCTTCATAGTTCTTGGCGGAGATTACACCTGAGAAAGGAGCTTTGACAAAGGTGTTCTTCTCGAGGAATGCGAAACTCTCGCATATCTGATCATAACTCAGTTTTGTCTGGTCATATGTCTGGGCTGCCACCGCGCCACTCTCCTTGAGAGATTCCATTCTCTGCATCTCGATGGTGAGGTTGGTGTAGGTGAGCTTCGTGGTGTTGTACTGATTCTGGTCCATTCTCACAAGCATATCGCCCTGTTTTACGTTAGCGCCTACCTCAACGTAGATATGTTCAATCTTTCCGGTAAGAGAAGGTGCTATATTCACAGTCTGATAGCCCTGGAGAGTGGTGGAAAATTCCAGAATCCTTGAAATGGTCTTCTTGTTGAGAACTGTCGTCTCCACCGGTTCGGTACGAGATTCAACACTCTTTGATTCCTGCTTCGGCCCACAGGCGGCAACAGACGCCAGAGCCAATGCGAACAACAGATATTTTGCTGATTTCATATGTTTATATTTTTTATTTATTCAAGATTTCAGAGAGTGATATTGCGTCATCCACGATTTCGAGGACTGACTGCACATAACTTGCCTGTGCATTTATCAGGTTAGTGCCGGCATTGGTCACGTCAAGGCTGGAGGCAATGCCGTGCTCGTATTTCTTCGTCACATTGTCGAATACACGTTGCGCCACTTCAAATCCCTGACGCTGCGTATGGTACTTCTCCACTGCCGATTTCAGGTTGAACACCATCTGGCTGTGCTGGACCTTAAGGGCAAGTTCCGTGTCCATCAGGGTATTGAGCTGCTTGTCGTAGGCAAGCTTCGCGTCCTTGTGGGAAGCCGTGTTGGCAAGGGAGGTGAAGATAGGGATGCTCAATGAAACACCCATCATATTAGGAGGGGTCATATTCATTGTCATCTCATTGCTGAAGTAGTGCTTGTATGTGTATTGATGGAATACGCTCAGTGTCGGAGTATTGGAGAGGCTTGAAGCGGTCACCTGCTTTCTCGCGAGTTCCGTACTGTTCTTGAGCAGCTGATAGTCATAGTTGCGGTCAAGTTCAAGCGTTTCAGACATAAGGGAGTCAATGTATTCAAGATCAAGCAGGTCATTGACCGTCTGAGTGAGAACAATCTTCACGTCCTCGTCGAGGGTAAGCTGGAGACGCATCATATTGTAAACCATCTCGAGGGCTCGTTCGGTAGAATTGATTGTCGCTTCCATCGATGCCGCCTGAACCTTGAGCTGGTCAGCCGAAGTCTGTTCCGCAACACCCACGTTCACCGAATTCTGGGTAACCTCATAAAGCTTGTTCATACTCTTCAGATTCTCCTTGAGAAGTGCAAGTGAAGACTCGGTCACAAGTGCGGAGAAATAGAGTTCCTTGACCTGATCGCGGATATCCCGCTCACTCTTCTTGAGGCTGATGTCCGCCATCTTTCTGGAAATCTTCGCCATTCCCACCGATACTGCCATCACACCGTTGAATGCGACTGAAGATGTGACGCCAAGATTTGCGTAAGGAGGCATCGCGATATCCATTCCGCCAATGCTCATTCTATAACCGAAATAGTTGGAGTAGTCAACAGTACCTTTGACCTGAGGCAGCATGGACGCAATAGCTTTCCATTTGTTTGCTTGCGCCTTCTGCACGTCAATAGCCGCATTTGCGAGAGTCCTGTTATGATCAACCGCAAACTGCTCGGCCTCTTCAAGAGAGAGCGCCAAAGTCTTCTCGGACGCCTCCTGAGCGTTAGCCGCAAATGTCCCCATCACGGCAACAAACAATATAATCAATCGTTTCATAATTCAAATAATCAGCGTGCAAAATTAGTGCAAAAAACATACCCTGCATAACATTACGGGCAGAAATACCCAATGTTATACAAATACACCTCCGAATGTACCGTTGTTGCCCGGAAAGAAGTGCTGTCGTCAGTTTTTCTTCAGATTGTCCACGTACCTGTCGAGCTTGCGCAAAGTGCCCGGGATGTCGATATGCTGAGGGCAGGCAGGAGAGCACTGTCCGCATCCGACACAATGATCGGCCTGTCGGAGTTTCTCGACACTCCGGTCAAGACTCACGAGATAAGCCCGACGGTCTTTGGCATATTCAGGATCCTGCAGATCGCTGTTGACGTGACCTTCATTGACGCACTTGTTGTAATGCGCAAAAGATGCCGGGATGTTGATGCCGTACGGGCAAGGCATACAGTACTGGCAGCCGGTGCAAGGGACAAGCGGGAAATTGACATAGATCTTTGCGATATCCTCAAGCAGGGCCATCTCTTCTTCGGAGAGCGGCTCCAGAGGTGAGAATGTGGCAACATTGTCCTGAAGGTGCTCCATATATGTCATACCGCTGAGGACAGACAGAACGCCAGGGTGTGTTCCGCAGAAGCGGAAGGCCCAGGAAGCTATGCTTTCATAAGGTTTCCTTGCAAGCAGTTTGTCGGCGCAATCGTCACTGAGCGTGGCCAGGGCGCCACCAAGCAGAGGCTCCATTATCACGACAGGAATACCCCTCTTTTCAAGTTCCTTGTAGAGATATTCCGCATTGCACTCCTCCTGGTCGCGTTCGTGGGCATGCTTCCAGTCGATGTAGTTCATCTGAATCTGGACAAAATCCCAATGATATTTCCCTTCATCGTGCAGTGAAAGCATATAATCGAATACCTTCACGTCACCATGGAACGACCATCCGAGGTTGCGGATACGGCCTGCCTCACGCTCCTTTACAAGGAAGTCAAGCACACCGTTGTCAAAAAACCTTTTGTTGAGAGTTTCCATAGGGTCCTTGCCTCCACCGATGCTGTGGAGAAGGTAATAGTCGATGTAGTCCACCTGAAGATTCTCGAACGAGGCCTTGTACATCTTGAGCGAACGTTCGAATGTCGGCTCGCCTCTTTGATTGGAGAGTTTCGTTGCGATGGTGAAGGATTCGCGAGGATGCCGTTTGAGAGCAATGCCTGTGGCAGCCTCCGACTTACCCTGCACATATATTGGGGCTGTATCGAAATATGTCACTCCGTGTTCGATGGCATAGTCAACCATTGCATTGACGGCCTCCTGGTCGATGGTCTTCTGACCGTTTTCATCCGGTTCCGAGGTAGGCCAGCGCATACATCCATAGCCCAGGATTGAAACATTCTCCCCTTTCTGATTCTGGCGGTATGTCATTTCGCCGGGCTCTTTCTTCGATCCGACCACTTGCTTCGCAGCCTTGTCCGAGCAGGACGCAACTGCAACTACAGCCGCACTTCCGCCCAACACTTTAAGGAAGTCACGACGATTGATATTTGATGATTTGCTTTTCATGGCTGTACCTCCTATTTTTCTTTGTGAACAAGATGACCTTCAACGTATATTGCGCTCAACGGGCGTGACGGGCAGAGATTTTCGCAAGCTCCGCAGCCGATGCATTTGCCAGGATTGACTGCAGGCACCTTCAATCCGCTTCCGTCTTCCTTCTCCACCATATGGATGGCTCCCGCAGGACAATGACGCGCACAATTCCCGCAGTTGACGCCGTCGCGGTTTACAATGCAGTTCTCAGGAATCAGCACGGCGTGTCCTATCTGAATTGAAGACTTCTCTTCACGGCTTACCTTGCGGATGGCTCCGGCAGGACAAACCTCCGAGCACCTTGTGCACTCCGGACGGCAGTATCCGTTTTCGTACGACATCTCAGGCTGCATGAATGTTTCCAGTTTGGTTGAAGGACGAAGCACCCTGTTCGGACATTCTGCCACACAGAGTTGACAGCCTGTGCAATGCTGCGAGAAGTACTTGAGGCTCTGGCTTCCGGCAGGCTTGATGCTCACCTCACGCTGAGGCACCTTCTTGTCTTCAATAACGGCAAGACCTCCGTCAACGTGCTCCTCCTGAGCCTTGAGCGTTGCTGCAGCGAGTGTGGCGACACCTGTAACTATGAAGTTGCGGCGGCTCTTGTCGGCGCCACCGGCATCAGCATTGCCCTCAGATGGTTTGCAGCTGCAGGCTGCCGCCTTGCAACGCAGCTTGTATTCGATGGCTCCGCTCTTGCAGTTGTCGAGGCAGTCCATACATACGACGCAGCGGCTATAATCTATCTTGTGGTTTGCAGTATCGATGCAGGAGGCCTTGCAGCGTTTGCCGCAGACTCCGCAGTTGACACATTTCTCTGTATTGATGACTGGCGCGAACATCGAGTAGCGGCTCAGGAAACCGAGAACGGTTCCCACCGGGCAGATGTTGTTGCACCAAGTGCGGCCGCCCTTCCATGCGATGACTACAATCACAACAAAAGTGACCGCAGCCACAATGAATACCGGAATGCTCTTGATGTAAACGTCAGTTGAATAGAAGGCATAGCTGTCGGCACGCGCGGCGATCAGGGCCAGCAGGTTGTTGCCCCAGCCGTAAATCGGAGCAAACAGATTTGCGGCGATTCTTCCGTATGCGCTGTACGGTGCGATGAGAATGGCTATTGAATTGAGGCCAAAGATCATCAGAACCACAAAAACGGCCAGCACCCCGTATCGCAGCCATTTATTCTCTTTCTTGTATCCGAAACGGTTTTTCTTTCCCTTGCGGCATCCGCTGAACCAGGAAACTATATCCTGAAATACTCCGAGCGGGCATATTACCGAGCAATATACCCTTCCGAAGAGAAGAGTCAGTACCACGAGCAGGACTATGACCCCGAAATTCAGAGCCAGCACTGCGGGAAGCAGCTGGATTTTGGCCATCCAGCCGAACCAGGTGTGAAGCGCACCTGTAAAATCAAGGAACAGCAGCGTGATCAATGCAAAGAAGATTGCTGCCAGAACGATTCGGATCTTGCGTAACATCGTTTTATTCGTTGGGTTAAAATATTCACAAATTTAATCAAAAATTCCTACCTTTGCACAACTTTGGCCCAGGTGGTGGAATAGGTAGACACGCGGGACTTAAAAAGTTCTTTTTTTAGAGCACATTTGAGTGCACTCTCTGAAAAGAGGGATGTAGAATGTCGTAAATTCAAGGAAACCTTAACGGGTAATGCCGATGGCAATCTTGAGCCAAGCCTCTAACAAGAGGAAGGTGCAGAGACTAGACACGACACACCTAAAGACAATGTCCAAGGTGAAGGAATAGTCCGGACCACAAACGAAAGGTAGCGAAAGCTATAGTGGCAAGAAAATCCCGTGGGCAGCAATGTCCGTACGGGTTCGATTCCCGTCCCGGGCACCAAAGGTCAATTTTCGAAGATTGACAAAATCATTAAAGGTTTGATATCAAGCGATTACTGATATCAAACCTTTTTTAATGTTGTTACATAGTGTTAAAAACAGCATGCGGATTGTGCTTCTACCTTTGATGAATTGGAGGCAATTACGCAAATAGTGCTATATTTGTATAGCGTTTATTACAAAGAAATCGCCATTGTATCAATCTACAGCGGCGATTTTCTATATGGAGTAGGAAAGATTTATCCCTTTCTGGCTCTTAAGTATAAGTACAACGTTGCGCGACTGATTCCGGTGGCTTCAAGGATATCCTTAATCGGGATGTCTTTGGCATCGTACATCGCAAGAGCCTGCTGTATCTTCTTCTCATCAGTCCTGGGTCTGCCACCCAAGCGGCCTCTGGCACGGGCTGCAGCAAGGCCGTCCCTTGTCCGTTCGTGGGTCAGGTCCCGCTCGAACTGGCTGATTCCGGCACTGATGGTGAACAGCAGCTTGCCGTGTGGAGTAGTGGTGTCGAGCCAGGATTCCTTCAGTGACTTGACGTCAGCTCCGCAGCCGTTGATTCTTTCTACCAGTTCGAACAGGTCCTTAGTGGATCGGCTCAGCCTTGTCAGTTCGCAGACGATGACCGTGTCTCCGTCGCGCAGTGCTTCAAGCATCCTGTTCAGTTCCGGACGCTCTTTCTTGGTGCCGGTTATCTTCTCCTGGTATATCCTCTCACAACCGTTCTTTGTCAGAGCATCCAGCTGCCAGTCCAGGTTCTGGTCAGCGGTGGAACAACGTGCATATCCTATCTGCATAGTTTGCGGTGTTTATTTGTTACTTGTGTTTATGAGGTTGACGACTACCTTGACCATCATGTCCATCTCCTCGGTTTTGCTTTCGGCAATCATCAGTGTGAGCGCCACAAGTGCATTGTCAGCAATTCTCTTGCTTCCGTCGGCGGCATAGAGAATGCCGTTGTTCTCCATGAACCACAAGAACAGCGTTGCCGCAATCCTCTTGTTACCGTCAGTAAATGAATGGTTCTTTGTGACGAGATACAGCAGCGCTGCGGCCTTCTCCTCCACTGAAGGGTAGAGGTCCTTCCCGTCCCAAGTCTGGTAAATCTGTCCGATGGAGCTGCGGAAGGACTCATCCTTCTCATTTGCAAACAGAGAGCTTTCGCCGAATTTCTCCTTGAGTCCATCTATTACCTCCATCGCATTCTCATATGTAGCGTGGAACGTCTCGCCTCCGGAAGTGTTGCGAATCTCCAAACTTTGGTAGTCATAGCCGTCGAGGGTATCAAGAGCGTAGGTGTAGTCCCTCACGACATCGAATATCGAGCGGACCTGATCTTCGGCACCGGTCTCAAGGCGCAGCATCGTCCGGCCTATGGTATCAACCAGAGCCTTGAGCTCGTCGTAACGTTCCTGAATCAGGTTGTTTTTGACAGCGTAGCCCTTGATGAGGTATTCCTTCAGGACGGTGTTGGCCCAACGTCTGAAGACAACGCCGTTTTTACTCTTCACCCTGAATCCGACGGATGTAATCATCTCAAGACTGTAGTATTCCGGATATTGTGTCTGCTCAAACCCTTCACGGCGTCCGTATTTCTTGGGTGTCGCAAATTTTGCGACCACCAATTCTCCGGCAAGTTCTTCCTTTAGAGCATTGTTGATGTGCTTGCCGATTGTTTTGACATCCCTACCGAACAACAGAGCCATCTGCTGGCGTGTCAGCCATACAGTATCGTTCTCAAGTTTTACTTCCAGATTAGTCTGACCGTCCGGAGTCTGATACAGGACGATTCTTCCGATTCCTTCTTCTTCAATGATGATGTCTCTTCCCATTTCTATTTCCGCGTGTCAAAAAAGATAAAATCAATGGTTTTATTGCACCTTGTTTATTGGACAAGTATTTACACAAATATAGCACCTATTTCTATAGGAAACAAGTGCTATTCTGATTTGTCTATAAAACGGCGGTTTTTTGAACGAACAGATTTGTTTAGACGGCGTTAAACATATCAGTTGTTGAGACGATTATCTATGACTCACAACCTCAAATCAAGAGAGGACATAAAGAAGAACTGCTGAATTTTGATTACGGAATCCACCTGCGGTTGATTTCGGTA
>JAGHSK010000012.1 GCA_018065895.1 Candidatus Cacconaster equi
TGTGGTAACGTACACCAGGAAGGTCCTTTACACGACCGCCACGAACGAGCACGATTGAGTGCTCCTGGAGATTGTGACCCTCACCTGGGATGTAGGCATTGACCTCTTTAGTGTTTGTAAGACGTACACGGGCAACCTTACGCATAGCTGAGTTAGGTTTCTTAGGTGTGGTTGTGTACACACGCAAGCATACGCCACGCTTCTGAGGACAAGCATCCAACGCGCGAGACTTTGACTTGATTTCAATGACCTCGCGTCCTTTGCGAACCAATTGTTGAATTGTTGGCATAAATGTTTGTAAATCTGTTGTTTAAAAAAGCCCCAAAAATTTGGGGCTGCAAATATAGTGAAAATTTAGTTATTAACAAAGTTATTAACAGTCTATTAACGGAAGTTTGCAAACTCTATATCCTTGTCTGCACGCGCCTCAAGTGAAGGATCCTTCCTGAAAGCGGACTGAAGGTTAGTCTTGACCCCCTCGGAGTCACCCTTGCGGGCCGCAACGACTGCGCGCAGGTAATCAGCCTTGGCACACTTGCAGGTCAACGCTTTTTCAGCTGCATCTACATTGCCTGTCAACAGATTGGCTACAGCCGCATTCAAACCTTTGGCACTTACGGCAGCCAAAGCATAGTCACCGCGGAGGATATCGATGGCAGCGATGTTAGCCTTGGCGTCATCGGTATTCGATTTCTTGAAAAGATTGACTGCCTCGTCATATTTGCCATCCCTCATAGCCAGGACTCCCTTGAGATTGAGAGCGTCCGGATCGTTTGCGTCCACCCTGTTGAGATAAGATACGGCCGCATCCTTCTTTCCGTTGTTCAATGACAGGACTGCAAGGTCATAAAGAGCTTCCTGTGAATTGAAACGGTCTGCCACATACCTGTAGAGGATATCCTTGCGCCCTGCATCTTCAGTGATGGCAGCGACGTGGAGGATGCTGACCTCATCGAGATTGTTGAGATGCTCCTCTGAAAGTTTGCGGAGCTCTTCATCGGAATAGTTCTGATACTCTCCCGTAGTGATGAAACGGGCGCGGCGGAGCTCAGGGAACACCTTTGACTTGAGTTCGGTGAAGATCTGAGACATGTTGCGGATCTCGCTCTCGCGCACTGCAGGATCGCTGTACATTGAGAGAACGCGGAGGATAAGGTCCTTGTCCTCGATGTTGGATGCAGCTACTGCCTCGCGGAATCCGTCCCAGTCCTGACCTATACTCTTGATCTCCGTCTCGGTGATGTCCATTCCCTTCGCAATCTTCTCCCAAGCCTGCTCTGCGGAACCGGCACGCTTGTCGGAAAGTTTGGCATTGTAGCTCTCTCCTCCCTCAGGAGATGCGTAAGCGACGATCTGTGTCCCAGTAATGGTCACTCTTTCGTTTGACTTCATTTCGTCAAGAGCCTTCTGGAGGTCCTTTATAGACTGTGACTTGAGTTCCTTTGTCTTGACGTTCGCTGAATTGACGTCATAAAGTATCTGTCCCTCCGTAGTCATCCTGATGACATCTTCATATCTGTCCGTCTTGAAGCTGTAGAATCCGTCCGTCTCGGCAAGCTGGCAGGTGACGTTTACGCCGTCGGCCACCTTGATTGCAGGGATCTCCACTTCCTGGTCCTTGTAGCGGGCGACACTCCTGAGCTCGAGCACGGACTTCTCCATTCCTTCCTTGAAAGCGAAGACTATCCTCTCTGTAACCTTTCCTCCGTCAGGAGAGATGACTTTATTGTTTTCCTTTACCTTCGATCCCTGATATGTGAATGAACCTATCTCCTGCTGGCCACCCTCATACACAAGCACTGGAGTCACGACCAGCGTAGCCTTAGGATTGAAATAATTCTCCGGATAAGTGACGGTGATCGTTGCCGGCACCTGTCCCGCAACAAGGGCAAGGACTTCAGGGGTACAGTCGACGGTGATGCCGTCCGTATTCTTCATTTTCTCCAAATTTGAGCAGGCTGACATGGCAACAACCACTCCTGCTACAGCCAGATAACTGAAAATCTTTTTCATATCGTTATAAATTTATTGATTCACGACGGGACTCCTCTCAAAAAGGAGGCCAACAGACAAAGATAAAGAAAATTCGTTAACTTTGTGCCAGTATGGATATCCAGGAAACCCAGAGACTGAAGAACAAATACGACATCATCGGAAATGACGCCGCACTCAACCGTGCGCTCGAAATTGCATTGGCTGTCGCTCCGAGAGACCTGACCGTACTCATCACCGGGGAGAGCGGTGTCGGCAAGGAAGTCATTCCCCGCATAATCCACCAGAACAGCCCGCGCAAAAATGGCAAGTATTTGGCCATCAACTGCGGAGGCCTGCCTGAAGGTACCATCAATTCGGAATTGTTCGGACACGAAAAAGGTTCGTTCACCGGAGCCACCGAAAACCGCAAAGGCTATTTCGAGGAAGCCAACGGCGGCACTCTGTTCCTGGATGAGGTGGGGGAGTTGCCCGCATCCACCCAGGCCATGCTTCTCAGGGTTCTGGAATCCGGTGAATATATGAAAGTAGGCTCTTCCAAGGTTGAGAAAACCGATGTCAGAGTTGTGGCCGCAACCAACGTGAATCTGCCTTACGCAGTAGCACAGGGCAAATTCAGGGAAGACCTTTACTACCGGCTCAACACCATTCAGATCAAGATGCCTTCTCTCCGGGAAAGGAAAGAGGACATATATCTCCTCTGGAGAAAATTCACTTCGGATTTTTCAGAGAAATACAATCTCTGCAAGATTTCACTGAGTCTGGATGCCATATCCCTGCTGACGTCCTACCGTTGGCCGGGGAATATCCGCCAGCTCAAGAATGTCGCAGAGACCGTCACTTCCCTCGAGTCAGTCCCTGTCACTCCGGGAGCCGAGAGGATAGAATTGAATGCACAGAGCCTTGCGAAGTATATTCCGGATGAGAAGGATGATATGATCCCGGCCACGACATCATTTGCGGGGCAGGGAATGAGCGATTCCGACAAGCAGATGATAGTCAAGGCTATTCTCGATCTCAAGCAGGAAGTCGATGACCTCCGCAAGCAGGTGGAGGGAGGAGTTGTAGCGGCAGTGCCGGCCACCCCGAGGATAGTCGAGACCACAAGAGCGGACTCCGAGGATTTCTCCATCAAAAAAGCCAATGACGACCTGATAGAGAAAGCCCTTGCAAAACACGGCGGGAAAGTAAAGCTCGCCGCCGAGGAATTGGGCATCTCCGAGAGGACGATATACCGCAAACTTGCCGAAAGAAAAACCAGATGAAAAGAATCCTGATCATAATTGCTGCAGCAGTCTGCCTGAGTTCCTGCGGAATCTATTCCTTTTCCGGCACGTCAATCCAGCCGGATGTGCAGACCATTACGATAAACTTTATCGAATACAAGGCACAGAGGGTTAATCCTTCTCTCAGCAATGACCTCACGGAAGCCCTGAAAGAACGGTTCAGGAAAATGACCCGCCTTGAGCAGGTCGAAATGGACGGTGATATGGAAATAACCGGATCCATCGTCGGATATGACGTTGCGGCAAGTTCCGTGACGGCAAATGAAATCGCCGCCAGCAACAGACTCACCGTCACCGTCTCCCTGTCATTCCAGGACAGAAAATATCCGGAAGAGGACTTCGAGAACAAGTCATTCTCTGCTTATTCCGAGTACAACTCGGAGAATTCACTCGATGCTGTCGAATCCTCTCTCTGCCAGGAGATTGTGGATAAACTTGTGGAAGATATATTCAACGCCTGCGTAGCCCAATGGTAGAACCCATCAAAATAAACAGACTCAATCTTGAAGAGTTGATGGGTGTCATCAACACTTATCCCTGGTACGGTGCAGCCAGAAAGGAACTCTGCATCAGGATGGCAGCCAGGGGAGCCTGCAGCGAGACCCAATATGCCGACGCGGCCTTGTACATCGGGTCGCGCAAGATACTGTCGGATATTGCGCGCAAAGGAGTCGTAAACGATTATTCCGACAATACCATGGGCGATATGGTCAGAGAGTCCTCTGAAAAGAAGATTGTTGTCATCGGAGGAGACTATTTCTCGCAGACTCAATACAACGAAGTCAGAAAATCCGACGACGGCATATTCTCAAGTTTCGCATCCAGGGAAGCGGATGCAGATTTGGGAA
Organism: Candidatus Cacconaster equi; assembly: GCA_018065895.1. GTDB lineage: Bacteria > Bacteroidota > Bacteroidia > Bacteroidales > UBA932 > Cacconaster > Cacconaster equi. The sequence goes on from JAGHSK010000012.1 coordinate 4,127, forward strand.
CGATAGAACTGGAAGAGGGCGACCTCGGTGATTTCTACACTGAAACTCTGGCCCAGATATATGTCGAGCAGGAATATTATGACAAGGCTAAGGAGATTTATTCGAAACTAAGTTTGCGATATCCGGAAGAAGGTGTTTACTTTGCAGCCCTTATAGAAAAATTGGATAATAATAAATAGCAGAATATGAACGCAGTATTTACCATTTTGACCGTTCTCGTCATTATCGCAGCCATCCTTCTCGTGATCGTTGTGCTGCTTCAGAATGGCAAGGGAGAAGGTATGGCCAGCAATTTCGTTGCAGGAAACCAGACTTTCGGCGTACGCCAGACAGCTGATATCCTCGAGAAGATTACCTGGGGCCTTGTAGCCTTCATCCTCGTAGTATCCATCGTCGCGTCCTTCACTACCGGGACCAACGGTACTGGCATCGATGTGACAAACAAGATTGAAAACGCAGCTGCAACAGAGCAGCCTGCTTTCCCTACCGCTCCTATCCAGCAGGAGACTCCTTCAACAGAGGTACCTGCAACGGAAGTTCCTGCCGAGTAATCAGCGGAACCGGGCATAGTCGGAAATACAGTGAAGAGGTGCGGAGATTCCGCACCTCTTTTTGTATCTTTGTCAATCAGAAGAGGGTTTCCCGCGGATGATGACAAACAAAAAAGTCGCCGACTAAAAAGGCACCGTCAGGTGCCGCATCGGAGCGGCAATGAGACTTTCAAAGAAAGTCGAATAGCGAAGATGCCCGCTGGAACGTAGTGGAAGTGGCATAGCCCCGCCGGGGCAGCTGCGAAGCAGCGGGGGTAAAAAGCCGGAGGCTGGCCAAAAAGTGCCTTTTTGGTCAGCCTCTGTGGAGCGGAAAACGGGGCTCGGACCCGCGACCTCAACCTTGGCAAGGTTGCGCTCTACCAACTGAGCTATTTCCGCAATGGGACTGCAAATATAGAGAGAAAAATCATTTCTCCAAAATTTTTGCTTCATTTTTGGAAAGGAGTGGAATAATATCCAGTTATTTATGATTCACAGAGCTACAACAGACGATATCCCCGCCATCCGTTCCATGGCGGAAACGGTTTTCCGACAGACTTATGCGGAAATCCTCTCCCCGGAGCAAATTGAATACATGATGGATATGATGTACTCCGAAAGAAGCCTCAAGGACCAGATGGATTCCGGAGTCACCTTCTTCCTGGCCGGTGGAGACAAGGGCTATGCTTCGTACAGATATTGCGGCAGGGATGATGACGGGCACGAACTTTTTCACCTGGAAAAGCTCTACGTGATGCCTTCCGAACAGAAGACCGGCCTTGGCAGGCGTCTTTTCGACACAGTGGTGGAGGAAATACGCAAAGTGTCCAAGGGTCATTCCAGAATAGAACTCAACGTCAACCGTTTCAATCCCGCCGTATCATTCTACGAGCATATCGGGATGCACAAGGACCGGCAGGGAGATTTCCCGATAGGAAACGGCTTCTATATGAATGACTATATAATGGTCATCGACCTTTGCTGACAATTTGTCAGTGGAATATTCCTTGCACGTACTTGAAGCAAATCAAACTGATTATGGAAAACAAGTACGAATTTCTGAGCAAGTATGCCGTTGACCTCAACGACCTTGCAGCAAAGGGGAAACTTGATCCCGTCATAGGAAGGGACGAAGAAATACGCAGGGTCCTGCAGATTCTCAGCCGCAGGACAAAGAACAACCCTATTCTGGTAGGAGAACCGGGTGTGGGCAAGACTGCGATATCCGAAGGTATCGCTACCAAGATAGTCAACGGTCAGGTCCCCGAAAACCTTAAGAGCCGCAAGGTATTCTCTCTCGATATGGGAGCGCTGATCGCAGGAGCGAAATATCAGGGGGAATTTGAAGAGAGGCTGAAGGGCGTGGTCAAGGAAGTCATAGATTCCGACGGCGAGATCATTCTGTTCATAGACGAGATCCATACTCTTGTAGGTGCAGGACGCAGCAACGGAGCGATGGATGCATCAAATATTCTCAAACCGGCCCTCGCACGCGGAGAGTTGAGGACCATCGGTTCCACCACCTTGGATGAATACCAGAAGTATTTCGAGCAGGACAAGGCCCTCGAGCGCCGTTTTCAGAAAGTGATGGTGGACGAGCCTTCACCCGCTGAATCAATCGCAATCCTCAGAGGCCTCAAGGAAAAATATGAGAATCACCACCGCGTCAGCATCGAGGACGATGCCCTGATCGCGGCAGTAAGCCTGAGTCACAGGTACATAAACAACCGTTTCCTCCCGGACAAAGCCATCGACCTGGTGGATGAGGCCGCATCCAAACTGCGTCTTGAGATGAACTCCGTCCCGGAGCCAATCGACGTACTCAATTCAAAGATCCGTCAGTTGGAAATAGAGAAGGAGGCCATCAAGAGGGAGGGCACTTGCCTGAAGAGCGAAAAACTCGACAAGGAACTTTCCGAGGCGAAAGCGGAGAAAGACGCATTGGAGAAAAAGTGGAATGAGGAGAAGGGTATCGTCACCGAGCTGAACAACCGCAGACAGGAAATAGAGGACATCAAGAGGGAAGCGGCAATAGCCGAAAGGTCCGGAGACTACGGCAAGGTGGCCGAACTCAGATACGGACGGATGGCTTCGGCACAGGCACGCATTGAAGAACTCACGGCAAAACAGGCGGCAATCAAGGATCCTATTATAACCGAATCCGTGACTCCGGAAGATATCGCCGAAGTCGTGGCGAGGTGGACAGGCATTCCTGTGAACAGGATGCTTGAAAGCGAAAAGGAAAAGCTCCTGAAGATGGAAGAATCCCTGCACAACAGAGTGGTAGGGCAGGAAAAGGCCATCCAGGCCGTATCCAATGCTGTCAGACGTTCCCGCGCCGGACTGAGCAACGAGCATCGCCCGATAGGTTCTTTCCTCTTTCTTGGCACTACGGGTGTAGGAAAGACGGAGCTTGCCAAGGCTCTGGCCGAATTCCTTTTCAACGATGAGGCGATGATGACCCGCATCGATATGAGCGAATATCAGGAAAGCCATACGGTCAGCCGCCTCATAGGAGCGCCTCCGGGATACGTCGGCTATGATGAGGGAGGCCAGCTTACCGAAGCCGTAAGGCGCAAACCTTATTCTGTCGTGCTTCTTGACGAAATAGAAAAGGCCCATACGGATGTGTTCAATATCCTTCTCCAGGTACTTGATGACGGACGCCTGACGGACAACAAGGGCAGGACCGTGGACTTCAAGAACACCATCCTTATCATGACTTCCAACCTGAAGGAGGAGGAACTGCGGCTCAGGATGCGTCCCGAGTTCCTCAACAGGATAGACGAAATCATCAATTTCGAGACCCTGACAAAGGATGACATACGCGAGATAATGCGTATCCAGATGACTGCTCTTCAGAAGAAACTGGCCGACGACAACGTCAGTCTCGAGTACACCCGTGCGTTCGAAGACTATATTGTAGAGAACGGCTACGATCCGGATTTCGGAGCCCGTCCTGTCAAGAGGCTCATACAGAGAGAATTGGTCAACCTTCTGGCCAGAGAGATTCTGGAAGGGAAGATACGCAAGGATTCCGGCATCACTGTCGACTGCCCTGACGGCACCTCCGTCAAGCTCAGCAACAGAGGCTAGGGTTATTCGGCAGTGCTCATGACAAACATATATTCCTTCTCGAAAATGCCCGGGAAAAGAAATTTCTTTTCCTCTCGACCGAAATTGACAATGATATATTTTTCATCAATTGCCTTGACTGTTCCCTTGCCAAGGCTCTTATGAAACACCTCATCTTCTGCCTGTAATCGCTCCCAAGGCTTGACTTCAATCTCCGGCTCATGGATTTCCCCGGCCGGAGTTTTCTTTATTTCTTCTTCCGGAGAAGTGTCGATCACTGTATCCCAGCCACCGACTTTTGTGTTGGTATGAGTGTTGATTCCTGTATACTCCAGAGATGCATCTTCATAACGTTTGAACTTGTAAACTGCATCGTTCATGAGTTCGCTGTTGAACACATTCAGACTAACCAGCAGGCTGAAGTCATTCAAGGACAGGCCTGTCACTTTACGAAAAAGGTCCGGCTCCAACTGAGTTATGACATCCTTCAGACAATACTCCCGATAATCCGTGAGGTACATAAATACAGGTATTCTGGTCGCAAATTTTATAAGTTTCTCCTGAATTTCCTTTCTCTTGCTCTTGAACTCTTTCTCCTCTTGCGTCAACTCCTTCTTCTCTTTCGGAGTCATATCTTCAGGATTCTTATTCTTCTTGACATTTTTGACATGCTCGGACTTATTGATTATGGTCTCTATGTCACTATTCAGGCTCCGGAATCCCTCGATATTCATCAGAGCCTGCATAGCCTCCGGATTGTTCATCAGACGTTTGAGCGTGGCATTGTCCACGTTCACAAGTAGCGCACTCTCCCATCGACGGGCCAGAAGTGTTGCTGTAGTGCCCTGCATTGCCATATCAAGGACCTCAGCAGCACTGATTTCCTTCATTGATGTGCCGTCGAACGCAAGGATAGGGAGAAACTTTATGAATTCCTCAACTTTCTTCTCCGGATTGGACTCCCTGACATTAAGCTGACAACTGTATTCATCAACCAACTTCAGCGCCCTGTTCGGAGCAAAATCGAAAACATAGCAAAGCGGCTTCAGTATTATTTCTTCCCCGTTCTCATCCTTCATTGTCCAAGGTGACTGCACGCGGAACGCAGCTTGAAAATATGTTTCAGGGCTTGTCGAATTTCGAAGCATCAATATTCCAGTCCATGGCTTGACTGTTACTCCCGTAGATAGTTTTCCGCAAGATAATGTAATGGTCTTCGTTTTCTGGGGATCACCCATTGCATTGTAAACCGGATCCACGGCTTTTGCCCCCATTCCAGCCTCATTACCGGCAGCAACTATTATTTCATATTCGTCAAAGAAACGGTTCTGTCTCTTACGGAGCAACCTCCCCATTGCCTGACAGGATGCTACGCTAGGCATAAACCAATAGGTATGCTGCAGATAACTGAGCAGACGGGCATCGGAAAACGGCATAGGCGGTTTCTCTGTGCCTAATTTCAGATCCGTAACGATATTCTCAATATACGCGCCGCGAATGAGATCTATCCATTTCTGCACATATTCCTCGTGGAGGAATCCCGTCTCGTCCGCACGGAAGAATTCGTTGAGGTCGAATTCGTCATACTCTCCCTGCTCGGCGATTTCTCTTATCTGATCCGGTAGCTTATAAGTGAGCATCACCATCTTCGGAAGTGCCGCATAGGGATTGTACCCTCCCTCGAATGCCTCCTTTGCAGCCTGCTCGTCACTGTATGTCCAGTTGTAAATCTGCTCCTCTATAAACTCCCCCGAGCTTATAGCCCGAAAAGGAGTCCCCGAGAGATAAAGATAGGCTTTCGTACGGAGAGGCATCAGTCCTTCGTCATACATCTCACGAGCCTCGAACTCTCTGGTGTTGTCGGAGTCTTCTGCAAGAATGTCACCGGCCTCCTGCGCTTTCAGCATCGCGGGGTCCTTCTTGTCATAGTAATTCTTTGCGTTTTTGCCCCACGCACCATAGTGATATTCATCAAGAACTATACAATCCCACTCTATTGTTTGAATCCACTCGTTGGTGGCCTTGATGCCTCCTATTGAATTGGTCCCCAGCACATCCTGAAACGAGGCGAAGCACACAAAAGGTTTGCGCTCGTTGACATAATTGAATTCACGGTCATCCTGCTTCTGGCAGAATTGCCATCCATCGAAATCCTTGTGGCTGTTGATGTCTTCTTCCCATGCCGTCTTCACCGCCGGTTTGAAAGTAAGGACAAGAAGTTTGGTCCACCCCATCTTTTTTGCCAACTGATATGTTGTGAATGTCTTGCCGAAGCGCATCTTGGCATTCCATAGGAAATGAGGCGTAAGGCCTCTGTTATCGGGATCATTGATAAAGGACGTAAAATATGCTGCAGTCTTCTCGACGGCGAGTCTCTGCTCAGGACGCATCTTGAAAGACTGTGTGCGCTGAGTCATTGTGGTGCGCCCCTCCCGAACGCTCTCAACTGCTCGCTCGACTGTCTTCTCGCTGCAACGGAACCATTCGCCCTCAGGATTGGGCACGTGATCAGCGCGCAGTACTCTGTGTACCGCATGATCGTCGAATACGCTGCCGTCAGGGCGCATCGCTTCTCGCACCAGCAATGTTTTATGCTTTACACCGGATGTCCCCAGCTGCTCTTTGATACGTTCTTCAACATCTCTGACGGTGAATCCCACTTTGATGAGACCCTCATGGTCAGGCACGCCCACCAGCTCATAGGCGTAAATAGTCGGCTCCTGTTCAACCCTGTGCCGTAAGAAATTTTTCGCTGCCATAAATCATAAATTATGGCGCGCAACTTAGAAGCGAAGCTATTCCTTGAAGTATGGGGTGAAATCCGATGCGTTCTCCATTCTGAAACCCCGGATATCCCTTACTGACTCTCTAAACCAGTCAAAATCGTTCAAATGCTGTATCGCTTTGAACAAATTCAGCATGTCGTCACTAAGAGTCACATATGTGCTTCCCTGGATCCACCAGAAGCCGTCATCATTCAGGCTTCTTTTAATTTTGAAATAAGCCGAATTGTAAGATTCGCCACAGCACCTCCTCAAATCCGACACCACCAAATCAAAACTGATCGCGAACATTGGCCTGTATCTAAGAAATTGGTTTGAAATATTTTGCCCTCTCCCAAAGAATCAAACCGTCTGCAGTCTGAACCGTTATGACCACTCCGTTGAAAGGATTGTTTTCAATGTCTATTATCCTTCCCTTAATCCAGTCCTCGGCATTCGTCACTGCCGGAGAAACCAGTACCCAATCATTCATTGACATATCACAAATTCTTTTACGTTCTTGACAAAGGTAGCAAAATATACTTCAGAAAAGCAATAATCCCATTAGTTAATAATTCCGTTTCAAATCACGCGTCTGTTATTTTATTTGTTACATCGGACGAATCATAGATTCAATAAAGTCAATTTCTTCTTCTGTCAGTCCGTATTTCCTATAAAGCATCTCGTCGGTCCACCCCCTTGAAAAATCTAATACTGGGATAAACCGAAAAGTATCTTTTGAAATATTCATTGATGACAATGACGCAGATAATAGGTATCTGATAAATTTTGTCTTAAAATAAGTACGGCAATTTTCTGCCTCTTCTATTTCACTAAACGCCCCCAATAGCAAGTAAGTTTCTGTGATAATTTCGTTTGGCCCAATGATGTTTATTTTGGTAGTGACGTTCATTTTCCCATCAGCAGCATTATTTACCCCTCCTCTGTCTGGATTAATTTTCCCTATATACACTTTGTATCTGCCCAGTAAATCTGCATTTCTAGTTATGTCTTCCATTTTGATATAACTAATACCTTCACTGCTATGAAGGATAACCGCATTTTCAAATTCAGTTGTTTCCCCTCTAGCGAACGACCTTAATCCGAATGGAGCACTTGAATAAACGACTTCGTCAAAAAAACGTGTCGAAGTGATTTTAACCTTCCTAACAATATTAACCCCTATATTATCGCGAATAAAGACTGGAAATTCATTTAAATATCTAACTGACTGACTGGTTTTATCGCCATTGTTTGAGAAAAAAGAGGTAGGCCCACAATATTCTCTATCCCACAAGAAATAACAAATTCCACCGGCGATATCAACACCCGGGAAACAATCTCTACTCTTTGGATAATCTACAAGTGTCTTTATTCTATTGTCTGTCAGCATTATTTCTCTGAATTCGTCTAACCCTCGACCTCCTGCAAACCATCTTGACGGGATAATCATACATAAATATCTTGGTGATAATTTTTCTGCTTGAAAAACAAATTTATGATAAAGAGGGAGAGCACTTGTTCCCATCCCACTTCCTCCATCACTTAGCTGATACGGTGGATTTCCTATTATTACATCGAATTTCATATTGAATATACTTTCCGGATTTTCTGTGTGAATGAACTGATAGGCATATTGCTCAGCGGCATCACCTCGGTCATAAACACCCTTTGAGGCTCCGCAGAACTTGCACTTTCCTCCCTCCCAAGTGTGTTTGAGGGCCTTGTACTGTATATTACCTTCGGGATTGTCAAAGCAGCTCACGCTATACTTGCCGTCCGGATGCTTAGTGCAGTAAAGCGACCTTTTGGAAAGATGTGCCGTCAATTCCGTGCAGGCGATACCGAACACCTGCTTGTGCATAATGTGGTCAATGCGTTCCTGCCTGTCCGGAATCTGTGATTCAAGTCCCCGGTCGAGGCGCTTGACGATTTCACGAAGGAAGACTCCACTTTTTGTGAACGGATCCAGAAAAGTAGTGTCCGGACTCTTGAACAGTTCCTGCGGAAGCATATCCAACACCCGATTCGCAAGTACAGGAGGAGTGAATACCTCGTCATTGCTCAGGTTGGCAATGCAGTTGAGAACATCCGGATTGTAGTTATTCACCATAAGTCTCACTGTTTATTTTAAGGAAATGAACTGGCTTGAACGTTTCTGCAGGGAGGTCTGAAAAAAGGTCATCTCCCGCATCTTCCCCCACGAGATATGAAAACTCGTAATCCCTCCTGTTCACCTTTCCCTCACCGATGAAACTCCATTCTGTTATGCGTATCCACTCGTCCGGAGCATCCACGCGCTTGTAAGTGAGCGCATCCCCGACTATTATGTTTTTGCTGAGGATGTAGCGGACGCTCTCGATGCAGTCGTCCTTGCACTTGCTCTTGAAAAGAGCCTGATATTGCTGTATAAAATAATTGAGCAGCCTTTCGCGACAGGCTTCGGCATTGTCCTGAAGCAGTTCTATGCCGTAGATGCTGCTCACAGAAAGTACGGCATTCTGCTCATACTGAAGCTGCGTGTACTGCTTCGCCCTGGCCCGAGCCTCACATATCGCGAGTTTGCGACGCAATATCTCTATCAGGAAATTCCCGTCTCCGCAGGCCGGTTCCAGAAAACGCGAGTCAAGACGCTCCGTTTCCTGTTTGACAAGATCCAGCATCGCATTGACCTCACGTTCATTGGTGAAAACCTCCCCGTGGGCCGCGACGCGCTCTTTTGATTTGATCTGACGGGGCACAGCTCCGCCAGAGGACAATCCGCCCATTGCGCATTTGGCTTGTGCGTTGAACCGTCATCGGTACGAAGCCCTAGGGCACAAAAAAGGCGCGGATGAAACTCATCCGTGCCCCGCGGCCCTAGGAAGCCTCGCACACCGATACAAGTCCCGCCCGCGCCAAAGCGCAGGCGTTTACTGAACTTGTCCGGTGGTGTGCAATTAAGAAATTTCCTAGGTTTCTGGGGCACCCGAACAACAGCAAACGCTGGTTAATATATGTCTATTGATCTACTGTGCTGTAAATCTTAACAAAAGTACAACTTTTTATAGTAAGCACAATATGCGACTACAAAAAAAATAGCTTCAAGGCGGAACCTTAAAGCTATCGTTTATCAGCGGAAGGGACGAGATTCGAACTCGTGGTACAGTATGACCCGTACGTCGGTTTAGCAAACCGGTGGTTTCAGCCACTCACCCACCCTTCCAATCTCACTCATTCGGTGTACCAAATGGGATGGCAAAGATACAACAAATTATCTTATTTCCAATACTTCACCGTGATCCTTGACGACAGCCTCTTTCCACTTGTCGGTGTATCCCGGCTGAGTAAGTCCGTCAGGTGTCCCTTCATTGTATTCCGAATGTTTGAATGATCCGTCCCCGTTCTGTGCCTTGACGTTGCCGTCGATGAACTTGACTAGCAGAGTCTCCTCAAGCTTGACCCATGCGGCGAACTGGTCGGAAGCCGTCTGGACAGTATAGTTCGTCAATCCCCTGAGCACTCTCCTGACCGCCCCGCGACGTCCCGGATGCCTGCCCGAACGACCGTTGTAAACCTTGAGCAGAAGTTCGTCTATCTGAGGTATCCTGCTGAACATCTGGTCGTTCTCGAAAGCGTCAATTTCTTTCCTTACTACAGGCTCCATCTGGTCGTACATCCTGTAGCAGGCATTCGTGACGCGGTTGCAGATCCAGAACTGCGACGTAGGACTGTATTGGAGCAGGTTGCCGTTGCCTACGCGGAGGCACTCAGGCACTTTCTTCGTGTTTGTATAGATAGGTGTCAGATATGATGTCGCAGCATCGTCACAGCCGAACCACTGAAGAGCACCGATCTCATCGGGCAGCCACCCACGGGACTGAGCCACAAACCAGAATCCGGTCTGCTGGGTCGCTATCGCCCTCTCGTTGACATAGGTCTTGCCTTCATACCTGAATTCCATAGGACGCCAGCGGTACGGACAGGCATTTCCGCCTGCTCCTATGTCGGTACGCATATCCATAGGCGTGCCCTCGAAATGGTCTCTCATGACATCAGCCACGTCTTTCACGGTAATCTTCCTTGAAGGCTTGACCCAAAGAGGCATCTCCCCCTGAAGGTCATAACCCATCGCATAATCCAGCCATTTCTGTGAGGATTCTGTCAGTTCTACCCCGTTTTCCTCGTATGTGAACTGTCCGTCACAAAGTATGTTGAAAGCCGACCAGGCACGGGCGTCACAGCCTCTGACAGTGCCGAAATCCAAAGGACAGTAGGCCTCCCTGAAACTGAAATCTTCGTCCTTCCCGTCAAACCATCCTTTCTCGCGTGCGAAACTGATGACGTCGGGCGCATAAAGAGTCTCAGGATCGTCAAGAGGGAACTTGGTTATGCGGGCCTGATTGGCGTGAGCGCAGATATAACCGTCGGGTATCCTCCTTGCAACCCATACTATTCCCTTGTTGTCCGGTCCCTTTCCCACAAGGTCCATCACCCACGCTTCGTCCTTGTCTGCAATGGAGAAAGTCTCTCCCTCGGAAGGATAGCCGTATGTGTTTGCAAGGTCCACTATGGTCTGTATCGCCTCCCTCGCCGTCTTTGCCCTCTGCAACGTGATATAAATGAGGTTGCCGTAGTCCATTATGCCCGCAGGGTCAACCTGCTCCTCTCTTCCTCCCCAGGTGGTCTCACCTATGATGAGCTGATGTTCGTTCATGTTTCCCACGGTCTGGTACGTGTGGGACACCTGATCAATGTAGCCCAGCGGCTTGTATGTATCCCACTCTATGACGTGGAGTTTTGCTCCGGCCTTCCAGTCGGCCGCAGGGTGGAAATAAAGTTCACCGTAAAGCCAGTGCGAATCCGCCGCATAGGATATCATGCAGGACCCGTCGGCGCTGGCTCCTTTGGTTATTATGATGTTTGTACAGGCCTCTGCTTCCAAATGTGACAACACAAGCAGAGCAACAAGAGCGTATGCTAACTTTCTCATTTTTTATTAACTTTGTGGGTTATGATGCACAAATCTATGAAATTTTATTCTGTATTGCTAACGCTTCTTATCTCTACAGGAGTCTTTGCCCAGCAGCAGGATCCTGAGGAGGAGGCCAAGAAGCTTTACGAGGCAATCCAGGAGCAGGTGGACAAGTATGCAAACAGCCTCGATCTCGAAGATTGGCAGATTTTCTACGTGGATTCCATATTCACTCACGACTATACCGCCATACAGGAGGAATTCAACAAGATGAAGAAGGCAAGGGTCTCCAACATCGATCTCTATGCCACCGTTCAGGACGAGTGGAACGAGAATATGTATCAGGCCATGCAAAGAGTGCTCAATGACGAGCAATGGACAAAATACCTGAAGATGGGCGCTGCCCGTGAAAAGAAAGCCCGCGACAAGCGTGCCGCCAAAAAGAAATAAGCCGATTATGAAAAAAGAAGATATCGAAAGAGTTCTTGCCGAACTGGGTGAGCTCAAATGTAAGACACAGAAGGAAGTGGAAGATGCAAGAGTCAGGTTCCTCGGCAAAAAGGGCGAGGTCACGGCACTCTTCGACGAATTCCGCACTTTCGACAAGGATATGAAGGCTGAATTCGGCCGCACACTCAACGAGTTGAAGCAGAAGGCACAGGCCAGAATTGAGGAATTGAAAGCCACGGTCGGTGACGGAGATTCTTCTGACGGTCCAAAGCACGACCTTTCAATGCCAGGCGACCCCCTGGAACTCGGGTCACGCCATCCTGTTAGTATTGTAAGACAGGAAATCGTGGATATCTTCCGCAAATTCGGATATGACGTTGCGGAAGGGCCTGAAGTAGAGGATGACTATCACGTTTTCGAAGCCCTCAACTTCCCTCCGAATCATCCGGCAAGAGATATGCAGGACACATTCTTCGTATCCACCGGACATCCCAATCCGCTGCTTCTGCGTACGCACACTTCAAGCGTTCAGGTCCGTACCATGGAAAACATGAAAGTCCCTATCAGAGTCATCTGCCCGGGACGAGTGTTATGAAATGAAGCCATCAGCGCCCGCGCACACTGCATATTCCATCAGGTAGAAGGCCTCTATATCGACGAGAACGTAACCTTCGCCGACCTCAAGCAGGCCATTCTTCTGTTTGCCCGTGAAATGTTCGGGCCGGAGACTGAAATACGTATGCGTCCGTCCTACTTCCCGTTCACAGAGCCTTCCGCTGAAGTTGACGTAAGCTGCAATATCTGTCACGGCAAGGGATGCAACATCTGCAAGGGAACCGGCTGGCTG
>JAGHSK010000037.1 GCA_018065895.1 Candidatus Cacconaster equi
GATGCCATCAGCACCAAGAGCTGGGTGTTCCTGATCCTGTCCGGACTCGCTACCGGCGCCTCATGGCTCTGCTATTTCAAGGCACTTCAGATAGGGGACGCTTCGAAGGTCGTTCCGGTCGACAAGATGAGTATCGTAATAACCATAATCCTTGCCGTGATCTTCCTTCATGAGACCATCACCGTAAAGAGCGCGATAGGGTGTCTTCTGATAGCCGCCGGCACTCTGCTGATGGTACTATAGTGGGGTAGCGCTGCCATTTTGTACAAAAGTATTCCAATAAGCACTGAAAATTAGGAATTGCCCCCTAAAAATGTCCAATAAGAACTTTTTGATATCCGTCTGGCCGGATGAGACAATAAGCAAGCAGTGGCCTTCATGAATGAAGGCCCTCTGCATTATTTAAATTCTGGTTCAGGCATAGGCAACTGTTGAGCAGGATGCTTTACCCGCCATTTTTCATATTGTTCTGCAGTGAGAATCTTTTTGAGCTTCTTGTCTTGCTGTTCGTAATACTTTTCCATCTCTTCATCCGATATGCCCATTTCTGGGTTTCGCATCGGTGGGCGGCCACTTTCCACCCTGGGGTCTCCACCTGGAAATCCTCCCTGTGGACCTCCGAACCCGCCACTCTGATGGCCGGGACCTCCCATCGGAGGTCTGCCTCCACCGAAATCAGGCCTTTTTCCACCAGGGAATCCTTTCGGCACGCCATCGGGCCTGCCTGCCTGCATAATCTCGCGCTCTTTCTCAACCTGGGCCTTAAAGTATTTCAATATCTTCTTATACTGTTTCTCCGAAAGAGTCAACTCTTGATTCATAACATCGGCTCTCTGTTGTGCAATTTCGTCAACAGTTGGCATGGGCCTGTGCTTGCCTTTGAATTCCGGTTTGCCCTCACCTTGTGGCTGAGCATTGAGAGATAAAGCGGGAAAAACCGCAATCACCATCGCAATGGTTACTTTACAAATTGTTTTTACCATATGTTTGTAACTGAATGATTTATTTACCAACGTCCTCCTGGGCCACCAGGGCCGAATCCTCCACCGCCACCGCCGGGACCGGACTGAGAACCGATTGTGGTTATCTTATTGGAAAGCGTTACCGTCTGGTATACGGTGTCACCGATTGAGATAGTATATTTCCCTCCCTTGACAAATTTGGAACTACTGAGGATTACACCAGCACTTTGTGACCCTTGCGGAGAAGTTACGGCAAGAATCTTTGTGCCGCTTTCATCCTTCACGGCAAATTCCTGAGTTGTCGACATCGGACATCCGTTATACACTATGCAGTACTGCCCGCTTGTTGAAGTCGGTGCATACACTGCTCCACCTATGCCGATGATTTCTCCTCCGTCGATTATTAAAGTACTGTTTGTTCCTGGATTGTCGTTGTCCAGAGCCGCTTCCATATTGGCGGCTATGGAAGTGACATTCCCTCCGGTAATCTTGATATCGCCGTTGGAGTCTATTCCGTCGTTATGGGTTGAAAGGCAGAAAGTTTCTCCTCCCGTAATCTTTACCAGAGTGGCAGCATTCATCGCGTCGTCGTAGGCCATAACATCGATCTTTCCGCCATTTACAGTAAGGGATTTCTTGCTCTCAATACCTTCAGAACCATCGCATTTGCCGATGCAGCGCACAGTTATGTCTCCTCCGTTGATTGTGACGTCTCCGTCAATCTTCATACCTTTCGGGGACTCCTGCTCTCCGTTGTCATCCTTGCCGTAAGTGCCGCTGGTGTTGATTACCAGACGCCCTCCGTCAACGACAAGCGTGCTGTCGGTCTTCACTCCCTTGCCCCCTGCGGTGCTGTTGTTTGCATAGAAATATCCTCCGGTGAAATGAATCTCATCGTTGCAATGCAGGCAATTCTTTGCAGCTGAGGTCACTACTACAGTAGGCCCCGGGCGCATATAGAAGTCGTTGTCCACACTGATGCCGTGCTTGTAGTTGCCTTTCACGGTAAGTTTACCTTTTCCGCTCACGATAACGGCCTTTTCTGAGAAGAAGCATCCCTTGCGGTCTTCATCGGCAGCAGTCTTTCC
>JAGHSK010000059.1 GCA_018065895.1 Candidatus Cacconaster equi
GTAATATATTTCTTACATTTGCGGTATGAGGATGTTGAGGAGGACAAATGAATTTGATGAATTTTATGGCTCTGTAGAGCCCAAAGTCCAAGAGAAGATAGATTATGCGCTAAGCTTGATAGCACAAATCAAGGTTGTAAGTACAAAGTTCGTCAAGAAGCTTGAAGGTACAGATTTTTATGAAATGAGGGTCTCTATTGGCAATGAATACAGAGTAATCATTTTCACAATAGACTGCGATAGTTTTATTGAATCCAATGAGGTCCTTCTCCTGAACGGCTTTATGAAGAAATCAACCAAAGATTATAAAGCACAGATACGGTTTGCCGAAAAAATAATTAAAGAGCTTGCAGAATGAGAAAAGATATCGATTTTAACAAACTGAAGAATCTTCCTACAGCAAATGAGATGCTGGATGAGAAGTACGGGAAACTTGGGTCTGCTACCAGAGACGCCTTTGAAGCAAAGGCAAAGGCCTGGTATTATGCTGAAGTTCTCAAGGATGCCAGGAAATCTGCCGGGCTCACTCAGCAAGAACTTGCCGATAAGATCGGTAAGAAGCGTGAGTATATCGCTTCTCTTGAAAAAGGTGAGACTGATATGCAATTATCGACATTCATCCTGATATCAGAAGCAGTGGGCCTGAAATTGGCGCTCACATAAAAAAGCAGCAACCTTCCGGTCACTGCCTTGAAAATTTTTCTGTCGTAGCGGGAGTGGGGCATGATCCCACGACCTCCGGATTATGAATCCGACGCTCTAGCCAGCTGAGCTACCCCGCCATTACGCACCATTCCGAAGAATGGACTGCAAATATAGTTATTATTCTCTTATTTCCTAACGGAACAACTATCAAATAATTTTTATACATTTACGAAATTTATTGTTGGAGTAAAAAAGTGAAGAAGTTCAGTTTTGCGGTTATTGTAGTATTGTCGATTATTATGTCAGCTTCATGTTCCAAAGATGAAGCTCCTGTAGTGATTTATGATGCTACGGTTACATTCAAGCCGCTTGAAGGCGGTTTCTATTATTTGAAGCAGGATGACAGCACCGCGCTGATAGTGACCAATAAAGATATGCAGAAGTATCCGTTTGCTGACGGCAAGGAGCATCGTGCCATTGTCAGGTATACGCTTGATAACGTATCAAGCCAGATGACTATTCCGGGATTCGCCAGCACGAAGACGGTTGTCCTTCACGACATGGACGCGCTGTACACCAAGGCACCTGTGGTTTTGAAGAAACTCAATCCTGAAATCTATGGAGACGGTCTCCTGGGCCTTTATCTGGGACCAAATACATTCCCGAGGACATTGATAGAGGACGGATATCTCAACGTCTGCTTCGAAATGCCGATGTCAGATTTCGGAATAACACATGAAATCAATCTTCTCACCGGAGTGGATCCGAAAGATCCTTATGTGGTTGAGTTGAGGCACAACCCTAAGGGTGATATCTCTACACACAGTCAGTCTTTCATAATCAATTTTCCTCTCGAGTGCCTTCCGGACACAAAGGGAGAGACCGTGGCCCTCAAGCTTAGATGGCATAGCATGACTACAGGTAAGTGGGAGACTGTCGCTTTTGACTATTGCAGCAGGACGGATTGGTAATCAATTAATAAACTAAAATCAATAATTATGGGAAAATTTGTTGTTACAACAAGAAAGAACGGAGAGTTCCAGTTCAATCTTAAGGCTTCCAACGGCCAGGTCATTTTGACAAGTGAAGGTTACACAACCAAGACGGCGTGCCTTAACGGTATCGAATCCGTAAAGAAGAACGCCACAAAGGCTGACAAATTTGAAGTCAAGGTTGCGAAGAACGGCAAGCCTTTCTTCAACCTCAAGGCTACCAACGGTCAGGTTGTAGGTGCAAGCCAGATGTATGCAAGTGAGACCACGATGAAGGCGGGCATTGCTTCTGTTATGAAGAATGCTCCTGAGGCTGAAATCGTTGAGGAATAATTTCTAATTAGGGCCGCTTGAAGAAGCGGCCTTTTTTTAATATGGATAACATAAAACCAAATTGCATCTATGATGCGCGGACTCTCGGACGTCCGAGAATGCTTGTCCTGGGTTTCCAGCACATGTTTGCAATGTTCGGCGCGACAGTGCTTGTGCCTGCCCTGACAGGGTTGTCAGTAAGCGCCACACTGCTGTTTGCGGGATTGGGAACGCTTCTCTTCCATTTCCTGACAAAGATGAAGGTGCCTGCATTCCTGGGATCTTCATTTGCGTTCATAGGTGGATATGCCGCCGTTGTGGAGATCGGGGCTGCACGTGGCCTCGACCTTGCATCCTCATTGCCTTATGCCTGTATCGGAGTCTTCTTTGCAGGGCTTCTGTATTTTGTACTTGCGGCGATGTTCAAACTTTTCGGAGTCAAGAGGGTGATGCGTTTCTTCCCTCCGATTGTCACGGGACCGATCATCATATCCATAGGCCTTACCCTGTCTGGCTCTGCTCTGACAAACTGTGCGACAAACTGGTGGATAGCCCTCATTGCTGTAGTGATAATAGTCGTTTGCAACCTCTGGGGCAAGGGAATGATACGTATCATTCCGGTTCTGCTGGGTGTGTTCGGGTCATATCTTCTGGCAGTCTGCCTGGGAGCCGTGGATTTCACACCTGTGAAAGAAGCATCCTGGATAGGAATGCCTTTCCAGATGAAGAACACCGCTTTCTCTGTCCTGTCAAATCCTGACTGGGGGCTTATCGTGACAGCGATGATAACCATTGTGCCTATTTCCCTGGCGACGATGATGGAGCATGTGGGCGATATGTGCGCCATAGTGTCCACAACCGGCATCAATTATCTTGAGGATCCGGGTCTGCACCGCACTCTTATGGGTGACGGACTTGCGACGGCCCTGGCTTCATTGTTCGGAGCTCCGGCAAATACGACATACGGAGAGAACACCGGCGTGCTCAACCTTACCAAGGTCTTTGATCCGCGCGTGATCCGCATTGCGGCCGTGCTGGCGATCATATTCTCGTTCTGCCCTAAGTTTGCTGCCGTAGTAGCTGTTATGCCGGCTGCAACCATCGGCGGCGTGAGCCTTGTCCTCTACGGAATGATTTCCGCAGTCGGTATCCGTAATCTCGTTGAAAACAAGGTGGATATGACATATCCCCGCAACCTTCTCATTGCAGCCCTCATCATGGTGCTGGCAATCGGAGTCAACTACGGGCCGGGTGCAATCGTTATCGGGAAGGTTTCACTCTCAGGACTTGCCATCGCCGCTCTCGTGGGTGTCATTATGAATGCCCTGCTCCCTGGCAATGACTATGAATGGGGTGAGAGCAAGCGTGCTGACGTTTCAATCAACCTGAGCAGTTCCACCAGAAACCCTAACTGGCGGCAGGAGTTCCCTGAAGAGGCTGCATCTCTCAAAGGTGTAAAAATTAAAAAGGAAGAATAGACTTATGAAAAAAACATTTTTTGCTGCTGTTGCAATGGTATTTGCATTCAGCTTCGCCGCCAAGGCTCAGACCAATTTCCAGGTGTTCTACGATTTCGGAGATGACAGAAATAATGTGACTACGACGCTTGAAGGTTACTACGGAGACAACTGGGGAGATACATATTTTTTCATTGACTATGACTTCAATGCAAAGAAAAACGGTGTCCCGGGTTCCTATGGCAGCTATTTCGAGATTGCGAGGGGTCTGAATTTCTGGAAGGATTCGGCAGTCAAGGATCTCAGCGCGCACGTGGAACTCAATGCCGGGGTCAACTTCGGAAACATCAACTGGCTGTTCGGCGCAAACTATCTGCTCCACAACGAGGATTACAGCAACACCCTTACCCTCGAGCTTATGTTCAAGACTTTCAAGGGATCTTCAAGCGACCTTCCGATGCAGTTTACAGCAGTGTGGGGAATGCAGGATATTTTCGATATCAAGGGTCTTCGCTTCTGCGGATTCTTTGATATATGGGGAGAGAACGGATATCTCGGATCAAGAGGTGACAAGTTTGTGTTCCTTTCAGAACCTCAGCTCTGGTACAACGTGGGTCAGCATTTCGGCTGCGACAATCTCAATCTCGGCGGAGAGGTGGAGATCAGCTGCAACTTCGCAGGCGTGCACGGATGGAAAGTCCGTCCTTGCCTCGGCGCGAAGTGGGTGTTCTAAGTAATTTTGCAAATATCACAGAGAATCAGTTCCTTTGTGTGCCTTGCCATATCAATTAGTCCTATGTAAAGGGAATTTACAATAAAAGCCGGCGGGAAAAATCCTGCCGGCTTTTTTGTCGGGGTACTGTGACTCGAACACAGGACCCTCTGGTCCCAAACCAGATGCGCTAGCCAACTGCGCCACACCCCGATTGTTTTGGGACTGCAAATATACTGCTTAATTTTTATTTTGCAAATATTTGCTAGTCCAATTTGAGAACGGCCATGAAAGCGGACTGAGGTACCTGTACCTTGCCTATCTGGCGCATTCTCTTTTTCCCTTCCTTCTGCTTTTCCAGAAGTTTGCGCTTCCTGGTGACGTCACCTCCGTAGCACTTCGCGGTGACATCCTTGCGTACCTGCTTGACAGTTTCCCTGGCTATGATCTTGGCTCCTACTGCGGCCTGCACCGGGATATCGAACTGATGACGTGGTATCAGATCCTTGAGTTTCACGCACATCTTGCGGCCGAAATCGGCTGCGTTGTCCGCGTGGATCAGAGTCGACAGGGCGTCGGCCGGCTCTCCGTTGAGCAGGATATCGAGTTTGACGAGCTTTGCAGGGCGGTATCCGATCTGGTGATAGTCAAAGGATGCATAGCCCTTTGAAATGGATTTCAGCTTGTCGTAGAAGTCGAACACGATTTCCGACAGGGGCATGTCATAATTCAATTCCACCCTGTCCGCGGTTATGTAATGCTGGCTCACCAGAGTTCCCCGCTTTTCCAGACAAAGTTTCATTATGGCTCCGAAGAATTCGGACTTGGAAATTATCTGCGCCCTGATGAATGGTTCCTCGATATGGTCGATGAGAGTCTGTGCCGGGAGTCCGGAAGGATTGTGCACGTCAAGTACTTCGTTTTGGGTAGTATATACCTTGTAGGATACGTTGGGCACCGTCGTAATGACGTCCATATCGAATTCCCTGAAGAGTCTTTCCTGAACGATCTCAAGATGGAGCAGTCCCAGGAATCCGCAGCGGAATCCCGATCCCAGCGCGAGGGATGATTCCGGTTCATAGACGAAGGATGCATCGTTGAGCTGGAACTTTTCCAGTACCGCGCGGAGCTCCTCAAACTTGTCCGCCTGTACGGGATACATACCTGCGAACACCATAGGCTTCACCTCCTCAAATCCGGCAATGGCTTCGGCGCAGGATTCCTGTGCCAGGGTGATGGTGTCTCCGACCTTTACCTCACAGGCGTTCTTTATACCCGTTATGATATATCCGACGTCACCGCATTCAATGCCCTGGGTAGGTATGAGCTTCATCTTCAGCACTCCGACTTCCTCGACGTCATAGTCCATCCCGGTAGCGAAGAACCTGATCTTGTCACCCTTGTGGATGCTGCCGTTCTTGATCTTGAAATATGCGATGACACCTCTGAAGGAATTGAACACGGAGTCGAAAATCAGCGCCTGCAGAGGGGCCTGCGGGTCTCCCTGAGGTGCAGGTATCTTCTCTACGATGGCATCCAGAATGGGTGCTACGCCTTCTCCCGTGCGTGCCGATACCTTGAATACGTCCTCGGGAGCGCAGCCAAGCAGGTCACAGATCTCATCGGTGACCACCTCGACCTGCGCCGATTCCATATCGATCTTGTTAAGCACCGGAATAATCTCGAGTCCGTGGTCTATGGCCATGTACAGATTGGAGATGGTCTGCGCCTGGATACCCTGTGATGCGTCTACGACCAGGAGGGCGCCCTCACAGGAGGCTATGGACCTTGACACTTCGTATGAAAAGTCCACGTGACCCGGAGTGTCGATGAGGTTGAGTTTGTATTCCTCTCCCTTGTACTTGTGCACCATCTGTATGGCGTGGCTCTTGATGGTGATTCCCTTCTCGCGTTCAAGATCCATGTCATCCAGCACCTGAGCTTCCATATCACGTTGTGAAAGAGTCTGGGTGAGCTCCAGGAGGCGGTCAGCCAACGTGCTCTTGCCATGGTCGATATGCGCGATGATACAGAAGTTTCGAATATTATTCATAACGTGCAAATATGACTCAATTTTTGGTTACCTTTGTGTTTGCGACAATAATAACATATATACGATATGGCAACAGTAGAAGAACTCAAGAAAATTTCCTCACAGGTGCGCCGTGACATCGTAAGGATGGTTACGACCGCCAAATCAGGGCATCCGGGCGGATCTCTCGGAATCACCGACGTGATGACAGCTCTGTACTTCAGTGAGATGAATCACGATCCGAAGACCTGGACACGCGAAGCGAAGGGCCAGGATGCATTCTTCCTTTCCGCAGGCCACCTTGCACCTGTATATTATGCAGTGCTGGCACGCAGCGGCTATTTCCCTGTAAGCGAACTCGGAACTCTCCGCAAGTTCGGATCAAAACTTCAGGGACACCCTTGCGTTACTGACAAGCTCCCGGGCGTATTCAAGCCTTCAGGTTCCCTCGGACAGGGACTCTCTGTAGCGGCTGGAATGGCTCTCGGAAAGAAGCTCTCCGGAGACAAGACACGCGTATTCGTCCTCTGTGGGGACGGTGAGAGCGAGGAAGGTCAGATCTGGGAAGCCGGAATGTGGGCCCAGCATCATCAGGTTGACAATCTCGTTGCCTTTACGGACTGGAACGGCCAGCAGATTGACGGCCCTACAAACACGATCACCGGTATCGAAGCTCTCGATGAGAAATGGGGTGCATTCGGATGGGATGTCATCATCGCAGACGGACACGATTACGATTCAATCCTTGATGCCTTCAAGCTTGCGCGCAAAGAAAACGGCAAGCCTAAGATGATTCTCTTCAAGACGGAGATGGGTCACGGGGTTGATTTCATGGCAGGAACACACGAGTGGCACGGAAAGGCTCCTTCAGCAGAGCAGTGCGAGGCCGCCCTCAATCAGTTGGACGAAACTTTAGGAGACTATTAGTATGAAGAAATATATTGACGCAGGAAAAGTCGATACCCGCAGCGGTTTCGGTGAAGGTCTTCTCCTTGCAGGACGTGAGGACAAGAACGTTTTGGCTCTTACAGCCGACCTTAAAGGCTCTCTCAAGATGGGAGCTTTCGCAAAGGAATTTCCTGAGAGATTCATCCAGTGCGGTATCGCCGAGGCCAATATGGTAGGCGTCGCTGCAGGACTCGCCATCACCGGCAAAGTGCCGTTCATCGGCTCTTTCGCAGAGTTTGTGACAGGAAGGGTATATGACCAGCTCCGTCAGGAGGTGGCATACAGCCATACCAATGTCAAGATTGCATCTTCACATGCAGGTATCACACTGGGAGAGGATGGTGCAACGCACCAGACCATGGAGGACATCGCTCTTATGAGAGCCCTCCCGGGGATGACGGTCATCGTTCCTTGTGACTACAACCAGACAAAGAATGCCACAATCGCGGCTGCAAAGATGTTCGGACCTGTATATCTCCGTTTCGGACGCCCTTCCGTACCTAATTTCACAGGTGCTGACGAGCCTTTCGAGATCGGCAAGATCTACAACCTCAATGAGGGAAAGGACGTTACCATCGTAGCTTGCGGACACCTCGTATGGGAAGCTCTTCAGGCAGCGGAGGCTCTGGAGGCTGAAGGAATCAGCGCTGAGGTTCTCAACGTGGCTACCATCAAGCCTCTTGACGAAGAGACTCTTGTTGCTTCCATCAAGAAGACCGGTGCAGTGGTTATCGCAGAGGAACACAATATGGCCGGCGGCCTCGGTGAGGCTGTTTCAGGCGTGCTCGCAGCAAAGTGCCCTACACACATCGAGTTCATCAACGGAGGTGACCGTTTCGGTCAGTCAGGTACTCCTGCAGAGCTCCTCAAGGCTTACGGTATGGATGCAGCACATCTTGCCGAGGCAGCAAAGAGGGCTATCGCAGCAAAGAAGTAATTCCCGGCTATATTCCCACCCGCCACCCTGTGGCAACTACGCCGGGAAAACAAATCCAGCGCCCACTGTGTGTTGCGGGTACTGGATCAAGACGTTCAAGGCTTTTTTGGGACACCTTCCCTGAGCCCTCAAAGGGGCTTGGGGAAGGTGGTTTTTATGATTAATCTGAGACGGACGGACAGAGAAGCCGTTGTAACGACCGTCTCTGCCCTCGGAAATGCCTCGCTTGTGCCGCAGCGCCTGGTGGCCTTTCAAGTTATGCGGATATGCCCTACAGTCGCATAGAATGAACATTAACGTAACTTGAGCCTAAAAATTTGCCTGTAAGTTACGTTGGACGTATCTGGAAGGCAGATTCCTATAACTTGTTTCAGCATCCCTTCGTTACCGTGTCGGCGGGCAGATATACATGTTCCGTGGACGATATTGGCGATTTTGTCCACGGAATGACTTTCGCCGTCTCCGCAAAGATTCTTTCCACGCCAATTATGCATCTGATTCATCTGCCCGGGCGGATGATTAGGCAATGCACGTGCTACTGCGGAGGCATGTCTCCTTTTTAAAAGCCTCTGCAGCAGCACGGGTACTGCCTCTCTGGCT
Source organism: Candidatus Cacconaster equi (assembly GCA_018065895.1). Lineage (GTDB taxonomy): Bacteria > Bacteroidota > Bacteroidia > Bacteroidales > UBA932 > Cacconaster > Cacconaster equi. The sequence goes on from JAGHSK010000059.1 coordinate 8,636, forward strand.
CACTATGCCGTGACCCCGCGCTTGGTGTTTTCTTAGCTTTGGGAGCGCAGGTCATATTTTTTGCTCCC
>JAGHSK010000035.1 GCA_018065895.1 Candidatus Cacconaster equi
GCCCAAGACAAGGCCAAAAGCTGGCAGGAGCGCGTTTACCTGGAATATTATGTGGAGGATAAAGGAGATACCGTATATGTGGACGAATTGAGACCCTCGGTAGTATTTCCCCGCATCAAAAGAAACACTCCAGATCTTCGCAAATATGCACGTCTAGTGTATAATTTCAACAGGGTTATCCATACACTTCCGTTGCCCGCCAGGTCATTGACAAGGCTGATGCCGACATCGCAGGGATGAAGAAAATCCAGAAAGAACGCTATGTGAACAAAGTCCAGGAACAGCTTCTGGACGACTTCAGCGACGTGGCGAGAAAAATGACGATTTCCCAAGGAAAACTGCTGATACGACTTGTAGATAGGGAAGTCGGAAAGACCCCGTATTCGATAGTCAAAACGTACAAAAGCGGAGTTGCCGCCGGCTTCTGGCAAGGTATTGCCAAACTGTTCGGGCAGGACCTGAAGACCCCGTATGATCCGAAAGGAGAAGACAGGATGACGGAATACCTGATAGAAAAATGGGAAGCAGGACAGTTCGAAGCCCTGTATTATTCAATCTTCCTCGAGTGGCCCGTCAAGGTGGGGGTGCCGTTGAAGTACGAGTATAATAAATAATTCGGACCCTCAATCCAGTCGTCCATCACCAGAAATCTCGCACCACCAGGCATAGCCAGATCAACGCCTACGTGGTAATGTCCGAATATGAAATAATCCACTTTCTTTGTCTGCAACACATCAATTGCATACTTATACAGCGGTTCATTCTCGTTCTTAAAAACATATTTCTCTTTTCTGGCCAGTCTTCCGTTCTTAGACCAACCGCGCGCAATAGCAAAGGCAATCCGCGGATGGAGAAGATTGAACAGCCACTGGGCAACTTTATTTCTGAAAACAGACTTCATCAGTTTGTACGACCTCATCCCCGGGCCAAGTCCATCTCCGTGCCCTATGCAGAATGCGGCATCCCCATACCGGAAGAAATATGGCTGGTCGATAACCCTGATTCCCATGCTCTGGAAATAATGATAGCACCACATATCGTGGTTTCCGGGCATGAAGCATACCTCCACTCCAGCTGCAACCAATTTCTGCAACGCATTGAATACTCCGGCATATCCCTTTGGAACCACATATTTGTACTCATACCAGAAATCCCATATGTCCCCGAGAAGATAAAGGGTCCTCGTGGTTTCTAAAGGAATGGACTCCAGGAAAGACACGAATTCCGCTTCCCTGCCTGCAGGATCCCCCACCTCCAGACCGAGATGGACATCCGATACGAAATAAATATCTGTTCTCATTTCTTCCATTATACCATCTGGCTGATAATTACGATAATGCCTACGACGGCACAATACAAGGCGAACCATTTCATCTTCGCGCGCTTAACCAGTGCAATCATCGCCTTGCAGGCAAGAAGTCCCGAAACGAATGCGGCAATGAAGCCGAGTACAAGGGGCAGCAGGGCTGTAGATGAAGCCGCAACTTCACCCCCAACAACATCAAGGAACGCTTCACCGAGTACCGGCACAAGCACCATCAGGAAAG
>JAGHSK010000009.1 GCA_018065895.1 Candidatus Cacconaster equi
GGTGGGCCGTTACCCCGCCAACCAGCTAATGTCTCGCGAGCCAATCCGTATCCATCGAAACTTTCAAACTGAATAGATGCCTATCCTGTTGTTATGCGGTATTAGACGACGTTTCCATCGCTTATCCCCCTGATACGGGCATGTTACTCACGCGTTACGCACCCTTGCGCCGGTCGCCGACATAAGTATTGCTACTCACTCGCTGCCCCTCGACTTGCATGTGTTAAGCCTGCCGCTAGCGTTCATCCTGAGCCAGGATCAAACTCTTCATTGTATATTTTCTATATAATTCCAGCTGATTCCTGTGACTCCTCTATCAATTTCCAAAGAAATTAACGCTTTGCTCTTCTTAGATTTTAATCGTGTTAAAATCGGTACTTGCTTGTACTTTTTTGTCTTCCAATTCTTTCAATGAACTCACCGTTTCAAGAGGTTTCTTCCGAAACGGGCTGCAAATGTAAGGTGAATTTTTTAATCCACCAAAACTTTTTTCAATCTTTTTTTAAAAAATTAGCCTATTTTTCATCAACAGGCTCATCTTCAGTCTTTTCTCCCGGGACTGCCGTTTCTTCCGTTTTTTTAGAAAAATACATTGTAACCAATTCTGAGATAGAATAAGCGACAAGGGCCACACCGAAGAGAATCACCACAAGCTTCGCGGCATCCACCGGCTGGAAGAAAATCACAACACCCATTACAATCATTGCAACCGGAAGAATATACAAAGGCCACCTGCGGTTTGCCTTTGCAAGCCTGATGATATGGTCAACAGCAAAGACCACGATAACCAAGGCCAGAACGGCAAAAACGATCTTCAGGACCGCGCTCGGCCAGAACAGCAGGAACAATCCGGCCAAAGCTTCAATTATTCCACCAACAAGGACCATATTGTCTTTGTCCCTGAAAAAGCGGACAATCGACATAGCCCCCACAATAAGGATGATGGCGCCTATGATTCTGACAAGGCTGCCTGCCACGAATGCAGGCCAGATAAGGAGAATAAGACCCAGAGCCAGCGAAATGAGGGCTCTGCAAATGCTGCTTTTCATAAAATCCGTTTTCATATTCATTCGTTTATGACTTTCACTGCAAAAGTCGTGCTGAAACAAAAAGAGGAAACCGGATAACCAGTTTCCCCTCCGGGGTGGATAGTGGGACTCGAACCCACGACACTCGGAACCACAATCCGATGCTCTGCCAACTGAACTATATCCACCGTAAAATACAGCCCGGTCTACTCAACCGGGCTGCAAATATACAAATTAATTTTGATTTGCAAGACGTTTGTAAGTATTTAATCTCCACTTGGCAAACTCTTCAGTCTTCTCAAAGAGTTCAGCCGCATTCTCAGGGAATGACTTCATGAGAGACGCATAACGAACCTCACCCTTGAGGAACTCCTGGAACTTGCTCCAATCAGGTTCTTTGCTGTCGAGAGTGAATGGATTCTTGCCCTCTGCCTCAAGCTGAGGATTATAGCGATAGAGATGCCAGTAACCGCATTCAACGGCTTTCTTCTCTTCGAGCTGACTGTGGCCCATACCGGCCTTGAGGCCGTGGTTGATACAAGGGGCATAACCGATGATCAGAGATGGACCGTCATATGCCTCAGCTTCTTTAAGAGCATTCAGGAACTGTGCCTGAGATGCGCCCATAGCTACCTGAGCAACATAAACATATCCATAACTCATAGCCATCATTCCAAGGTCCTTCTTGCGAACCCTCTTACCTGAAGTTGCAAATTTTGCAACTGCACCGGCAGGAGTTGATTTGGATGACTGTCCACCTGTATTTGAGTAAACCTCTGTATCAAGAACGAAGATGTTGACATTCTCGCCTGATGCAAGCACGTGGTCAACTCCACCGTATCCGATATCGTAACCCCAACCGTCACCACCGAAGATCCACTGGCTACGGCTTGGAATGAAGTTCTGGAGTTCAAGCAATTTCTTGCAAGTGTCGCAACCGCATTCCTTCATCAGAGGGACAAGTTTGTCACATACTTCGCGGGTGATTGGGCCGTTTTCGCGGTTTGCAAGCCATTTCTCGAAGAGTTCCTTCATTTCAGATGTGCAGCAGCTGCACTCGAGACCCTGCTTCATCAGGCTGGCAACAGTTTCACGAACGCGGTCTGAACCTTTGCGCAGTCCGAGACCGAACTCAGCGTTGTCCTCGAAGAGTGAGTTCTGCCAAGCCGGGCCGTGACCCTCGGCGTTCTTGCAGTATGGTGATGATGGGAATGCAGCGCTGTAGATTGATGAGCAGCCTGTTGCATTTGCTACCATCATGCGGTCGCCGAAGAGCTGTGTGATGGCTTTCAAATATGGAGTTTCACCGCAACCTGCGCAGGCGCCTGAGAACTCGAACAGAGGCTGTGCAAAGCCGAGGTTCTTGACATTCTGGTCCTTAGGAGCGACGTTATCCTTGTATCCCACATTTGTATGCAGATAGTCGTAATTTGCCTGTTCCGAAATTTGAGACTCGTATGAAACCATTACAAGAGCCTTCTCTTTTGCAGGGCATACGTCAACGCAGTTGCCGCAACCTGTACAGTCGGCAGGAGAGAGCTGCATTGTGAAGGTGTATTCCTTGAATGCGGCGATTCCCTGTTTTCTCTTGATGCTCTTCGGAGCCTTCTGGCCTTCAGCGGCAGTCATCAGGAACGGACGGATTGCAGCGTGAGGGCATACGAATGCACACTGGTTGCACTGGATACAGTTGGCTTCATTCCATTCAGGAACCTCAACCGCAATTGCGCGTTTCTCATAGCATGCCGTGCCGGCAGGAATTGTACCGTCAACGAGGTCACCTGCAAATGTACTTACAGGCAGGTCGTTTCCGTTCTGTGCAGTGACGATGTCAGCCACGTTGCGGATGAATTCAGGAGCAAGGCGTTCGTAGTTTGCATTCACGAATTTGCCGGTCGCATTCTTCCAAGACTCAGGAATGGCAACTTCAGTATAGTCACCTCCACGGTCAACGGCTGCATAGTTCATCTTGACCACATTCTCACCCTTCTTTCCGTAAGACTTGTCGATAGCCTTCTTCATGTAAGCTACAGCCTCCTCGTAAGGGATGATGCCTGTAATCTTGAAGAATGCAGACTGGAGAATGGTGTTTGTACGTCCTCCAAGGCCGATTTCAGCAGCAATCTTGGTAGCATTGATAAGATAAAGCTTGATCTTCTTGTCAACGATGGTCTTCTTCACGAAGTCAGGAATTCTCTTGAAGGTCTCCTCTGTATCCCAAAGGCTGTTGAGAAGGAGAGAGCCGCCTTCCTTGATACCCTTCAGCACGTCATACTTGTAAAGGTATGAAGGGACGTGGCAGGCAACGAAGTCAGGGGTTGACACAAGATACGGAGCTGCGATAGGCTGGTCTCCGAAACGGAGGTGAGAGCAGGTGTATCCGCCGGATTTCTTGGAATCATAATCGAAATATCCCTGGCAATACTTAGGCGTATGGTCACCGATAATCTTGATAGTATTCTTGTTGGCACCGACTGTACCGTCTGAACCAAGTCCGAAGAACTTGCACTCATAAGTGCCTTTCTTTACAATTGAAACCTCTTCCTTCAGAGGAAGGCTCTTGAATGTGACGTCATCGACAATGCCGATGGTGAAGCCGTTCTTAGGCTCTTTCAGCTTGAGGTTGTCGAACACTGCAATGATCTGAGCAGGGCTGGTATCCTTTGAAGAAAGACCGAAACGTCCGCCGACAATCATCGGAGCATTTTCTCCCATATCTGCGATGATGCTCTTGATATCCATATAAAGAGGCTCTCCGATTGCACCCGGTTCCTTTGTACGGTCGAGAACGGCAATCTTCTTGACGCTCTTTGGAAGAACTCTCATGAAATATTTTGCAGAGAAAGGTCTGTACAGACGGACTGTAACAAGGCCGAGTTTCTTCTCGCCCTTTGTTGCAAGATAGTCGATGGTTTCCTTGACTGTCTCGCATACGGAACCCATTGCGATGATTACATTTTCGGCATCCGGTGCGCCGTAGTAGTCGAATGGAAGATAGTGGCGTCCTGTAAGCTCGCTGATTTCGCCCATATAGCGTGCAACGATATCAGGAACAGCGTCATAGTATGGGTTGGAAGCCTCACGGGCCTGGAAATATACGTCCGGGTTCTGATTTGTACCGCGGGTTACAGGCTTGTTAGGGTTAAGAGCTCTTTCACGGAACTTGGCAAGAGCCTTGTCGCTTACCAATGGACGGAGGTCTTCAGCTTCGAGCACCTCAATTTTCTGGATTTCGTGTGATGTGCGGAATCCGTCAAAGAAGTGTACGAAAGGAACACTTGACTTGATTGTTGAGAGGTGCGCCACAGCTGCAAGGTCCATAGCTTCCTGAACGGAAGCAGAGGCGAGCATTGCGAAACCTGTCTGGCGGGTGCTCATTACATCCTGATGGTCACCGAAGATTGAGAGAGCCTGGGCTGCAAGTGTACGAGCTGATACGTGGAACACTGTAGGGAGGAGTTCTCCGGCAATCTTGTACATGTTAGGAATCATGAGAAGCAGACCCTGTGATGCGGTGAAAGTGGTTGTCAAGCTACCTGCCTGAAGAGATCCGTGTACAGCACCGGCAGCACCTGCCTCGCTCTGCATCTCGGTAACCTTTACGATTTCACCGAACATGTTCTTTTTTCCGAAAGCGGCCCACTCATCAACCAGCTCCGCCATTGTCGAAGACGGGGTTATAGGGTAGATGGCGGCATGTTCACTGAAGAGATAGGCAACGTGCGCAGCTGCGAAGTTGCCATCACAAGTGATGAATTTCTTTTCCTTTGCCATAGTTTTTTTTGTATGATTTATCGTTGAAATATTCACAAACAAGCCCTTTTGAGGCAAAATAATCAACCTCAAAAGTACGCATAATTTCGGCAATAACGAAATAATATTCAGCAATTGGGCAAGAACAGTCCCAAAGAACCTAATTTATACCGGAAATCTCCACATCAGGGGAAATCTTCCTGACGAGCCCCTGCAATACCGTGCCCGGCCCCACCTCTACGAATGAGTCCGCGCCATCGGAAACCATATTCCTGACAGTCTGAGTCCAGCGGACAGAAGACGTGAGCTGCATCAACAAATTCTTTTTGATCTCTTCAGGATCCGAATGCGGCAAAGCATCCACGTTCTGATAAACGGGGCAGCCAGGCTGAAGGAACGGGGCCTTCTCTATGGCCGCGGCAAGCTCCTGTCGTGCCGGTTCCATAAGGGCAGAGTGGAACGCGCCTCCGACGCTCAACGGAATCACCCTTCTTGCACCACGCTCCTTGATGAGGGCTGATGCCTTCTCCACCGCTTCAATCTCCCCGGAGATTACTATCTGCCCGTCACAGTTGTAGTTTGCAGGAACAACGACACCTTCCGTATCACGGCAGGACTGCTCGATGACGGTCGGATCCCCGTTGATGACGGCAGCCATCGTACCTGGATATTTCTCACACGCCTTCTGCATGGCTTCCGCCCTGACAGCCACCAATTTCAGGCCATCTGCAAACGAAAGCGCACCGGAAGCCACAAGAGCGGAAAATTCGCCGAGAGAATGTCCCGCAACCATATCCGGAGAAATGCCGTTGCACAGAGCGGCAACCACCGAATGGAGGAAAACCGCCGGCTGAGTGACTTTAGTCGCCCTGAGGGCTTCGGCGTCCCCTTCAAACATCACATCAGTTATTCTGAAGCCAAGGATTTCATTGGCTTGTTCAAACAAATCCCGGGCCTTTGCCGATTCCTGATAAAGAACCTGGCCCATACCTGTAAATTGAGATCCCTGACCGGGAAAAACATAAGCCTTCATAGTACCCCCTAGGCGAATCGAACGCCTATCATAGGAACCGGAATCCCACATTTTATCCATTAAACTAAGGGGGCAACGGATTTGCAAAGATATTGTTTTTTAATTACAAAAAGGCTATATTTGCAAATTGTTTGGATGAAACCGAATAACTGTCTAAAAAATATAACATTATAACATTACGATATGGCTCGTGAAATAAAATTTTCTCTTGTTTACAGAGACATGTGGCAATCTTCCGGCAAATATACCGCCAGAGTTGACCAGCTTAAGGAAATTGCTCCTGTAATCATTGATATGGGCTGTTTTGACCGCGTGGAAACGAACGGCGGCGCATTTGAGCAGGTTCAGCTCCTTTATGGGCAGAATCCTAACAAGGCCGTCCGCGAATGGTGCGCACCTTTCAACAAAGTGGGCATTCAGACCCATATGCTTGAAAGAGGTCTTAACGCTCTTCGTATGAACCCTGTTCCAGAGGATGTCCGATTCCTCATGTACAAGGTGAAGAAAGCTCAGGGAACAGACATTTCCCGTTCATTCTGCGGTTTGAACGACCACCGCAACCTCAAAGGTTCAGTTATCGGAGCAAAGAAAGGCGGAATGATTTCTCAGGTTGCCCTCTCCATCACATATTCTCCAGTCCACACTGTAGAGTACTATATGGGAGTAGTTGACCACGTTGTAGAATATGGCTGCGATGAAATCTGCCTCAAGGATATGGCAGGTATCGGACGCCCTGTATTCCTCGGCAAACTTGTAAAGGCGATCAAGACCAAATATCCTCATATCAAAGTTCAGTATCACGGTCATACAGGTCCTGGCTTCTCAGTGGCTTCAATGCTTGAAGTTGCACGTGCAGGCGCCGATTACCTCGACGTTGCGATTGAACCGCTGTCATGGGGAAAGATTCATCCGGATGTAATTACCATCCGCGCCATGCTCAAAGATGCAGGCTTCAAAGTTAAGGACATCAATATGGATGCTTATATGGAGGCCCGTAGTCTCACACAGAAATTCATTGACGATTTCCTCGGATACTACATTGAGCCGACCAACAAAATCTGCACCTCATTGCTCGTAGGATGCGGTCTTCCTGGCGGAATGATGGGCTCAATGATGGCCGACCTCAAAGGCTTCATGAGCGCAATCAACATGTCACTCCGCAATCAGGGCAAGAAGGAACTCACTCTTGACCAGATGGTAGTGATGCTGTTCAATGAAGTTGAATACGTATGGCCTCGTTTGGGTTATCCTCCATTGGTAACTCCGTTCAGCCAGTATGTAAAGAATACTGCATTGATGAACCTGATGCACACTCTCAAGGGTGAACCTCGCTGGAAGACCATCGACCCTGACACAATGAATATGATTATCGGCAAAGCAGGTAAACTCCCTGGAGAACTTGCTCCTGAAATCATTCAGATTGTCAAGGACAAAGGCCTTGAATTCTACACAGGCAACCCACAGGACGCATTCCCTGACGAACTCCCTAAATTCATCAAGATGATGGAGCAGGAGGGTTGGGACCGCGGTCAGGACGACGAAGAACTCTTCGAGTTCGCAATGCACGAGCGCCAATACCGCGACTACATGAGCGGCGTAGCCGAGCAGAGATTCAAACAGGATCTTGAAGCAAAGAGGGCTGCAGCCGGTGCTCCTAAGATCATAACCCGTCCTGTTATCGAAATGCCTGCATTTGACGTTGAGAAATATGCAGAACAGCATCCTAAGGCACAGCCTATCCAGGCTGCAGCAGCAGGTACTCTGACTTGGAAGATTGAGCCTGCAGGCGAATCTGCAGCTCCTGCAATCGGCACCAAGTTCAAAGAGGGCCAGCCGGTTTGCTGGGTTCAGGCTTACTATGGCAACGAAGAGTGCATCGCCAACAAGAGCGGCAAACTCGTTTCTGTGAATGCCGGCCAGGGCGACAAGGTTGTAAAAGGTCAGATTGTCGGATTCATCGAATAATCCAGACTTCACGAATAATCGGAAGAGCGGCTTGATGCCGCTCTTCTTTTTTTCACTTTCGATGGGTTAAAAAAATAAGGCTGCCCGTAAGACAGCCTTATTTTTCGTTATTCAATTAAGTCTATTTTGCTGAACCGTAACCAGGATTCTGCTGAATCTCCGGATTTGCATTGATTTCAGACTCTGCAATAGGGAGAAGCATATGGAATCCGTAGGTAGGATCGTTTCTGTTGAAAGAAGCGCCACGGGTATTCTTTGGCTTTGTTCCGAATGACCAGGCATCATCTTCGAAGCAGATAGTCACGTTCTGACGCATTGCCTCGTAGAACAGTTTGCCTTCACCGAGCATTTCACGACGATATTCAGTGTAAATATCTTCAGCAGTGATTGTAGCTGCTGTCCACGGAGTGTACTCAGGATTACGTTTTGCGATGTCATTCAAATATCCCGCTGCCTTTGACTTGTCTCCGCCACCGCGAACAAGTGCTTCAGCTGCAAGCAGATAAACCTCTGAAAGACGGACAACCTTCACATTGACAGCTGTAGAAGTTGATTTGCCGTCACCTGCAAGATTGAGGTCGCCGCTGTACTTGTAGCAAGCGTCCTTCCAATAACTGCGGGCCTCGTCGCCGTGCATATGGTCATAGTCCATAATGCCCCAACGTACGTCGTTGTCAGACATAATTCCATGCCAGTATTCACTTACATAGAGGTTACCGTATGCTGAAGAACTGCCGTGTGCTCTCTTGCGGAAATAAATTCCATAAGCGCTTCCACCAAGGTCACCCTCGTTAGGATAGATTGCAAGTTCGAGAACCGACTCCTTGCCCTGCTGGTTTTTCCAAGAGTCAACCCACTCTGATGGAGCATAGAGAGAATACTTGCCGCTTGTTATGATATTGTCGAAACAAGATGCTGCAGCTGAGAAATTGTCCATATACATATAGACTTTACCCAGAATAGCCTGGTTGGCATAGTAGTTCACATAGCCGAGTTTGTTGCTCTTCGAAAGAAGAGGAGCAGCTGTTGTAAGGTCTGAAACCATCTGAGTGTAAACTTCTTTTACAGTGTTTCTCAGAAGCTGTGCCTTTGCGTCAACAGGAGCTGTCACAACTGCGATACCCCAAGAAGCGCCACCGTCCATGTTGTAAGGCTTGCCATAGCAGCGTACCATTTCAAAATGGAGCAATGCGCGGATTGTGAGTGCCTGGCCGAGGATGTCATCGAGGGTTGAATCATTTGCGCCCTCATTCTTCATCTCATTGATATTCTCAATGATGTTGTTTGCCTGAAGAATTGCGTTGTAACCTGATGACCATATTCCCGAATAGGTGTTGCTTGTAATGGAGTGATCGTAGTAGTAGAGACCGTCACCACCGAAACCGCCGGTGTAGATCGTGAAGTCGCCACCCTTGGCGTCACCGATAAGAAGAAGATTGTTACCAAAAAGGCTTGAGCCAGTCAATTTGCTCAAAAGGCCATTCAGCATAATCTGAGCATCCTCTGCATTTGAAATACAGGTGGAAGCATCTGCCTGGTGTGTCGGAGGCACATCAAGAAATCCTTTGCAGGAAGTCAGTGCCAATGCGCAAACCAATGAAAGTACTATTGATATCTTTTTCATATTCAAATTATCTTTAAGTTTGATGCCAATTGCTAGAAGCTGAATTCAAGACCGAATGTATAGGTCTTTCCGATAGGAGTTTCCCAACCTCTTGTACCATATGTGTTGACTTCAGGGTCAGCAATCTTGTACTTTGAGAAAGTAAGAAGGTTTCCGCCTGTGAAATAAACACGTGCACCGTTAAGTCCGATGTGGCTTACAACTGACTTAGGGAAGTTGTAGCTGAGGGTGATGTTCTTGAGTCTGAGGAATGATGCGTCATAGAGGTGACGTGAACTCTTTACCATTGCATCCTCAAGGTCAATACCTCTGATGAGAGGCTCTGTTCCGCTGTGGTTGCTGTGTGTCCAGAGGTTCTCAAAGTAACGCTGGCCTCTGATACGGTTCCAATAGTAACCGTCATCAGCGATATCCTTTTCAGCACCGTCATAGAGGAGACCACCAATCTTGTAGTTGAAATTCAAGCTGAGGCTCAAACCCTTCCAAGTGAGATCCGTGTTAAGACCACCATATACGAGAGGGGTTGCGTCGCCGAGAATAACCTCGTCTGCATCCTCATAACTGTAAACAATGTTGCGTCCATTGAGCTGGGTGTCGGCATTGTCATTGTTTGAATACCATATAGGAGCACCTGTGGCCTCTTCTACACCTGCATATTCACGGCCGAAGAATGCAAGAGTTGATTCACCTTCACGATAAACGTATTTTGCACGGTCATCACCTCCTGTTGGATCCCACCACTGGATGTCAGCGCCGTCATAAAGCTCAACAACCTTTGATTTGAGGAAGGAGCCGTTCACGCCAAGTGACCATCTCCAGTCTGAAGTCTTGATGATATCACCTGCAAGTTCGAACTCGATACCGCGGTTGTTGATGATACCCACATTCTGGAGAGTTGAGCTGAAACCTGTGATGCGTGAAATTGGAACATCCTGAAGGAGGTCCTTCGAATCACGGTTGAACCACTCTACCGTACCGGTGAGGCGGTTGTCCCAGAAACCGAACTCGAGAGCGACGTTGGTCGTGTAGCTGGTCTCCCAAGAGAGGCTTGCATCAGCTGCATTCGACAGGGCGCCACCAGGGTTGGTCATATACTTATAGGCATAGCTTGCGAGTGAACGCCAGCCGTTGTTGCTTGAAGGAAGAGTACCGTTGACACCGTAAGATGCACGAAGACGGAGGTTGCTGATAACATCCTGATTCTGCATGAAGGCCTCGTTGCTGATTCTCCATGATGCAGCCACTGACCAGAAGTTACCCCAACGGGTCAGAGGACCAAGGCGTGAAGAACCGTCACGACGATAACTGCCGGATACATAGTATCTGTTGTCGTAGTTGTATTCAGCCTTTGAGAGGAGTGACATCATCGAGTTGCCCCAGCTGTATCCGTTTGCATCGAGAGTACCTGCGGTATAAACGGTATGCAGAGAAGCTACAGGGAGGTTGTCACCTGATGCGCGCATGAAATCAGTGTCGTTCTTTTCAGCTTCCCAGCCAACCAATGCGCTTACATTGTGTTTGCCGAAATCCTTGTTGAAGTTCAAAGTTGATGAAGAAACGATCTTGCGGTAGTTGGTGTTCATCTCATGTACGGAACCGTGAGTTGAAGAGCCGTTGAAGTGCTCTGCACTGTAGTAGATATGATCACGGACGTTCGTGTTGTCGAATGAGAATACCGTACGGAAATTCAACCAGTCAGTGAATTTGACGGTCAAAGTTTCACTTGCAGTGATCTTCAAAGTCTTGGAAGTATTCTCCCAAAGATCGTTGTAATAAAGAAGGTTCTGAGCAAGTGAGTCATAACGGGTAGTCCACACGTCACCTGTCTTGTAGTCATCAGGCCAGTAGAGAGGCCACAACAGGTTGCGGGTCTGCATGAAGAAGTTTGATCCGGTGTTACGGGTATCGTTGTAACCTGACCTGTCAGTGTATGCGAGGCTTGCATTTGTCTGCAATTCGACATACTTGCCAACCTTCTGGTTCAAGTTGACACGACCGCTGATACGGCTGAAATCATTTGCGAACACACGACCCTGGTCCTTGGTGTATGATACTGAAGAGTAATATGTGCTCTTGTCTGTACCACCGCTTACACTAAGATCATAAGTCTGATATACGGCTGTGCGGAAATAAGCCTTGTCCCAATCAAAGAAGATAAGGTTTCCGTTTTCATCCACACGCTGGAGCTTGCCGTCTGTCTTTGCAGAAATCTTCACGTGTCCATAACGGTCAGTGTTGTCCTTGGTAAGGTCATAACCGAACTTGTTCCACTTTGTATTCAACTGACGGAGTGAATATGAAGATGCGTATGCTGCATCCTCACCGTCTGATGTCTGATAATCCCAGAAAATCTGGTACAACATATCAACGTTGTCCTGAGCGGAAGCTGTCTCATAGTTTTCAGTTGCCCATTTAGGAGTGATACCTACTGAGGCCTTGAAGGAAACAGTAGGACGGCCCTCTCTACCTTTCTTTGTAGTGATGAGAATAACGCCGTTAGCTGCACGTGAACCGTACAAAGCGGAAGCCGCAGCATCCTTCAATACTGTAATTGACTCGATATCGCTTGAGTTCAAAGTTGACATCACGTTGTTGGTGGAATAAGTATAGTCACTCATCTGGCCGGCATCACCTGAGATTACAGGAACACCATCAATAACGTAAAGAGGCTCATTGGAAGCGTTCATTGAGCCGATACCACGGATACGGATTTCAGAAGCTGAACCGGCCTGTCCTGAAGACTGGGTGATCTGCATACCTGCAATCTTACCTGTAAGGGCCTGTTCGAATGATACGGAAGGCATATCCTTGATGGCTTCCTGCTTTACAACGGATGCCGCACCAGTATATGTTCCTTTCTTGGCTGTACCGTAAGCGACAACCATTACTTCATCAAGAGATTCTGTATTTGCCTGGAGAACTACGTCAATCTTTGAACGACCGTTCAAAGCGACCTCCTGGTCATTGAAACCAATTGACGAGAAAACAAGAGTAGCGTTAGCAGGAACCTTGTCCAGCTCATAAGTACCGTCATCACCGGTAGCGACTCCTGTCATAGTGCCTTTGATCACGACACTTGCAAAAGGAATAGGCTGACCATCCGATGAAGAAGTAACCTTACCGGTAACCTTGTTCTGTGCAAAAGCCACATTGACCATCAACGCAGCCAGCACTACTAGCATTAATTTCTTCATAAAATAGTTTTTTGTATAGTATTTGGTG
>JAGHSK010000030.1 GCA_018065895.1 Candidatus Cacconaster equi
GGATTGCATTTTGTTCCTTTTCCTTCGTATCCGCTATTCTTGAAATATTCCACGAACGTAAGACGCAAAGGGTGGACGAATGCGCCAAGACAGCTCATGGCAAAGTTGAGCCCATGGCCTGCTACAAGAATCAATACAAAAGGAATCCATTGCCATGTGGGATTATCTCCCAGCAGTTTTACTCCCAAATCGTTGAAGGCTCCTCCGAGCATTCCGCCGGCAAGTCCGAGTGCATAGAGTCGGATATAGCTCAATACGTCGCCGAGAATTCCGGTAGCCATATTGTAAGTGGCCCACAGACCGGCTCCGACGTTGACAAGCGGGTTGCGTCCCGGGGTGTTGAAAATATATATGCCAAGTCCTGACAATATGCCTACGACAATAATGGCCCACTTTGTGACCTCTTTGTCAAGAACGCTTGTCAATGCTCCGGCAGCTATGACAATTCCTCCTACAATGAGAAGCAGCCACGCCCAGGTGCTGATCGCATTCTTGAATCCTTGCCGTTTCGTGATGCCTATTGCCTTGATTGTCATTGCCAGGCAGATATGGAAGATACCGATGACAAGTGCCGCAAGCATTGCAACGTCGTAACTTGAACCGCCTACGGAGATTTTTCCCGAGATCATGCAGTTCTTGAGTCCCTGCGGTATCCATGAAACCTCCGTCAGGTTGACACCGCAGAACGTTCCAAGCAGAAGGCCTATGAATGTTGCGCCTACGCCCAGTGTAACTACAAGTCTCCAATGTGGTTTCAAACCGAGTATGTTCACTTTTCTCAGAAGCAAACCGACCCCTATGAGAATCAACCCGTATGCGGCATCTCCCATACAGAAGGACCAGAACAACAGGAAGAATGGGGCAAGTACCGGTGTCGGGTCAAACTCGTCGTAAACAGGCATTCCGTACATTCCGGTAAGTGTTTCGAAATTACGGGCGAACCAGTTGTTCTTCAACTTGATTGGTGGATTATCCTCTTTTGTTGCCGGCTCGGCGATATAGAAAACTCCAATCTCGTCAAGAGCACTCTGTACCTTCTGGTCGTCGTCCGTAGGTGCGAAGCCTGTCAGAATATCAAGAGCATCCTCTGCGGCCGATGTCTTGGATCTTTTGGCCAGCTGTTTCTGTAGTTCGTCAATGCAGGACGCTCTCTCTGCCTTCAATGCAGGAATGTCGTTCTTCTCTTCCGAAAGTTTTTTCTTGACATCAGAAATCTGACTGTCCAAAGCCTTGAGCTCCGCATCTGTCTTGGAAAACGAATCTTCCGGAGCTGCAATCTCCTTTATCGGGAAATTCGCACTTTCTCCAGAGCAATCAGCCAGGACGAAATAGACGTTGCCCGCCATTTCGCTTATAACGGCAATTGGATATTCTTTTTCCCAGGCAGGGTTGAATTTCTTCCTGGAAATTGTGTAGAAGTGCAGTTCGCAACCCTCTTTGCTGAGACGTTCGATACTTTCTTTTTCGAATGCTCCCCATGGGAAGCTGTAGTTGTGGCGGACCTGTACCTTGTCCCGTTCAGAAAGCAGTGACACATATTCGCTGCTTCTGGTATAGTCGTCATTTTCAATATGTTCGATGAGCCTCTGTATCTCATTCGCCCGATTGTATATGGCGGCAGTCTCCTTGTCAACAGGTTTCTGGCTTCTGGAAATGTCGATCAGTCCCACTTCCTGAAGTTGAGTCAGGAAATTGTCAGTTTCTCCGCTTAGAAGCAGGAACGAGTATTTTGTCATTTTCCTGATCATAATTCTTCCTCCTCTTCTATTGCGTGACGTGTTTTGACGATTTTTTGGGAGGCCTTGGATAGATTCTCCTCATCCTCCATAAATCGTTTAATCTTACGGATAGCCTCCTGATAGCCTGGAATCTGCACCTTCTCGTACAGGTTCACCTTCTGAGTCGTCTTTTTCCTCTGGAATTCCAGAATCCGGCTCTTTTCATTGTAAACTTCGGATTCGATACCCAGTTGGGCCAGATTCTGCAATATTTTTACACCGTCGGTGTACCACATGGGCTTGGCGAAGGCATTGAACGGCTTAACATCGTAGTCTACCCGCACCAGCTCCGGGGTCCGTACGCCGGCTACTTTGACGGTAGTGAGTTCAACGTCCTTTACTGCAATCAGACCCGGTTCGAATTCGTTCCAAAGGCGGGACAGGTAATCATATTCCTTCATGGCTGATTCCAGCTCTTCCATAAGACGTTGCGATTCTGCCTTGGCTGATTGTACACTTGCGCGAAGCGCAGACTCCTTGCTCTTGAGGGTAGGGAGGGCCTTCTGCCGTACTTTCAGCTGTTTGCCGAGGTTCGTCAGTGATGTCTTGTTGTATTGGAATTTGATTGCCATTGTCAGTTAGCTTTCTTCGGCCAGTATTTGTCGATAAGTGCTTGTTTGATGCCTGTTTCTGCCTGGCTGAAATATTCTGCGAACAGAGACCAGGCCGTATCGAGCATCTCTTCAATCGAAATGTTGACGTCGATTGAAAGAAGTCTGATGGCGTAGGCCTTTGCATACTCCAGACAGCGCATGTCATAATCGCTCAGGTCAAATCCGTTTTCGAGCTTGGTCTTTGCATTTTGAGCGTCAGCATACAGACGTACAGATGCGTTCATCACCTGTGAATGGTCCTCACGTGTCTTTTTTCCTTGGACAAGTTGTTTCAGTCGGGAAAGTGAGCGGAATGGATCGATGATGACCTTTCCCGTATCGGTATCCATTCTGAGGAAAAGCTGTCCTTCCGTGATATATCCGGTATTGTCAGGGATGGCGTGAGTGATGTCTCCGTCATTCAAGGTTGTCACTGCTATGATTGTAATAGAACCTCCGTCCGGCAACTGTACCGCTTTCTCATAGATCTTTGCAAGGTCAGAATAGAGTGAGCCTGGCATTGAGTCCTTTGACGGAATCTGATCCATACGGTTTGAAACGATGCTCAATGCATCTGCATAAAGCGTCATGTCCGTAAGCAGAACCAAAACTTTCTCATTTTTGTCAACTGCAAAATATTCCGCTGCTGCAAGAGCCATATCCGGGATGAGCAGACGCTCTACAGGCGGCTGGTCAGTAGTATTGACGAAGCTGATGATTTTGTCCAGTGCACCGGCGCTTTCGAATTCATGGCGGAAATAGAGATAATCATCATTGCTCAATCCCATTCCGCCAAGGATAATCTTGTCCACATCGGCACGAAGCGCAACTTGGGCCATTACCTGGTTGTATGGCTGGTCAGGGTCTGCAAAGAAAGGAATTTTCTGACCTGAAACGAGTGTGTTGTTAAGGTCAATTCCTGCAATGCCGGTAGGGATCAACTCTGAAGGCTGCTTGCGTTTGTATGGGTTTACGGAAGGTCCGCCAATCTGCCTGTGCTCACCTTCTACTTCAGGACCGCCATCGATAGGCTTTCCATATGCATTGAAGAAGCGTCCTGAGAGTTCTTCGCTGACATTCAGTGCAGGGGCCTCTCCGAAAAACATCACTTCGGCATTTGTTGGGATTCCCTCTGTTCCGGAAAAAATCTGGAGAGTGACTACATCGCCTTTGATCTTTACAACCTGTGCAAGACGACCTGCAACCGTTGCAAGTTCGTCATTGCTGACTCCTTGAGCCTTAAGCGAAACAGTGGCTTTTGTGATTGACTCAAGTTGAGTGTATATTCTTTGGAATGCTTTAGTCATTGTTCGATACTTTATTAAGTTGCTCAAGATATTGGTTGAATTTTTCGCTCTTGAACTCGGAGTAGTTCATCTGACGGAGCAGGTTGATGAGCTCCTTGTATTTTTCGCGGCATTTGTCGAAATTTTCGAATTTGAATTCGTGGTCACAAATTCCAAGAACCAGTTCAAGCATGAATTTCTGGCGCTCAAGCGGACAGAGAGCATCGATTGAGTCGAAGGCATCCTGCTGCAGAATGACGAAATCAATCAATTCGCTCTTCCAGTATTGTTCGTGGTAACTTACCGGAACGCCATCATCGCCGAGAATGTTGATCTGATCTGCCACCTCTTTGCCTCTGCGGACGATGTTCTTGGCGCGGTTTACGTTATCAACCCAATTCTTGTCGATACGTTCTTTCAGATACTCGACAACCTCAGGATATTCCAGGTATTTGGAATATGAGTCAATCGGATTCACCGCCGGATACCTCTTCTGGTCGGCACGGCTCTGTTCGAGAGCATAGAAGCATCTCGCAGCCTTCTTTGTGGATTCTGTTACAGGCTCCTTAAGGTTACCGCCGGCAGGGGATACAGTTCCGATGAAGGTTACGGATCCGGTTTTTCCGTTGCGCAGTTTTACGATTCCTGCTCTTGAATAGAAGTTGGATATGATGGCTGACAAATCGACAGGGAAGGCATCTGCTCCAGGGAGCTCTTCCATACGGTTGCTCATTTCACGGAGAGCCTGTGCCCAACGTGAAGTGGAATCGGCAAGAAGAAGAGCTTTCATACCCATTGCGCGGTAATATTCGCATATTGTCATCGCCGTATAAACGGAAGCTTCACGCGCTGCCACAGGCATATTGGAAGTGTTGCAGATGATGGTTGTCCTTTCCATCAGTTTTCGACCAGTGTGAGGGTCCACAAGCTCTGGGAATTCAGTGAAAATCTCAACTACCTCGTTTGCTCGCTCTCCACAGGCGGCCATCACGATGACCTCGGCGTCACCCTGCTTTGCAATTGCATGCTGAAGCACTGTCTTGCCACAGCCGAACGGTCCTGGAATAAATCCTGTACCTCCTTCTGCGATAGGGTTGAGCGTGTCGATACAGCGGACACCGGTCTCCATAATGCGGTATGGACGAGGTTTTTCGGCATACCCTCCGACGGCTATCTTGACAGGCCATTTCTGTACCATAGTCACAATGTGGCTCTCGCCATCTTCATCTGTGAGAACAGCCATCTGATCGTCAATCCTGTAATCTCCCTCGTCAGATATGCTCGTGATGGTGTATTCTCCCTTGAATGAGAATGGTACCATGATTTTGTGAGGCAGCCACCCTTCCTTCACCTCTCCGAGCCAATCGGCAGCCTGGACTTTGTCACCCACTTTGGCGATAGGGGTGAAATGCCATGCCTTTTCATGGTCAAGAGGGTCCGTATATTCACCTCGTTTGAGAAAAACGCCCTCCATTGTCTCCAGATTGTTCTGAAGTCCGTCATAACTGCTTGACAATAGACCAGGTCCGAGAGAGACTTCAAGCATGTGCCCGTCGAACTCCACAGTATCACCCTGCTTGAGCCCGCGTGTGCTTTCATAAACTTGTACAAAGGCATTCTTCCCGGATACCTTGATGACTTCAGCCATGAGCTTGGTTCCGCCAAGATTGATGTAGCAGATCTCATTTTGTGAGACGTGCCCTGAAATCTTGACTGTCACAAGATTGGAGATAATGCCAGTAACTACGCCAGTACTTTTTTCCATATGGTTCATTTATTATTTTCGTTCGGGTCATAACTTACACCCTTGAAAGTGCCTCGCACTTCTCCGACAAGGGTGCGGAAGAATTCTTCTCCCGTTTTCTGATCGAGTCTGCTCCAACGTGAAACAATGGCCGCCTTCGCGATGAATGCGAGAATTACATTCATATTGAAAAGTTCGAACAAGACGATGTTGTCGATTTTGTCCCACATTATCCTGTCAATAAGTTTCTCGCGCTCAATCAGATCTGTAACGGCGAATGCCTTGCTGAGCTTTGCATAGTCGTCGGAATCGTCCTCGATGCTGTTTCCCTCAAGCCATGCCACCTTGGCATTGCGTACATATAGGTCGAAATTGAAGAATTCTTTCAGAAACTTGCTGCCTGTCTTCTCTACAGCCGTGTAGAAATAGCGTGATCGGCTATCCTGATTCAGACCGGATTCCAACCAGGCAATAAGGCGGTTGTCTTTTTCGGAACATTTCTCCTTGATGCTCTGAACTAGCGCCGTATAGTTGAACGGACGCGATTCGTAATCAAGGACGAGTCCCGGAAGTCCCGCGATGATGTATGGATAATTGCCCATATCAGCCAAAAAGGATTTTCTTGGTAGCAGGGCGGAGATATTCTCCGATAAGAGAGCTGAAAGCTTCGTCTGTGAAACAAATCCGATATCCTCCATCCTTTGGCCCCACCTTGAAGCCCTGAGCCATTCCTTTTTCGAATTTGACATCAATTCCTGATGAAAGAATTGATGATATTTCAGCTTCGAATCTTTCTCCGAGTTCGGATTTTGCCGAGGCTGGAAGAATCACGTCAAGGCTTTCACCCTCTGCCATGGAAGGCTGGAAGGCCTTGATGACGGAGGTGATAAGGGATTTCAAATATTCCTTGTCAGAGAACAGAGCTTTTACGGGAGCGTTGACCGCTGATGCGGTGATTGCATTTTCAACCTGCTGTTTGACAGCCGATATAGCCTGAACTGACGCCATTTTGACATCGCTTTCGGTCTTGGAGCCAAGTTCGGCAGCATTTTTTTCAGCCTGATCAATTATCTGAGCAGCCTGTTCCTTTGCTTTTGAAATAATAAAATCGGCTTCTTTCTTTGCTTTTGCAACCAGTTCTTCACCTTCTTGCTTTCCTTTTGACAGGCCTTCATTGTAGAGCTTGTCCGTCAGTTCTTGCAACTTGTTCTGCATATGCTTGATTATTGTTTGTTATGCTTGAGTTTATCAAGGCAAAAATAAATAATAATCGGGCAAAATCCAAGATAGCAATGGCTTTGAAGTAGAAAAATCAGAATACTTCCCGAAGAATTTCAACAATGTTGCGTCCGCGGCTCATTGTGTAGTAGTGAATGGCGGGGACACCTGATGAGATGAGCTCCCGGCTTTGGGTAATACACCACTCAATGCCGATTTGGCGGACCTGATCATCGGTCGTGCATTTCTGTATTTCCTTTATGAGTTCCTTCGGCATATGAAGTGAAAATACTTCCGGAAGTTTGGCCAGATGGCCGAAGTTGGCGACAGGCTTGAGGCCGGGGATTATTGGAACGGATATGCCGGCTTGGCGACATTTCTTTTCAAAATTGAAGAAGACCTTGTTGTCGAAAAACATTTGTGTGATGATGTAATTCGCTCCGGCATCGACCTTCTCTTTGAGGTGCATAATGTCGCAGTCGAGATTTTCAGCTTCGAAATGTTTTTCCGGGTAGCCTGCCACACCTATGCAGAATTTGTCAGGGAAGGTATTGTGAATCTGTTCCACAAGCTCGCGGCAGTATGTGTGTCCGTCCTTGACCGCTGTAAATGCCGCTTCTCCTTTCGCCGCCTCTCCACGAAGTGCCATTACATTTTCTATACCGATGAAATTCAAGTCGAACAATACGTTCTCAATCTGATATCTGCTCGCTCCTCCGCATATGATGTGAGGCACCACCTCTGTTCTGTAGCGGCGGAGCAGTGCGGCTGTGATTGCGATGGTACCTGGATGCTTTGTCACCACACGACCGTTTTCAATCTCATCACGGTGGCAGGTGATGTTGACATAAGGCGGACGGAACTCCATCAGTGGGTCCATTGTCCGATATAGTATGTCAAGGTCACTGCCTTTGAGCGGTGGCACGAATTCGAGAGATGGAAACGCCTTTCTCCCGGCAGTCAGGATATCACTTACTTTCATTTTGTTCTCTCAGATTTACGTATTTTGCGTTCGGATGAGATATGAGCATTCCGCATACGGAGCTTTCCGGCAGCATGGCATAGTTTCCGGTAAGCCGGATGCCGAGCTCTTCGGTTGCGTTGAGTAGAAAAAATGCCTTTTCTTTCAAAGAGTGGTCAGGACAGGAAGAATAGCCGAAAGCCGGCCTGATGACATTTCCATCCGGAGCCGTTTCAAGTTGCAGCCATTGTGCCGCACCCTCCGCAAGTCTGGCGCAGAGACTTTCCCGCATCAGATGGTCATAATCGCGGCAGTCGCAGCAGCATTTGTGATGGTCTTCCACCTTCACGGCGAATAACCCCACTCTGGTGGATTTATCTTCTGAAAAGAAATCAGCCAGTGATTCGAATTCAGTCAGAGTTGAGGTTGACCTATGCATTCCCAGACGGACTTCCGGCAGCACGATATCGTCACCGGATCTGTGTGCGTCAAAGAATTTTGCAATGCAGGATATCTCAATCTGCCTCTCCTCAATCATTTGTCTGAGCATAGACTTTCCGGCTTCAAGTGTTTTTACCGCCTCCTCAGATGAACTCTCTCTGAACCCCCAGAATGCGAGAAACATTCTCCAATCTATATGATCGGATATCAGTGCCGGATCAATCCATTTCTCGATGAAGTCGGATTTGCCGAATGAGGCACTTTGGCGGAAATCATCGTAGTGAGGCGCACGTTTGCGAGCTTCTTCAACGGAAATGAATTCTTCTCCGTTTGAAAGATGCAGGTGCTTCAACTTCTCCTGTTCCTGCTTGATTCCGGCTTTGCATTCCTCAGGATTCCGTATCATTTTAGCCAACATATTGGCACAGTCAGACGCGCTGTTTGTATATACCACTCCTCCGGAATATGCGGGCGCCAGCTTGAGCGCGGTATGCAGGGCTGTTGTAGTGGCTCCTCCCACGAAAAGTGGAATATTGCATCCCGCTTTCTCCATATCGTGGCACAGGTTTTCCATCTCTTTGAGTGACGGGGTGATGAGTCCGCTGACACCGACAAAGTCAGCGTCCTCGGTTGAAATCGCCTCTATTATGGCTTGATTCTCAACCATAACCCCGAGGTCAATGATGTCAATATCATTGCACGACAACACTATTCCGAGAATGTTTTTTCCAATGTCGTGTACGTCTCCCTTGACTGTGGCAAGAATCATCTTCTTTCTGCGTCTGCAGCTGGCCCCTTTTTCCTTTTCTATTTCTGGCTGGAGGATCTCCACTGCCGCGCGCATTGTCTTTGCAGCTTTTACGACTTGAGGCAGAAACATCTTGCCCTCAGAGAACAGCTCTCCTACATTTTCCATTCCATTGAGAAGAGGCCCGTCTATGATTCTCAATGCGGACATATGTTCAAGAGCTTCGTTCAGATCTTCCACAAGATATTCTTCCGTGCCGTTGCGCAACGCATATTCCAGCCTTTTTTCGAACGGCAAGGCGCGCCATGGCTTCTCTTTCTCCTTCGTCTGACCGTCTGAAGCGCGGGCCTTGATTTCCCCGGCAATCTGTACGAGTCTTGCAGTGGCCTCTTCGTCAGAGTTGAAGATGACATCTTCCACCGCTTTCAGAAGTTCCGGCTCTATTTCGGTGTATGGAAGCAGCATGGAAGGATTGACGATAGCCATATCCAGGCCGGCTGCAATGGCGTGGTACAAAAATGCCGAATGCATGGCTTCCCGAACGGCATTGTTCCCACGGAAAGCAAACGAGAGATTGGAAACTCCTCCGGAAGTGTGGCTGCCCGGAAGATTTTCCTTTATCCATTTTACCGCTTTGATGAAATCCACGGCATAGTCTCTGTCAGAAGCCATTCCGGTTCCGATGGTCAGAACATTGACGTCAAATATGATGTCACACGGACGATATCCCGCCTTCTTTGTGAGAAGGTCATATGCGCGGCGGCAGATATTTATCTTTCTATCATAGTCTGTCGCCTGACCCTCTTCGTCAAAGGCCATCACTATGGCGGCGGCTCCGAATCTGCGTATTTCACCGGCTTTCTGCAGAAACTCCTCTTCACCGTTTTTCAATGATATGGAGTTTACTATGCATCTTCCCGGAGCGGCTTTCAATCCTGCGACAACTGTGTTCCAGTCGGAAGAGTCTATCATTACGGCAGCTTTCGCTATCGCCGGATCATTTTGTATGAATCGGATGAAATTGTCCATTTCGTGCGGGGCATCGAGCAGGGGATCATCCATATTTATGTCAATGATATTGGCTCCATCCTCCACCTGTTTGCGGGCAATCGAAGAAGCTTCCTCGTAATTTTTTTCGCTTATAAGCCTTGCGAATTTCTTTGATCCGGCCACATTGGTCCTTTCTCCCACATTCACAAAGTTCTGTGTAGCCAGATCGATCGTGACGGTTTCAAGACCGGACACTGTCAGTACGTCATCTTCCTTGCCGACTATCCTTCGCGGTGGTATCTTTTTCAGTGCTGATGCTATGGCTTTGATATGATCAGGTGTCGTTCCGCAGCAGCCTCCGGCGATATTCAGCATCCCGCGTGACGCAGCCTGCCGGATTATTTCTGCCATCGTTTCCGGAGATTGATCGTATTCTCCGAGATGGTTCGGCAACCCGGCGTTCGGGTGCATGCTTACCGCACACGAAACCTTTTCGGAAATCTGTTCAATGAAAGGGACCATTTCCGCAGCTCCGAATGAACAGTTCAACCCGAAACTTATGATAGGAAAATGGCTGATGGCATTGTACAAGGCGTCGATCGCGGTGCCTGTAAGAAGTCGTCCGCTCTTGTCATTTATTGTGGCGGAGACCATAACGGGAAGGGACTTTCCTCTTTCAGAGAATATTTTGTCAAGGGTGTATAACGCAATTTTCAGATTGATGGGATAGAATACCGTCTCAATCATTATCAGGTCGCAGCCACCGTCAATCAGGGCACGGGCATTCTCTTCGTAAGCCTTGAAGATATCCCCCTCGCTGTGGGGACCGAGAACCCCTGCCACATACACTTTCCTTCCAGCCATATCCGCTGCCTTTCGGGCAATCTGTGCACCGGCACGGGTGGCTTCATATCCACATAGGTTGAAAGTGTTTGTTTCCAGGATGTCTGCTCCGGCAGAAATGTATTGACTATGAATGTCTTCAATCACTTCTGGATGTGACAGGTTGAGCATGTCGGCACACTCTGACTTTATGCCGGATGCCTGAAGCATCGTGCCCATTGCACCATCAAGGATCAGTATCCTCCTTTCCAGATCTTTCTCTATCATTCTGCAAAGATAATTTAAAAAAAGAAGGCTGCCGAAAATCCGGCAGCCTTTTTTTATCGATTGATGTATCTGACAGCTAGCCGAGGAATCCGAGAAGAATACCGGCTGCAACGGCACTGCCGATAACTCCTGCTACGTTAGGTCCCATAGCATGCATCATCAAATAATTCGTAGGATCATATTCACGGCCCACATTGTTGGAAACGCGGGCTGCATCAGGCACAGCTGAAACACCGGCATTGCCGATGAGCGGGTTGATCTTGTTGCCTTCCTTGAGGAAAAGATTGAAGATCTTCACGAAAAGCACACCTGCAAATGTGGCAATGAGGAACGAACATGCTCCAATGACGAATATCCAGATTGAGCGTGTCTGGAGGAACTGGTCTGCTTGAGTGGAGGCACCTACGGTAACTCCGATGAGGATGGTCACGATATCGATGAGCGGACCGCTTGCAGTGTTTGCGAGACGTTTTGTAACACCGCTTTCCTTAAGAAGGTTACCGAAGAAGAGCATACCGAGCAAAGGAATGCCTGAAGGCACGATGAATGCAGTCAGGAGGAATCCGATGATAGGGAAAAGCACTTTTTCAGTGTGCGATACCTGACGTGGAGTCTTCATTCTGATCAGACGTTCCTTCTTGGTGGTGAGCAATCTCATGATAGGCGGCTGGATGACAGGCACAAGAGCCATGTATGAATAGGCTGAAACCGCAATGGCACCCATCATGTCAGGAGCAAGTCTTGACGAAAGGAAGATTGCGGTAGGGCCATCCGCTCCACCGATGATGCCGATTGCACCCGCCTGAGCCGGGTCGAATCCGAATGCCAGGGATATGGCATAGGCCCCAAAGATACCGAACTGCGCCGCTGCTCCGATAAGGAACAGTTTAGGATTCGATATGAGGGCGGAAAAGTCTGTCATCGCCCCGATACCAAGGAAGATGAGAGGCGGGTAGAATCCTCTTTGTACACCTTGATAAAGGATATTCAAAACGGAACCTTCTTCATATACTCCTACATTGAGTCCCTGGAAAAGAGGTATGTTTCCTATCAGGATTCCGAATCCGATAGGAACCAGAAGCATCGGTTCCCAGTCTTTCTTGATGCCGAGATACAGGAAGATCAGACCAAAGCAGATCATTATCAGGTAGTCCGTCGTGAAATTGGCGAAACCTGTGAATGACCAGAATGTCTGAAGATTTTCTAATATCTTGTCCATAAGACTAGCCGATAACTACGAGAGCAGCGCCTTCGAGAACTGAATCACCTTTCTGAACCTTGATGCTCTGAACTGTTCCGTTGCAAGGGGCTTCAATGGAGTTCTCCATTTTCATTGCTTCAAGAACGATGAGGCATTCGCCTTTGCTTACTGCCTGACCTTCCTTGCAGTTTACGTTGAGAACAACGCCTGGAAGAGGTGAGTTGACGGTTGTTCCGCCTGCAGGGGCGGCTGCTTTAGGAGCGGCAGCAGGAGCCGGAGCAGCTGCAGGGGCAGGAGCGGCGGCTGGCTTTGGAGCTGCTTTAGGAGCAGCGCTCTGACCAAGTTCTACATTGTAAGGATTGCCATTGACAGACACCTTTGCGTTTGATTCAGCAACTTCTTCAACAACTACGTCGTATGTGTTGCCATTGATTTTGATTTTGTATTCTTTCATTTTGTTGATCGTTTAAAGTTGGTTGGTTATTTGAATCGGAATGCTGGCTTGAAAATCATCGGGGCCATGTTGAGCGGATAGAACTTGTCTACCGGTGCTGGGGCCTGACGCATTGTCATAGCCTTGAGACTCCAAGGAGAAGAGCATCTGCCGTATGGCAGAATCGTGAGCTTGAAACTCTCCTTGTCGTGAGGCATCTCTTCGACACAAGGGACGTCTTCGGCGGTGTACTCTTCAAGAGCTGCCGCGATGGCGGCTGCAATCTCTTCCGCATTGTCCTTGCGCGAAGGATTGCCTGCAGATGCAGCATCAACACCATTTATCACAATGTTGATTGTAATGTTGCTTTTACCGCTATCAAGTGTTACTGATTGTTCGTTCATTGTTGTCAGATTTGATTTTATTTCTTCATCAGAGGAAGCTTGGTGAGCAGTTCGTGCTTGTCATTCCAGGCGCTGTGCGTTGGAACGATGGTAAGAACGAAACTCTCCTCGTCGTGAAGCTGGTTGCTTTCCTTCCACATCTCAAGAGCGGCAACTATTGCAGCATAAACCTCATCCTCCGAAGCTTTTCCTCCTTTGGCGGCAGGAACGGCTTTGGCTGATGGAGTTGCGACAACTTCTTTACTGTCACCTTTCTCCTTGTCTGGGCGGGTATAGATTTTTGATATCTGCTTGAAGAGGAAGTAAAGAATGATCAGGGCAATGAATACGACTGACATAGCCAGTGCGGCCATCATCCAGCCATATGGGTCCATCTCTTTCATCCTCTGAGGCTTCGCCGTCTTGTCAATCATCGAGTTGTTGGTGCTTGCGCTTGTTCTGTCAAGCACTGCCCAACCTTCCCCGTCACCTGTGATTGAACCGATTCCGTCTTCAACTCGTCCATATGAAATGTTGGCCATAGTCGAATCCTTGAGTGCCGGATCAATCTTGATGCGGTCGATGATGCTCTTGCCATCGCCCTTGGTGAAGATTATCTCTTTCGCCCCGAGAAGATCGAAATTCACATGGAAAGTTCCTCTGAACGGCTGATTGTCCGCCCAGAAGATGACATGCTGGCGAGGTTTGATCTTCGTCAGTATATCACCGCCGGGAATCTGATATTTCTTGAGGTTTGCCGGGTCGTCTGACAGATAGCAGCCTCCGATGTCGACTGTCCCGTACGAGGCATTGAAAATCTCAATCCAGGAACTCTGCTGTCCGTAGTCATCCTGAAAATCATTGGTGTTGATGACCAGGAATTCGTTCAGACGCATCTGTCCCTGACTTTGAGCTCCTGCCGAAAGGGCAGCCGTCAAACAGATAATAGTTAATATGAATCTTCTTAAATTTTTCACTTTCAATGCAAATGGTTAGAGTGGGAGGTTATCGTGCTTCTTTGCCGGGTTGGTAACCTTCTTGTTCTGAAGTTGTGCCAAAGCGCGAATAATGCGGAAACGGGTGTTCCTTGGCTCGATAACGTCATCGATGTAACCATATTTGGCCGCATTGTAAGGGTTGCAGAAGAGGTCGTTGTACTCTTTCTTCTTGGCTTCTGCCAATGCAGCTCTCTTCTCAGGATCCTCTTCAGCCTTGATTTCCTTTGCATAGAGGACTGCAACTGCGCCGTCAGCTCCCATAACTGCAATGTTCGCGGTAGGCCATGCGTAGTTGATGTCACCACGGAGCTGCTTGCAGCTCATTACGATGTGTGATCCACCATAAGATTTGCGGAGTGTTACGGTTACCTTTGGAATCGTAGCCTCACCGTATGCATAGAGAAGCTTTGCACCGTGAACGATGATTCCGCCGTACTCCTGCTGAGTTCCAGGGAGGAATCCCGGTACGTCGACGAGAGTCACTACAGGAATGTTGAATGCGTCACAGAAACGAACGAAACGGGCGCCTTTGCGTGAAGAGTTGATATCGAGAACACCGGCGAGGTATTTAGGCTGGTTTGCAACAATACCTACTGAAACGCCGCCGAAACGTGCGAAGCCTACGATGATGTTCTTTGCATAGTCTTTGTGGACTTCAAGGAATTTGCCGTCATCGACAATGGCTCCGATAACCTTATACATATCGTATGGGGCGTTAGGGCTGTCTGGAATGATCTCATTGAGAGAATCTTCAACTCTGTCGATAGGGTCGTTCGTCGGAACGAAAGGCGGCTCCTCCATATTGTTTGAAGGAATATAGCTGAGGAGTTCACGGATTACAGCGATTGCATCTTCTTCAGTTGATGACTTGAAGTGAGCCACACCGCTCTTGCTTGCGTGTACTGAAGCCCCGCCGAGAGTCTCCTGTGTAACGTCTTCACCGAGAACCTGCTTTACTACTGCAGGACCTGTGAGGAACATATATGATGTGCCTTCTGACATGATGATGAAGTCAGTGAGGGCAGGAGAGTAAACTGCACCACCGGCGCAAGGACCGAGAATTGCGGAAATCTGAGGAACTACACCTGAAGAAAGGATGTTGCGTTCGAAAATCTCAGAGTAGCCTGCAAGTGCGTTCACGCCTTCCTGAATACGGGCTCCGCCTGAATCGTTGAGGCCGATGCAAGGTGCACCGTTCTTGAGCGCCATATCCATAACCTTGCAGATCTTCTGTGCGAGGGTCTCTGAAAGGGATCCGCCGATTACGGTGAAATCCTGAGCGAATACATATACGAGTCTGCCGGCTACTGTACCGTAACCGGTTACGACACCGTCACCGAGGTATGTCTTCTTTTCCATACCGAAGTTATGGCAGCGGTGCTGCATGAACATATCGAATTCTTCGATGCTGCCTTCATCGAGAAGCATGTTGATTCTCTCACGGGCAGTGTACTTTCCTTTTGCATGCTGGCTGTCTATGCCTTTCTGGCCGCCACCGATGCGAGCTTTCTCTCTAAGTTCTATAAGCTCCTTAACTTTCTCAAGTTGCTGACTCATTATAAAAATAGATTTAAAGTTTATTTTGTTTGATTTGTTTCCGTTTCAGTGAATGATTATTCTCCTTTCATGCAAAGTTCGGTGAGAACACCTTTGGTTGACTTCGGGTGAAGGAACGCAATCTTAAGACCTTCCGCACCTTTACGAGGGGCTTTGTCAATCAGGCGTACACCTTTCTCCTCAGCTTCAGCAAGGCAGGCTGCAACGTCATCCGTTGCAAATGCTATATGATGAATGCCTTCGCCTCTTTTCTCAATGAAACCTGCGATTGTGCTTTCCGGGCAGGTAGGTTCGAGAAGTTCAAGTTTTGTCTGTCCGATCTTGAAGAAAGCTGTTTTTACTTTCTGGTCAGCTACTTCTTCGATTGAATAGCATTTGAGACCGAGAACTTGTTCGTAATAAGGGATGGCTTCTTCCAATGACTTGACTGCTATGCCAAGGTGTTCGATGTGAGTAAGATTCATGATATGATAAATTTTAAGATTTATTCTTCGATATTGTGGAATACATTCTGTACGTCCTCGTCGTCTTCGAGCTTCTCGAGAAGCTTGTCGATTTCAGCGCGCTGCTCGGCGCTCAGATGCTTCATCTCCCCGTTAGGGAAGCGGTCGAAGCCTGCGGATACAAGCTCGTATCCCTTGTCTTCAATGTATTTCTGAATTGAGTTGAAGGCGGTGAAGTCGCCATATATTACAATTACGTCTTCGAATTCGTCTTCAGACTTTTCAATCTGATCTGCGAATACTTCGTCAGCTCCGAAATCGATGAGCTCGAGCTCGAGTTCCTCAATGTCGATTGAAGGGTTGCTCTTGATTTTGAAAACGCATTTGTGATCAAACATGAAAGCCACGCTTCCGGATGTTCCGAGGTTGCCTCCGAATTTGGTGAAGTAACTGCGGACATTGGCGACGGTGCGGTTGGTGTTGTCGGTAGCTGTCTCGACGAGAATCGCTACGCCGTAAGGTCCGTAACCCTCGTAAACTATCTCCTTGTAATCGGCCTGATCCTTGTCAGTCGCCTTCTTTATGGCTCTTTCGATATTCTCCTTAGGCATATTCTCGCTTCTTGCCGTCTGGAGAAGTGCGCGGAGACGTGGGTTGCCGGTTACGTCAGGACCGCCCTGCTTTACTGCAATCGTGATTTCCTTTCCAATCTTTGTGAAAGTTCTGGCCATATGGCCCCAGCGTTTGAACTTTCTTTCCTTTCTGAATTCAAAAGCTCTTCCCATAACTATTCGGTTTCTTTGATTCGAGAAATGTATTTGTCAATTTCGTAGCCTTCAAAAGTCTGAGGATAGAAATCCTTGATCTGCTGATAAAGGTCGAGAGCTTCTTTGTTGTTGCCGAGCTCTTCTGCCATGATGGCTGCTTTGAACAGATAGGTTGCAGTGTATGCGTTGTCCTCGGTTGCGGCTGCCTTCTTGAAATATGAGAAAGCCTGATTGTTGTCGCCGAGGTTGGCGTATGCGTCACCGATTGCGCAGAGTGCGCGTGCCGTCATGATCTTGTCGGAAGATTTGTACTTCTTGAGCAGTTCGATAGCCTCCTCGTTGTTGCCGAGTTGGAGGTTGCAGATACCGGCATAAAGCAGAACGCTCTTACCGGCTTTTTTGCCGTACTGCTGGGCGATTTGTGTGAAGCCGAGAATGTTTCCGTCACCGTTGAGGGCCGTTTCAAAGTCTCCGGCCGCAAATTTCTGCTCTGCAGGGAACATCTGTGCCTGAGCTTCCTGTTTCGCAGGAGTAACGTACCATTTGTTTACAGCAAGGATGGCGCAGACGATTACGACTGCAGCGATCAGTATCCACTCGATAGATTTCTGATTG
Source organism: Candidatus Cacconaster equi (assembly GCA_018065895.1). Classification (GTDB taxonomy): domain Bacteria; phylum Bacteroidota; class Bacteroidia; order Bacteroidales; family UBA932; genus Cacconaster; species Cacconaster equi. The sequence goes on from JAGHSK010000030.1 coordinate 17,267, forward strand.
TCCTTGAAGAACGCTTCGATTTTTGAGACTGTTGTAGCAACCTGAGGTCCTTCCTGAACTGGTTGTTGATTGTTATTTGCCATTGTATTTGTTATTTGTTTTTATTTCTTGTCTGGCCCGGAAAACCCTTTACTTTCAAGGCGAATTTTGCAATCCGCAAAAATAGTTAGAAAAATGGGAATAACCAATATATTTTGTACATTTGTACCATAAGATTTGAACATGTTTTTAACTGGGATAACACTTCACAATTTCAAGAACATCGCTCACGCCCAGCTTGATTTTTCAGATAAGATCAACTGCATTTCAGGCAGGAACGGAGCCGGCAAGACAAACTTGCTTGATGCGGTTTATTACCTCTCCATGACCAAGAGCTTTTTCTCGGTTTCAGACAGGTATGTCTATGGATATGACGCCGACGAGATGACACTTTGCGGCAATTATAAAATGGAAAACGGAGAAGTGGAAAAAATATCCTGTTCCGTAAAACGCAGCGGAGAGAAGACTTTCCGTCGGGGAGCGAAGGTTTATTCCAGATTTTCAGAACATGTGGGGATGATTCCGATTGTGATGGTCTCGCCTTTGGACAGTGCCCTTATCAACGATTCGGGTGAAGAGCGGCGCAAGTATATGAATTTCATCCTTGCGCAGACAGACAGGGAATACCTCCGTCACGTTCAGGCATACAATCAGCTTCTGGTTCAGCGTAACAAGTTGCTCAAAAGCGAATCCTGCCAGGACATGCTGCTCGATACGCTTTCAGATATGCTGTCGCCTCACGCGAGCTATATCCACCAGGCCAGAAAAGAGTTGTGCGAGCGTCTTCAGCCGTTGATACAGGATTTTTATTCCAAGTTATCCGCCTGTGACGAGAGCGTTTCAATGACTTATCAGTCCGATTTGGAGGAGGCTCCTCTTGTGGAACTTCTCCGGAGGGATGCCGCAAAGGATAGAATTCTGCGATATACTACATCCGGGGTCCAGCGTGATGAAATCCTGTTCATGCTCGATGACCATCCGATTCGCAAATGCGGTTCCCAAGGTCAGCAGAAATGTTTCCTTCTGGCGATGAAGCTCGCCCAATTCGTTTTTATGAAGGAAATCTACCGCAGGACTCCGATTCTGCTGCTGGACGATGTGTTTGACAAGCTGGATATGACAAGGGTGGAGGCTTTGCTCAAGATCGTGTCAACTCTTGATTTCGGACAGATATTCATAACCGACTGCAACAAGGTCAGACTCAAGGAGATTTCGCTTCGTCTCGGCGCACCGTGCCGTAGTTTCGAGGTGGAGAAGGGAGAAATCACGCAATTATGCTGAGAGAAAACTCAAAACTGATAGCATCCGTAATAGAGGAGTATATCGAGGAGAACGACCTTCAGGACGGCCTTCTCAAAGCACGCATATTCGAAGCGTGGGATTTGCTGATGATTGAGGCCGCGACACCACATTTCACACCTCAGGAGGCAAAGAAACTTACATCCGCAAGATATTTCAAGGATGGAATACTGACCTGCAGAATGACCTCGTCGGTTGTACGTACCCAGTTGCGATTTGAATTGGAGCCGCTCAGATGCAAGTTGAACACGCTTCTCCAAGGGGAATATGTGAAGCAGATAAGGCTATCTTAGGATTGATATGGAAAAGATATTGATAGACAAAGATATCCCTTTCATTGAAGGAGTTCCCGACTCATATTTCGAAGTTGTGCGTAAAAAGGGCTCTGAAATATGCAGGGAGGATGTCAGGGATGCCGTCGCACTTATAGTCAGGACTCGTACGAATTGCGGAAGGGAGTTGCTTGAAGGCTCCGCTGTCCGTCTGGTGGCGACGGCTACGATTGGTACGGACCATATCGACACGCGATGGTGCACTGCCAATGGAATTAAGGTTGAAAGTGCTCCGGGATGCAACAGCGGAGGCGTATGCCAGTATGTTTTTGCCGCACTTTCCGCATTGAATCTTTCTCCCGTCAATGAAAATGGACAGCAGAGAATCCTGGGAGTGGTGGGCGTGGGGCACGTGGGCTCGAAAGTGGCTGAAAAGGGCAGATCTCTCGGTTACGAGGTGCTCGAAAACGATCCTCCGCGCGGAATTCCTCTCCCTCTGGAGGATTTGCTTGAAAAATCTGACATAGTTACAGTCCATATTCCGCTTGAAGGGAACCGCGATTTTGTCGGAGCGGATTTTTTCAGAAAAATGAAGAATGGCGCTTCATTCATAAATGCCTCACGTGGTGAGGTATTGGTGGACAAGGCCTTTCTCGATGCAAGGGCCCGCCTCGGCAAAGTTGTTTTGGACGTGTGGCGCAATGAACCTCACATCGACTCCCGGATGCTGGAGACGGCTGATATCGCGACTCCCCATATCGCCGGATATTCCATTCAGGGAAAGGCAAACGGAACGATTGCGGTTGTGCGTGCACTCGGCAGGACTTTCGGAATCAGCGAACTTGAAAACTTCTCCGTGGATCTTTCTCTGCCGGAGTCGTCATCTTACGACATAATGAAAGATGACCGCGCCTTGCGGTTGTCACCGGATTCTTTCGAAGAGCTGCGCAGCAACTACACATATCGCGACGAAACTGCATTGTAGCGAGGTCATTCTGCTTCGATGCAAGGATTCGAAAACTATCTTGTCAGACGTTTGTAGTGGCAGAGAATAAGGTCACCATTTTCATCGTGGAGATGCATTCCGTTACCCCTGCAGTACTTGAACATCTTGCAGTCGGCACAGACGCCTTTTCTTGCCCATTCACGGTTGCGATAAGGCTTGAAGCCGTTCTGCCATGCTGACCAGAAGTCATCGTGGTAAATGTTGCCTTGGTGAAAATCAGAACGTATGCTCGGGCATGCGGAAATCGATCCGTCGGACAGAATGGACGCTACCGACAGACCGGCCTGACAGATATAGAAATTGTCACGCACTTTTCCTTCGTATCCTCCGAGAAATCCTTCACAGCCATAAGAAACTGAGATTCTGCCCTCCTCGCGTGTCTTGACAATGAATTCCATCAGTTCGGTAAACTGTTCACCGGAAAGTTGCAGCATTGGGTCCCGGGCCGCTCTGCCCAAAGGAAATACGGTGAATATCCGCCATTGTCTGACTCCTGATGAAATAAGAAATTCCTTCAACTGAGGCAGACTGGAGAAGTTCCTGCTGTTTGCACAAGTTACGACATCAAAGATGAACCCCGGTTCCTGAACCATCAAACTGATTGCATTTACTGCATTCTTGAAGGCAAGAGGATTGCCTCTCATCCAGATGTGATCCTCTTCGAATCCGTCAAGGCTGACCGTGGCGCTGTGCATTCCGCAGGATCTCAGACTGGCGAAGCGTTTTTTGTCGAGAAGGATTCCGTTTGTGACGATTCCCCAGGGAAATTCCCTTTTGCATAATTCCATTCCAACGGCGTCGAGATCATTCCTGACCAGCGGTTCTCCTCCTGTGAAGATGACAAAGGTCTTGTGAGGATCGACGTGAGGCCTGACGCTGTCAATAACTTTTAGAAAATCGGATGAAGGCATGTCCTTGATTGAGGAACTGACATGACAGTCACTGCCGCAATGTCGGCATGCAGCGTTACAGCGAAGGGTACATTCCCAAAAGATGGTACGCAAAACATGTTCGCGTGCCATCTTGTCGGTAAGCCTGGCATAAAGGTCAAGCTTCAGTTTCTGAGTGAAGCTCAATTCTTTAGCCATCAGTTCTTCATTGTGGATTTCGTGTCCGTAGCGGAAATGCCGGCTGATTCGGAATTCTCGATGTCCCCGGATACGAGTTGATATGTCTCGTCGTGGAAGCAGTCGTCGGACACCGTTTCAAAAGTGCCGTTTTCATCTGTCACCTTCCCCTTGAAATCGTAGTCTGGTTCAGGACATCCATACTCCAACCATCCTCCACAGGAAGATACCGTAAGGCCAAGCAGAGATAGCAGGATGGAGAAAAATCCGGTTTTCGAAGTGGAAATCTTTTTCATATGACGGAATTTTACGCAAATGTACAAAAAAATCTTTATCAGATGCCTTCGACAGTGGATTTCTTAAGCCATCCTTGCCGGCCGTCGGAAAGTTCTATCTTTGACCATTCTCCAACTTCGTCGAGGAGTTTCACCTTTGTGCCTTCGTGCAGCACGAATATGGCATTGCCGGCATCGGAAGGGGAGCTTTTGACTGAACTTACAGGCGACATTACGATTGCATGGTCAACCCGCATGACGGCATTCTTTCCGGAAATCGAGAAGATGAAAGTTGCAATCGCGACAGCGAAAATCACACACGCCGTAATGAATGAAATTTTCCGTATTTTCCCCGAATATGAGTGCTTGAAAAGAAGCATCAGTGCCACAATGACAATACCGAGAAGCAAAGTGATCCAAGCCCAGTTGTCAGCGGAAAGCGATTGTCTTAGTCTTTTGGTCCAGGTGAGAAGTACGAATTCCGGCACCTTGTCAATCTTGTCCAAAGTGAATTGGGAAGCAATTTCGAGGTTGTTGCGGGCATCCTTGTGCGAAGGATTCAACTTTATCGCACGCTCGAAATAGAGAATGGCGTGAGGAGTATCGCCCAACTTGAAATAGGCGTTTCCCATATTGTAATACAGGTCTGCACTCTGCAATCCCTGATCTTCTATGGATTTGTAGGAATTGAGCGCATCCTGCCACTGTTCTTGAGCAAAGGCTTCGTTCCCGTTCTTCCACAAATCAGCGGGTTCCTGTGCGTCGGCCAGAACGAATGACATCGTCAGCATCGTCGCAATCATCAGCGATTTCGCGCCCTTGCCAGGTTTCTTTGATTTTTTCACTTCACTTTCTATTTGAGATATTATGCGGATTGCTTCATTGTATTCATTTTCCATCTGAACCTGTTCGCTTTCCGGTGAATATCTTGCGAATTCACATTTGTCCACAAGCTTGATCAGGGATTCCACTGCAGCATGGGATACCCCTTTTGCAAGCAGCGCTTGAGAAATGCTCTCCTTTGAGATTTCAGCTGCCTGAATTGCCAGTTTGTCTGAGACATAGCCGAGGAGTGCCTTATGAAGTTCCTCATAGTAGGCCCCTCCAAGGTTCTGCTTCATATAGTCTTCGGCAGCCTTGAGCCTGCTTCTGGCCATCTTGTTGGCCCGTCTGTTCTTGTTACCTACGATGTCCGCTCTGCGGTCTTCCGTCATCTTGAGGACTTTGTCAAGGATAAAGAACAGTACGACCAGAACGGCCAGCAGAATGAAGAACAGCGGGGATCCTGCAAAGAATCTGTCTTTGGCGCGGAACCCTCCGTCGCCCAATGCTATATACCGTATGTCTTCCGAGAGATTCTTGACTCCCTGGCGGTTTATGCCAGGCGTGACCAGGCCACCGTCAGCAACATCTTCACCCTTCGCAATCGTCAGGTTGATGGCATCAGTCGAGACCGTTACATACCGCCCTTTGGCAATATCATAATAGCTATATGTGACAGGCTCAATCGTGAAATCACCGTGGCTTCGCGGAATGAACGGGTACTCGAATGTCTTTGTGCCGGAGGTGCCGTCGGCAGAGATGCTTTCGGAACTCTTTATGTCATATATTTCAAAATCCCCGGGGAATTTGACGGTGGGCGCCTCTATCATCGAAATGTTGCCGCGTCCGCTGACAGTTACGATCAGGGAGGCAGCTTCATTTGACTTTATATCATTTTTGCTGAGGGATGCGCTGATCTTGAAGTCACCGACTCCTCCTCCGAAAGAGGCTGGCGCGCCTGCCGGCAAATCTTTGACGTGAATTGTAACCTTGTCGCTGTACAGACGCTTGCGGATTGTCTGGTAGGTATCGAAAAAGTCATCGAAGATGGACCGTCCGCCACCTGCCGTACGGACTCTCAGCTGGCAGACCATTTCTGCCGGTTCGATGGCAATATTTCCGCTCTGCTGCGGAATGAGCATATATTTCCTGATCAGCGCCGCGTTATATATCTGACCGTTCACGTTCTCCCTCTTGAACTCGAGATTCTGCACAGATACTGTTTCCTTGCTCCAGAATCCGTTGAAAGTAGGAAATTTGATATCCTCGAATCCGGCGATTTCCTCCCGGGTATATATTTTCAATGTGGCGGTGATCGGCTCTCCTTTGACTGCGCTTGTCTTGCTTACGGAAAGCTTCAGGAAGATGTTTTCACCTGATACCGTTCCTGTAGTCTGAGGCGAATTCTGCTGCTGGTTGCGTTGCTGGTCTGGCTGCTGGTTCTGCTGGTATGATTGAGGATCAGATGTCTGGGAATCCACCACTTCGATGGTAAAAGACCTCGAAGAACACTCTTTCTTGTCTATTTTGGCAGTTGCCCCTGACAGGGCGAATTTGCCTTTGGCCTTAGGCTGAAGCAGGTAGGTGACAGTCTCCTGATGCGTGGACGTTCTTTTACCGTTCACGATACTCGTGCTTGACATAGAGCCTTGCTGCGGTCCCCAGACGATGTCGAAGTCGGTGGTTCCGGGCCAATTGAAGTCACTCATTCTTCCATCAGCCGTAAAGACGATACGGAATGTTTCGTCCATCGCCACAACCGACGGGGCTTCAACTACGAGTGAATTCTGAGCTGCACAAGTCAGTGCAAACAGTAATGAAATGAAAGTTGACAGGCGTTTCATAGTTCTTCTACCAATTCTTCTCCTTTTGTTTTGACTTCATCCTCAGGGCCTTCTCTTTCTTGACCTTGTCCTGGGTATCTTTTTCCTGGGCCTGCATTGCCTGAAGCATCTGCTGGGCAGCCTGCGGACTTATTTTAGGCTGTTGTCCCTGCTGGTTCTGCTGATCCTGCTGGTCCTGGTTATTATCGTTGTTCTGATCGTTGTTCTGATTCTTATTCTGGTTTTTATTCTGGTCTTTGTTCTGATCCTGATTCTGCTGCTGGTACTGGTTCTGGTTTTGGTTTTGATCCTGATCCTGATCCTGATTCTGCTGCTGGTCCTGATTCTGGTTTTGGTTCTGATCCTGATTCTGCTGCTGGTCCTGGTTCTGGTTTTGATTTTGGTTTTGTTGCTGGTCCTTCAGCATTTTTTTCGCATAGGTGAGGTTTTCCTTTGCCTTCATATCGGAAGGATTGAGCCGCAGTGATTTTTTGTACGCCTCAATTGCGCCCTGGTAATTTTCCTGCTTGACAAGAGAATTGCCCATATTGAAAAACAGGTCTGCTCCGTATTTTCCTTTTGACAGAGAATCTTCGGCTGCCTGAAAACATTTGTCCGCCTCCGTGAAATTTTCCATCCGGTAGTATGTGTTGCCGAGATTATAGTCTGCCGCAACGGAGGTGGAGTCAGCGACAAGGGCTTTCTTGTAGGATATTTCAGCTTCAGCGAAATTTTCTTTCCTGAAATTGCGGTTTCCCTGACGTACGCTTTTGCGCTCATTCTGGGCACTGCACACGTTGACTGCGATGACCGCAAGCAATATTGTTAACAGAATCTTCTTCATAAAATTTAATCATTGAACAATTGTTTCCTTGCTTTCCTCTGAGGAACTGCGAACTCCAGCAGGAGGAAGAACAATGCGATGGCGAAGAAATACATATATTGCTCATTGAAGTCTTCAAAAACCACAGAATTGAAACGCTGCTTGTCTATCTGGCGGATGTCGTCGATAATAGGATTGAGACCGAACTCGCTTGCTCCGGCTCTGACGTATTTCCCGTCAGAAATCGCAGCAATCTGCTGAAGGGTATTTTCGTCAAGTTTGCTGACGACAATCTCCCCATTGGAGTCCTTCATCAACTCTCCATTGACGGGGATTGGCTTTCCCTGAGGTGATCCCACGCCGATAGTGTAGATTCGGATACCTTCCTGAGCTACGTTTTTCGCTGCTTCAAGCACATCGCCTTCGTGATCTTCACCGTCAGTTATCAGTACGATTGCACGGGACCTGTCGCTCTGGGAACTGAAACTGCGAGCCGCAGAGGTTATCGCATCCGCAAGCGCCGTGCCCTGAATAGGGACGGATTCAGTGGAAATGCTGTTCAGGAATATCTTTGCGGAAACATAGTCGGCTGTGATTGGAAGCTGCGTGAATGCCTGGCCTGCAAAAATAATCAGGCCGATACGGTCACCCTGAAGTTTGTCGACAAGCCTTGATATTGCAAGTTTTGAGCGTTCCAACCTGTTTGGCGAATAGTCTTCCGCCAGCATTGAATTGGAAACGTCAAGTGCTATCATCACCTCAACCCCATTGGTTTCGTGCTCTTTCACCCTTGCTCCAAGTTGGGGTTTGCATAGTCCTATCACAAAGAAGAACCAGGCTGCGGCCAGAAGACTCACTTTGAGCCATCCTTTCGCGGTGGATGCCTTGGGCATCAGTTGCAGCACCGTTTTCTCATCGCCGAAACGCGCGATGTTGCGCCGTCTCCTGCGCAGATAAATGCCGTAAAAGACAAAGAGCAGGGGCACTATCAGCAGCAGTAACAGCCAGTCAGGTTGTGCTATGTTTATCATATTAAGGTAACCTCCTGATAATAAAAAATCTGAAAATCACTTCCAGAATAAGGGCGACAAGTGCTATCAGGGCATATCTCATAAACAGTTCGGAATAAACCGGGAAACTGTCAACAGTCGTCCTTGTCTTCTCCATCTCGTTGATCTCAGAATAAATCTCCATAAGCTTTGTGTTGTCTGTGGCACGGAAATACTTCCCGTCGGTCAGATCGGCAATCTGCTTGAGCAGCTGCTCGTCGATTTCGACCCTGACATTCTGCATCTGCACGCCCCACGGAGTCATCATAGGGTAGGGAGCTTCTCCCATTGCACCTACTCCAATCGTATATACGCGAACTCCGTATGTCTTTGCGATTTCAGCCGCCATCAGCGGGGATACCTCTCCGCAGTTGTTCACACCGTCGGTAAGCAGAATCACCACTTTGCTTTTGGCGTCTGAATCCTTGAGCCTCGCCACGGAAGTCGCCAGACCGTTGCCGATGGCGGTTCCATCGTCAATCAAGCCGGTTTCAACCTCTTTCATCAAATTGATGACAGTCACACGGTCGGTAGTGAGCGGGCACTGTGTGAAGCTTTCCCCCGCAAACACTACGATTCCTATCCTGTCGCTCGGCCTGCTGGAAACAAACTCGATTGCAATTTCCTTTGCTGCGCCTATTCTGTCCGGGACAAAGTCGCGTGCAAGCATTGAAGTTGATACGTCCATTGCCAAAACGATGTCGATGCCTTCGGTGTCAGTTTTCTCAAATTTCTCCGAACTGCGGGGACGGGCTATCGCCAGAATGATTGCCGCTACAGCTATGATTCTGAGGATGAATGGTATATGCCTCCCTGCCTTCGCTGCGAATCCTCCTTTTGACTGCCAAGGAGTTATGCTTGACACCCGCAGATATGGACTTTTCCCGCGGATTTCGCGGTAAACGTACCACGCAATCAGCGGAATCAGCAGAAATTCAAGATATAATAGATTCGGATATTCAAAAAACACAGTTTATGCCTCCTCCTTCTTTTCTGTTTCTATCTGTTGCATATATGTTTCGTTCACGAACCTGATGGCTGTCGGTATGGCATTTTCGTTTTCTTCAGCCGAAGCCATATGTTTGGCGAACTTCACGTAATCTGCGGTGGTGAACAGATCCTTGACCTTGCCGAGCAGAGCTTCGTTGATGTCGCGTCCCTCGAGCTCGTCAAAAATCTCTCCGGTTGTCTCTTCCATTGCACTTATGCCGTATCTGTCGGAGATGTACTGGCGCAAGGTGTCCGTGACGGAGGTGTAGAACTGCTTCTGCTTTCCGTTCTGCCATAGTTTCTGTGCGCGGGTCTTCTCAAGATTCCTTAGCGCGACGATATGTGGCGGGTCCTGAATGACAGGTTTTCCGAAGAACGAAACGTTTTCCTTCCGCATCTTTATGAATCTGAAGACGGCCCATATGAGGGCGGCAAGCAGCAGAGCCAATCCGATCCATGGAAGAGTTTCCTTGAAAGTGAGAGGATAACGGATCTGCTCCTTGATGTCGTTCAGCTCGAAGCTGGCGGTGTCCACAGGTGGAAGAGTCACTTCCAGAGTGGGACCATCGATGAAGAGAGTGTCCACCTTTCCATCGGGACGCTGAATCATTGCAATGAGCTGCGGCAGGAAAAAACTTCCGCTGTCAAAACTTGTGATAACGGATCGTCCCTCTATTTTTGCGACACCTTTCTTGACTGAAAGAGTATCGAATTTCAACTTTTCAATAGTCTCCACACCGGCTACAGGTTCGTCTTCAGGTGTCTGGAGAAAGAACTCCTCTCCTTCGGCCAAGTTGATGTCAAATATCCAGTTGACATGGTCACCGATTAGGATTGTGTCGCGGCTGAGCCGGGATGAATATTCGCCCTTTTCCTGGGCAAAGCCCTGGAAACAAAGGCAGACAAACAATATCCCGATAAAAACTCTTTTCATATTAGGATTTTTGTTTGAACAGGGAAATCAATTGTTTGACGTAATCCTGCTGCGTACTTATGCTGACACTGTCAACTCTGTATCGTCGCAGGACATCAGTGGTACGTTCAATCGCTTTTCTGCTCCACTCGCTGTAACTTCTTCTGACAGCGGAGGATGATGTGTCAACCCACAGGCCTTCTCCGCTTTCGGCGTCCTGAACCCTTACAAGACCTATGTCCGGTATTGACCGTTCCCGTTGGTCATAAACGTTGATGACAGAGATGTCGTGCCGGTTTACGGCAACCTTGAGCGCATCTTCATAGAGTGGACGGCCGTTCCGGTCCACGTCCATCATATCGGAAAGCAGAAATGCCGTGCAACGGCGTTTGATGGCATTGGTCAGATAGCGGAGGGCCACTCCGATATCCGTGCCTTGATTCTCGGGCTGGAATTCCACAAGTTCCCTGATGATATGGAGAAGGTGGCTCCTGCCTTTCTTCGGTGGAATGAATTTCTCCACCTTTGAACTGAAGAAGAGAGCGCCCACCTTGTCGTTGTTAATAGATGCCGAAAACGAAAGCACTGCCCCTATTTCAGACAGAAGGTCGCGTTTCATCTTTCCGCTTGTGCCGAAAAAACGTGATCCGCTGACATCCACAAGCAGCATGACGGTAAGTTCACGCTCCTCTTCGAATACCTTGATGTACGGCGCACGCAGACGTGCCGTGACGTTCCAGTCCATTGAGCGTACGTCATCGCCATACTGGTATTCCCGCACTTCGCTGAAGGCCATTCCACGCCCTTTGAAGGCGGAATGATACTCCCCGGCGAATATCTGGTGCGACAACGCCTTGGTCTTTATTTCAATCTTTCTGACTTTCTTGAGTAAATCGTTATCCATCCTATGGAACTTCTACTGCGTTGAGTACCTCTGTAATGATGTCTTCCGCCGACACATTTTCGGCTTCAGCCTCATATGTCAGGCCGATGCGGTGACGGAGCACGTCGTAGCTGACAGCCCTGACATCCTCCGGAATCACATATCCGCGCCTCTTGATGAAAGCGTAAGCCTTTGCCGCCATTGCAAGAGAGATGCTGGCACGCGGTGAGCCGCCGAATGAAATCATATCCTTCAGCTTGCCAAGTCCGTAATCTTCACTCTGGCGTGTGGCGAATACTATGTCTACGATATATTTTTCAATCTTCTCATCCATATAGACATCACGGACAACCTGACGGGCGCGTACTATGTCTTCGGTCTTGAGAGATGTTGTAGGCTTTGGAAACTCTCCCTGATTGTTCATCCTGATTATGAGCTTCTCTTCCTCCTTCTTAGGATAGGTGACCTTCACCTTGAGCATGAAACGGTCAACCTGGGCTTCCGGAAGAGGATAGGTACCTTCCTGTTCAATCGGGTTCTGTGTGGCGAGAACGAGGAACGGGTCAGGGAGCTTGAACGTTGCGTCTCCGATGGTCACCTGTCTCTCCTGCATCGCCTCAAGAAGCGCTGACTGTACTTTTGCCGGGCTTCTGTTGATTTCATCGGCAAGTACGAAATTGGCGAAAACAGGACCTTTCTTGATTTGGAACTGCTCGCTTTTCTGACTATATATCATTGTTCCGATAACATCTGCCGGCAGGAGGTCCGGAGTGAACTGGATTCTGCTGAACGATGCATCGACAATTTTTGCCAAAGTGTTGATTGCCAATGTTTTTGCTAATCCAGGCATACCTTCGAGGAGGATGTGTCCGTTAGCCAGCAGGCCAATCAGCAGGTTGTCCACCAGCTGCTTCTGGCCTACGATGACTTTGTTCATCTCCATCTGGATGATGTCAACGAATGCGCTTTCCTGTTGGATACGGTCGTTAAGCTCTTTGATATTTACGCTATCCATAATTTATTATTAAAATGTTTTGTATTTTTGCCTGTTGTTTAAATATGCAAAGGTAATATTTTTTCAATGCGTTTGTTTGTTTCTCTTTCCTACAATGGCGCACCTTTCTGCGGGTGGCAGAGCCAGCCTGATTCACCGTCTGTGCAGGCGACTCTGGAACGGGCTCTTTCAATAGCCTTTGGCGAGGAAATCGCTGTAGTGGGTGCTGGCCGTACGGATACAGGCGTGAACGCCAAGGAGTACATCGCCCATTTCGACCTGGAAGGAGAACGGCCCTTTTCCGCGAAGGAGATTGTCCGCAAAATAAATGCCATACTTCCTCGAGAAGTGGTGGTAAATGCATTTTTCAGAGTAAATGATGACGCGCATGCCAGATATGACGCTTTGTCGCGAACATATCGCTACTATATCCACACCTCGAAGGACCCTTTTGCCGTGAACTCGTATTTTTTCAGATTTCCTCTTGATGTTGAAAAGATGAATGAGGCCGCGAAATTTATGCTGGGGGAGCAGGACTTTTCAAGTTTCGAGAAGGTGGGTGGCGCGAATGGCACTTCAATATGCAACGTAACCCAGGCGCAGTGGAATGCCCTGGACCCGACGCATTACGTTTTTACTGTCACCGCGAACAGATTTCTCCGCAATATGGTCAGAGCGATGGTGGGGACGTTGCTGGAAGTGGGCGGTGGAAAACATTCTCCACAATGGGTTGGCGAGGTTATTGCAGCGAAAGACCGCGGATGCGCGGGACAGAGTGTCCCGGGAGAAGCCCTCTTCTTTTGCGGAGCGCAGTACCCCTATGATTTGGAAATATTAAATTAAAATATTGATATTATGGTGTTTACAGTTCTTCAGGAGCAATCGTATTCGCTGATTGGAATGGCTGCAAAAGGTGGCTGGCTGATGATTGTCCTGGCTTTGCTTTCTATTCTGGCAATCTACATTTTCGCTTCAAAACTATGGGCTGTCAACAAAGCCTCCAAGGTTGACAAGAATTTCATCAAGGACATAAGGGATTATATCCTCAGCGGCAAGATCCGCAGCGCAAGGGCTCTCTGCCGTCAGAATGATGTTCCTGTCGCAAAAATGCTGGAGAAGGGTATTATGAACATCGACAAACCTCTCTCCGAAATACAGTCGTCAATGGAGAACGTGGCAAGCCTTCAGGTGGCCCGGCTCGAGAAGAATATTCCGGCTCTCTCCTCCATTGCCGGAGGTGCACCTATGATAGGATTCCTCGGTACTGTGATGGGAATGATACAGGCATTCTTCAATATGGCAAATGCTGGAAACAACGTTGACATATCCCTGCTTTCAAACGGAATATACACCGCTATGGTGACCACCGTAGGTGGCCTTATCGTCGGTATTCTTGCATATTTCGCCAACAATTACCTCTCTTCACGCATCACTTCGATGGTGTCGGAGATGGAAGCCACTATGGTGTATTTCCTGGATATGGTCCATTACCTTCGGGATAAAGGCGTACAACAGCAGTCTGAAAATTAGATATGGCAATCAACATCAAAAGAAATACAAAGGTGGATTCGTCCTTCTCGATGTCGTCAATGACTGACATCGTATTCCTGTTGCTGATATTCTTCCTTATTACATCAACTCTGGTCAATCCGAATGCGCTGAAGTTGATGCTGCCAAAAAGTACGGGGCAGGTCGCCGCAAAGGCTACGGCGAGCGTCTCCATAAAGCACTATCCCGAGCAGGGCAGGGTGTCATACCACATCAATGGAAATCAGGCGCCCGTTTCTTTCGACGAAATAGAGCCTGCGCTCAATGACCTTTTAAAGGACGAGGATGACCCTACTTTCTCCATATACGCAGATGAGACTGTTCCTGTCAAGGAGGTCGTCGCTCTGATGAACATAGCCAAGAGAGAGCATTACAAGGTGATTATGGCAACTTCACCGGAATAGTCTATGAAAAAATTATTGCTGGTTGTTTCTCTGGCGTTGTGCTCTTTTGCCGCCAATGCACAGATTCAGGATGTCTTCTATAAGATAGAAGGTGGCGCCGCCTTCGGCAGGCTGAATTCGGATGCTGTCGAGTCCAGAATGGGGGTCGGATGGATGGGCCGTTTCTACGTGCAGCTTTTCGAGACGGACTATCTTGGTCTGGAAGCCGGTCTGGGCGTTCAGCAGATGGTCTCCACCAATGATGCCCTCGGCCAATTGCAAGACAGCCGATGGAAAGTCATGTCAATCGACATGCCGCTCAGATCCGTCAGCAGAGTGGATTTTGAAACGGTGTCGGTGGAACCTCAGCTCGGTCTCTATTTCAGTTATGGCATAAAAGCCTCCGAGAATCATTCCGGCAATCTTTATTCTTCAGGTCTTGACGTGTTGAGGCACTTCAATTTCGGAATCGACGGCACCATCGACGTCATCATTGCCGATATAGTCAAATTCGGTGTGGGATACCAGCATGGTTGGCTCAATATGTCAAAGGTCGCAGGCAAGAAGCTGCGACCTTCGATTATATCAGTTACTGCAGGCGTTGTTTTCTAAAACGCCTCACTGATCCAACGGCGCTATAAAGGAATCGTGGGCCGCGCAACTTTTTGTGGAGGCTTAGTAGCGAAGTCTTGTCACGACACCGTCCATCGTGCAGAGCAGAAGCTCTCTGTCAGGGAGAACTACAATCGAGTTGATCAGAGCGACGCTGACCTTATGTATCCATATCGTTGAGCCGTCAGCGGCATCGAGGCAGAACAGGTTGCCCTTGTCGGTAGGCATGAATATCAATTCACGACCATCGACAACCGTGCTTGCGCAAGGGGTTGGGGCTATTTCGTAGCCCTGACCCTCAACGAACCTGCGCCAGATTTCATTGGCGGTGTCGCCTTCGGTGGAGAAGGCGTGCATACGGCTGAACATATTCTTCACGAAGATTCTGCTGCCGTCGGCGCTGAGCGCTATCGATTCGCGGCCTCCAGGAGCCGACCATACCTGCCTGCCTGTTGCAGCATCGATGGCATAGGTCTTGCGCTCCGGTGTGACGACGAATATCTTTCCATTTGCCTTTACCGGATACACCGCTGCCGGAGAAAGCATCCTTGAACCTTTTGTCGACCATTTCCACTGAAGTTCGCCTGTGGCCGGGTCAAGGGAGTATAGTGTGTTGCCCCAGTCTCCGAACACGAGTTGTTCGCGGTCGATGTAAGGCTTGCTTTCAACGAAGCCCTTCACGTCGGCATATTGCCATACCAATTTGCCCGTTTTAACGTCAAGCGCCCTGAAAATGTGATCAGATGATCCGCAGTAGGCGATGCCGTCCTGTATTACAGGAGTGGCGAGAACGGATTTGTCGCATTTGTACTTCCACAAGAGCTTTCCTTTTTTCAGGTTGAGGCAGTATATGCAGCCGTCGGATGAACCGATGACCACGCGGTTGCCGTCGATGGCAGGAGTTGAGAAGACCTTCCCTTCGGTGGTGTAGCTCCACAATTGACGCCCGCTCTTAGCTTCGAGAGCCTTTACGGTACCTGATGCGTTTGCATAAACTACATATCTGCCGCTTATTACAGCGCCGTCTCCGATGTCACCTTCGTCCTGATGACGCCATATTGTCTTTACGTTGCCGTATTTTTCGTTAACACTGAAGTTTATGAAAGGGTAGTCCTCCGGAAGACCATAAGGATTCCGGTCGTCAGCAACGGCCGGTTTGTATTTCGGCTTGTCTGTGAGTTTCAGTGAAAACCAAGGTTCCCCTTCAACTGCGACCTTCTTACCGTTTTTGTCCATGACAATTTTTTCACGGACAGAGAACACTCCGTTTTCGATGGTGATGATGTTATATCCAATCTCTTTCCCTTTATCCGGAGCACGTCCCAGAATACCCGGGACACCTTCGTAGTCAAGAATTCTGTTCTGATGCCAGTGTCCCCCGATGAGCATCTGGATGTTGCATTGCTTCAGGGTATTGATTACCTGGAAATAGTTCAGAATGGAGGTGTCCTGAGGGAAGTGGTTGACAAATATGACAGGCTGGTCGGCAGGGGTGGCCTTTGCAATTGAATCGAGCCATACCAGACTTTCATGAGGCAGGAGGGCTGGCGCCATTCTCATATTTGGACCACAGTTGCTACCGAGGAATTTGATACCTCCGGCTTCGATTTCGAACTGCTCATAGCCGAATACCTTCTTGAAGGTGTTGCATCCGCTTTCCGACCATTTTGCGTCGTGGTTGCCGGCAACAAGATAGTATGGCATCCTGAATTTGTCAAGGATACTCTTTGCCAGAGCTATCTCATGGTCTGCGCCGAATTCCGTAATGTCGCCTCCGAGCATTGTGAACTGAATGTCCTCCTGGCTGTTGATATCCTCAATGCAGAGTTCCAGATTGCCGATTTTCGGGCTGTCGACGCTAAGGTGGACATCTGACAGATAGGCGAATTTTACCGGTGATGTCTGTGCTGCCAGAGCTGTTATTCCAAGCAGCATGACCGTGGAGAGAATGATTTTTTTCATATTCGGTTCCATTTGAATTTGTCATCGAGTTCGCACAGGCCGGCTGTCTGCAACACTCTGGCAACGAAAGAATCGGTGAGGTCGGACAGTGTGGCTGGCCTTGAATAAAAAGAGGGTGAGGCCGGGCAGATTATGGCCCCTGCCTCTGTGAGAGCTGTCATATTTCTCAGGTGAATGAGGCTGTAGGGCGTTTCACGCGGTACAATCACGATTTTCCTGCGTTCCTTCATCTGTACATCCGCCACCCGCGAAATCACGTCATTCGCAGTGCCTGCCGCTATTCTGGCGAGGGTCCCCATCGTACAGGGGAGGATTATCACTGCATCAGCAACTGCCGACCCTGAACAGAACTTGAAATTGAAATCGTGGTTGCTGACCAGATTTTCGGGCAGGGGCATACCTGTCTCATACGTCCATACTTCCTTTGCCGTATCACTGAAAATGACATTCAGGTTCAGATCGGGAAGAGCTGAAGCCATTTCAATGAATCTTCTTGCATATATGGATCCACTTGCGCCTGTTACGGCAAGGATTATCTCTTTATATTTGCTCATTTACCAGAATGTC
This sequence comes from Candidatus Cacconaster equi, assembly GCA_018065895.1. GTDB lineage: Bacteria > Bacteroidota > Bacteroidia > Bacteroidales > UBA932 > Cacconaster > Cacconaster equi. Next base: position 34,594 of record JAGHSK010000030.1, read on the forward strand.
CATCAATTTTTCCATTCCCGTGGTGGCCGGTTCCTGTATCTGGCGGAAATTTTTGTAGTCCAGATCAATTCTTTGCGGATCAATCAGATATATCGGAATTCCGTACTTGGCATACCGGAACAGACCGGCTGCAGGGTAAACGTTCAGTGATGTTCCGATTATCAGGAGAATGTCGGCTTGTGATACCGCTTTTGCTGCCGGCTCTATCATCGGCACCGCTTCACCGAACCAAACGATATGCGGTCTGAGCTGCACGCCGCGATGGTCAGTGTCTCCGATATTGATGTCGCGATAGCCAATGTCAATCACACCTTTGTCAGTCTGGTCTTCAGGACGAACTTTTGTCAATTCTCCGTGAAGGTGGATGACATTCGTGGAACCGGCACGTTCGTGGAGATTGTCCACATTCTGTGTGACAACGGTCACTTCAAAGTACCGTTCGAGCTCCGCTATTATTTTATGGGCCTTGTTAGGCTGTGCCTTTTCAAGTTGTCTGCGCCGCTGATTGTAGAAGTCGAGCATAAGCTTCTTGTTACGGTACCATCCTTCGATGTCCGCCACGTCGCGTACATTATAGTTTTCCCATAGCCCGTCGCTGTCGCGGAATGTCCTGATGCCGCTTTCTGCACTGACTCCTGCACCTGATAGAATGACAAATTTTTTCATTATGCGAAATAGTAGTATCTCAACCAGTATTCGAACAGAGGGTCAAGAATTATGGCTTTATCCTCCCTGTCGAAGGTCATCACCTCTTTTTTCTTGAGCGCATCCTTGATTCTGAAAACGTTTGCGGAGGAGTTGAGACGGTATGCCTCCATTATGTCCGCACTGCTGAATTTTTCGACGCCGTCAATGACAGCCTTGATAAAGCTTATCTGGTTGGCAGTCAGATCGAGCATTGTCTGTTTGAATCGCGGGGTATGCGTTGAAATGAGAGTTTCGGCAGCCATGTTCACATTCTTCCGGTTCACATAGCCTATCGGCATTCCGTGGCAGATGGCACACAACTGCTTGACATACCACATGTTACCGGAGGTAATCTCCCATATCTTCATTGCCTCCTCTATCTCTATGATTCTGCCCAACCTCATGAAATTGGACGTTATGAACTGACAGACAAGCTTCTTGTCGATGGGTTGCAAATCAATCTGGGCGGCTGAATAGTAGAAAAGTTTCCTCTCTTCCGTGAGAGTTTTCATCATATTCACGCACGACCCCGTAAGGATGTATTTCACATGCTTCTGCTTGCTCCAGGTCTTGTCCACCTTGTCCAGCTGGAACTCTTCGCTTTCGGCGAACGCTATGTTCTGGAACTCCTTGAAATAGATTACCAGTTCGGTCTGAGCCTCTCCGGCGATGATCTCCGGAAGATCGATGAGTTTCTTGTCCGGAATGGCATTTATGTCAATTTCAAACGGAAGAACAGACCCGGCATTCACCTGGTTGAAGCACTCCTTCATTTTCTTTCTGAAAACGTCTGCGAAGTCAGAATAGGACCTGGTGTTGAAAAGGTCAATCTCGCACAGGTGGAATTTGTGCCTGTGCTGACGGAATCTTTCGACAGACTCTCTGACAACGGTCTCCTTGCCGCTTCTTGGCGGACCTATCATCGTGACGTGGCGCCCGTCTTTCTCCAAAGCGCTTGTCATCTGGTCGATTTCAGCGGATCTGCCGATGATATTCTGTCCGGCGGATATCGTGTCATATGAAAAAGGAGTGTCCATCCAATGCGTTTTAACAAAATTGTTACAAATGTAGCAATAATTTTCAAACAGATTCAAACATCACATAAAAAAGCCGGCTTTCCGGCCGGCTTTGTCACTTTTCATATTTTTGAATTACAACTCTTCAAAGTTGACGTTGGAAAACGAAGGTCCTTCTTCATTCGGAAAATCCTGTTCCGGTGCATCCTGTACCGGGGCTTCTGTCACTGGGCAGCGCTCCTTGATGTAATTGACCACTTCCTGAAGACCGTCGGCAAATTTGTCGAAATCCTCCTTGTAGAGGAAAATCTTGTGTTTGTCATATACGTAGCGGCCGTCTCTCTCGACTCTGCGCTTGCTCTCGGTGATGGTAAGATAGTAGTCATTGCCCTTCGTGGCCTTGACGTCAAAGAAATAGGTTCTTTTTCCAGCTCTGACAGGCTTTGAAAAAACATCATCTCCTGAACGTTCCTGAGCGCCTGCGTTGTCGTAATCCTCGAAATACATAGTCTGTGTTTGTTGTTGATTTCCATACAAAGATAAATATTTTATTTTCAAATAAAGGATTATCTTTGTAAATTATTTGAAAAGTTTGACAGTTCATTATGATATCAAGAAGGCTTATCCGCATCAAGGCGTTCAAGACATTGTTCGCATATGAGAATTCCGGCTGTGAAAGTGTCGGTATAGCGGAACAAAATCTGATTGAGTCCTGTGACAAGGTCAAGGACTTGTATTATTTCATGCTGAACATCTCTTCATCTCTCGTGGACGTTGCGTCGGAGAGAATTTCGGTCGGCATGAAGAAATTCCACCCGACTCAACAGGAAGCAAATCCAAATTTGAAATTCGTGAACAACAAATTCGCCGGGCTGCTTGCTTCCGATCCGGAGTTCGGACGTTACTGCCAGAAGCACGGACTCGGATGGGGGGAGTATGACGCTTTCGTCAGAAGGGTGTTCAGCTCGATGATCACCAAGGATTACTACAAAAATTACATGGCTTCAGGGACAAGTTCCTTCGAAGAGGACTGCAATCTTTTCTCCTGTGTGTTCCAGGATGAGTTTGAAGACAATGAAGAGCTCGCTTCAATTCTGGAGGATATGTCGATTCTCTGGATTGATGACCTGGCCTATGTGCTGAACGTCATAATTGCAAATATGGACATTACCATCAGGCGCAAGAAGATAGTCCATCCTGCAACTTTCCTCAAGGAAGAGGACAAGGACTTCGCCATCCGCCTTCTGGATGAGTCCATAATGAGATACGATGAATACATTGATCTTGTCTCCGCAAACCTTCCGAACTGGAAATCGGAGCGCCTTGTCCCGGCGGATGCGGCCCTCATTGTCCTCGGGCTGGCCGAAGCGGTGACTTTCCCTACGATACCCGTGAAGGCAACGATCAACGAGTATGTCGAGATCTCCAAATATTACAGTACTCCTAACAGCCGCATATTTGTCAACGGCGTCCTTGACAAACTCATTCAGGAGAAGGTGGCAAGTGGAGAGATCCGCAAGCAGGGTCGCGGATTGCTTGAAAATTGAAATCAATAAACACAAACGAATATGAATATCCTTACATTTCTTCAGGCCCCTCAGGGCGCAGGTTCCGGCAGCTGGTCACTTCTTCTGATGCTTGCCCTTATTTTTGTTGTAATGTGGCTCTTCATGATCCGCCCGCAGCAGAAAAAACAGAAAGAGTTGAATGCATTCCGCAATTCCCTCAAGAAAGGAGACAAAGTCGTGACTATCGGCGGAATTTACGGAACTGTAGTGGAAATCAAGGAGGGTTCGAACCAGGTTTTCATTGAAATCGACAAAGATGTGAAAATCAAGGTTGACAAGGCATCCCTTGTAAAAGATTTTTCAGACGCGGCTCAAGCATAAACCCGCAGGGGAGATGCTTCATTCCGGCAAAATAAGGCAATTGCTGCTGGCTCTGGTGGCGACTCTTTTCGTGTGGCTTGTGCATACGCTCTCGCTCGAATATACGTCGTCGATGCAGTTCAGCGTGAAATTATCCACCGATCTGGATGGGTACGAGGAGTCTGCGGTGTCCAATGAGCCATTGATGCTCCACGGTACCGCAACGGGCTACCGCATTATGCGCAACCGTGGCTTCGGGGGGAAACTGACGCAACTTGAAATTTTTGTCGAAAGAAAATACCTGACAAAAATTGCCGGGCACGAAAATATGTTCCGGGTCAACGTCTCCGACATAGGGGATAAGGTGATATCCGCACTCGGAGATATGGCTTCAGTCGATTTTTTTGAATCGGAGTACCTTACCTTCACTCTCCATAAACAGGATTTCCGTAAGGTGCCTGTGATTGCCACCTCCTCCATCTCCTACAGATCGCAGTATATGCCTGTCCGGGATATGGTGCTGACACCCGATTCCGTGCTGGTGTATGGAAGCAGGTCCGAATTGGAAGGAGTAAATGAAATCCATACCGCAGTGATCTACCATCGTGGTGTGAGGAAGAATATCCAGGGATATGTGGCGTTGGAGAAAGGCAATGGCAATCTGCGTCTTTCCCAGGACAAGGTCCTTTATTCGATAAATGTGAGCCGTTACGTCGAGGCAACTGAGCAGAAGGAGATAAAGGTGAAAAACCTCCCTCCGGACAAGTCACTGGTTCTTTTCCCTCCGAAGGTTGAGGTTACGTACAGGTTTCCTTTCGACAGAAGCGCACGAAGCAATCCCGAATTGGAATTTTATGTCGATTATGAGGATTGCACCGCATCTGCCGGGACCAGGGTCATCCCAAAGATGGAGGAATCCGATGCCGTCATATATTCATACAGGCTCAAGCCTGTGACAGTTGAGTTCATTGTCAGGGATGAAGAGGAGTAAGGTGATATTGTGCACAGGCGGTATCGGCAGCGGGAAGTCGTATGTCATACGGGCATTCAATGCAGCCGGCATACCGTCATATGATACAGATGCAGCTGCGAAACGCCTTTACGACACTGACCGGGAGTTACTTGATGCGGTCTCAGAAATAGCCGGAAAGGATGTGTCGGTTGACGGACACCTTGACAGAGGACTGCTTGCCTCCAGAATTTTTGCTGACAGTTCCCTCCTCGGAAAGATAGAGGATGTCGTTCATCCTGCGGTAATAAGGGATTTCCGCAGATGGGAGGAAGAGCAGAGCGTAGAGGTTGTCATAATAGAATCGGCAATAATGCTTGAAAAGCCATCGCTCCGGGGTGTGGCCGATTATGTGCTGGTTGTCAGCGCTCCCGAGGAACTGCGCATAAAGCGCGTGATGGAACGCGACGGCATCTCAAGAGAAGCGGTGCTTTCGAGAATGGCCAGACAGTGGAATGACAGGCAGCGTGAGGAATATGCTGACTTTATAATTGTAACAGATGAAAGGCACCAGATAGTGCCGGAGATAGTGAAAATAATAGAAACAGTAAAAAATGGAAAAGACAGATCTTAAAAAAATTCTCTCAGTAAGTGGAGAACACGGATTGTATGAATATATCGCCCAGGCCCGCAATGGAATGATTGCCGAGTCACTGATTACAAAGCAGAGAAAATCATTCGGCCCGAGTGCAAGGGTGAGCTCGCTTTCTGATATATCAATATATACGGCTGATGCGGAAATGCCACTCAAGGATGTCCTGACGGCAATTGCGAAGAAACTTGACAACAAGCCCGCACTTTCTTCGAAGGAGAGCGAAAAAGCAATCAAGGCTTTCTTCGGTGAGGTCATCCCGGAATATGATGCAGACCGTTTCTACTTTTCTCACATGAAGAAGGTTCTTGACTGGTACAACTGCCTGCAGCAGTATGCAAGTTTGGAATTTGCTGAAGAAGAACAGGAAAATACAGAGAAGGAAGCATAGTGAAAAAGGTTCAGGTCATCACGATGGGCTGCTCCAAGAATCGCGTGGATTCGGAGCATCTGCTGAAGCAGCTTGAGAGGCAGGGGTATATAATATCTCCTGAAGGGGAGGATCTTGCCACTGCCGGGGTGGATGAGGTGATAATCAACACCTGCGGCTTCATAAAGGATGCGAAGGAAGAATCGATAGAGGCTATACTCCAGGCAGTTGAGGCCAAGAATCTCGGATATATCAATTCAATCAGAGTGTTCGGGTGCCTGTCGCAGCGCTATCGTGAGGAACTGATACAGGAGATTCCCGAGGTTGACCGTTTTGACGGTGTTCTGGACTTCAACAATACGGACAGGATTCTTACAACCCCGAAGCATTATGCCTATCTGAAGATTTCCGAAGGGTGTGACCGCCGCTGTTCATATTGTGCAATCCCGCATATCCGTGGCAGACACAGGTCCGTGCCGATGGAAACTTTACTGGAAGAGGCGCGTGGACTGGCCGCACAGGGTGTCAGGGAGTTGATCGTCATTGCCCAGGATACAACCTACTATGGTCTTGACCTCTATGGAAAACGTCGTTTGGGCGAACTGCTTGAAAAATTGTCCCTTATCGACGGAATAGAGTGGATAAGGCTTCATTACAGTTATCCTGACGGTTTTCCTGAAGATGTGCTCCACATAATGGCGGAGAACCCGAAAGTTTGCAAATATATTGATATCCCGCTTCAGCACTCATCATCACGCGTGCTCGAATACATGCACCGCTCGGTTGACGGTCCGCAGACGAGGTCTCTTGTGGAAAAGATGCGCAGGATGGTCCCGGGGGTGGTTCTCCGCACTACTATGATGGTCGGTCACCCCGGTGAGGAGGAGTCCGATTTCGAGGATCTGCTGCAATTTGTAAAGGACTACAGGTTCGAGAGGCTGGGAGCCTTCACATACTCCGAGGAGGAGGGGACATATGGGGCGCAGCACTTCAAGGATGCGGTTCCGGAGGAGGTGAAGCAGGAACGATATGACCGTCTGATGGAGATTCAAAGCTCCATATCGGAAGCATACAATCTGTCCCGTGTTGGTTCGGTTGAACGTGTGCTTGTCGATTCCTTCACCGACGGGGTGCTTGTGGCACGCTCGGAGAAAGAGTCTCCTGAGGTTGACGGTGAAATCCTCATAGGAGATGAACGGTCACTTGGCGGTTTTGTTCCTGCCGGTATCATAGGGAACTTCATTGATGTGAATATAAAGGGAGCCGGTGAGTATGACTTGCTGGCTGAAATATTATAACACTGAAGCCTGACGGCTTCCAAAAAACGAAACATTATGGGACTATTGGATGGAAAGGTCGCCCTGATCACTGGCGCCGCTCGTGGAATAGGCAAACAGATTGCTTTGAAATTTGCGTCGGAAGGCGCTGACATAGCGTTTACCGACCTGGTTGTCGACGATGTTGCAAACGAAACAAAAAAGGAACTTGAAGCGTTGGGATCGCATACCCTTGCAGTCGCTTCCAATGCCGCTGACTTTGAACAGACGCATTCCGTTGTGGAGCAGGTGCTCTCTGAATTCGGAAAGATCGACATCCTTGTGAACAATGCCGGAATCACGAAGGACGGACTGATGCTTCGAATGTCCGAAGCCCAGTGGGATGCCGTTCTTAACGTGAATTTGAAGAGTGCATTCAATTTCATTCATGCAGTCAGTCCGGTGATGCTGCGCCAGAAAAACGGTTCCATCATAAATATCAGTTCTGTTGTCGGGGTTCACGGGAATGCCGGACAATGCAACTACTCCGCCTCGAAGGCCGGAATGATAGGACTTGCGAAATCCATCGCCTGGGAACTCGGTTCCCGCGGTATCCGTGCCAATGTGGTTGCTCCCGGCTTCATTTTGACCGATATGACAAGACAACTGCCGGAAGAGACGCTGAAGCAGTGGGAGAGCAAGATTCCCCTCCGCCGCGGAGGTACTCCCGAAGAGGTGGCCAAAGTTTGCTGTTTCCTGGCTTCTGACCTTGCTTCATACGTTACTGGCCAGGTTATCCAAATTGACGGCGGAATGGCCATGTGACGGGTGACAACATGAAAATGGAAAGAAATCTTATCTTTACGGCCGGCATTATGCTGGCCTCTTTCTTTGCCTGCCTTGCGGGCCGGACCGATGATTTGCACTACTTTGCGGAAGGGTATGTCACCTACGACGACGGAATCGCCGCGGAAGGTGTGGCCGTGAGCGACGGGTTCAGGGTGGCCGTGACTGACGGGGAGGGGAAATACAGGCTTGCTACCTCTCCCGATACAAGGTATATCTATTTCTCATATCCGGAAGACGCCCGCATTACCTTCAATGAAAACGGACTTCCCGATTTTTTCATCAGGTACGTCCCATCCGTGACGAGGTATGATTTTATGATGGAAAGAGGGGAGTATGAGGAAGAATTCTCCCTCTTCGCTCTTGCGGACCCTCAGGCTCACAGTCGGGTGGTGAAGGGCCAGAACACCCTGCAGGTGGATCGGTTCCACAACGAATCGGTGCAGGCCGTCAATGCTCATATAGCAACGAAGAAAATTCCCTGCTATGCCGTCACCTTGGGCGACATTGTCTATTCTGAGGGGACCAGGAATACCGTCGGCGACATGCCTCTTATGAGAAAGTATATGAGTGAGATGGATATGCCGGTTTTCCAGACCATGGGCAATCACGATTTTACCTATTTCCACTCATCCTGCCCGATTTCCGCAGATCCCCTCAGCAGCACCGCCAACCTGCATGCCCAGCGCGCCTTCGAAGATGCATTCGGCCCTGTCAATTACTCCTTCAACCGTGGAGACGTACATATCGTCTGCATGCGCGACATAGTGTACGATAGCAATGTGAATGCCGGGAAATATCACGGAGGCTTCTCTCCGGCACAGATAATGTGGCTCAAAAGTGATCTGGATGCTGTTCCCAAGGACAAGACGGTGATATTGTGCCTTCATATCCCGCTTGTGGGCACCTTCTCCCGTGAAGGATCCAACACTGATGTCGTGGTGGCGCTTCTTCGCCAGTTCAAGGATGCGCACATATTCTCCGGCCATACCCACTATATGAGGAATCTGACCAGTGAGGAGACTCCTATGGGCGTTTACGAGCATATTCACGCAGCTGTCAGCGGCGCATGGTGGTGGTCGGACTACAACGGGGACGGCAGCCCCAATGGCTTCGGTGTATATGATTTCCGCGGAAGTTCCATGGTGAACGGCTATTTCGTGGGCGTGAATGGCGGAAACGATTACCGTTCAAATCAGATGAGGCTGTACCGTGGCGACGAGGTGACGGGAGGGGAATATGAATATTTCCAATGGAATGAAGGGGCGGACGTGCTTTTGGCCAATGTCTTCAATTCTGATTCGAACTGGAAGCTGGAGGTCTATGAGGATGGGGTTCTTTCAGGAGAAATGACCCGTATGCCCGCTTCAAATGCCCGTCCTGAATACGTTGAGGGAGTTGTCACGACGGTTCCTTCGGGAAGTACTAAGGACTGGTGGGTGATCGGCTACCACGTGGGAGTGGTTGGACGCGGTCATGGCTCCGGAGGACGCAACAACTATCTGAATTCCGGTTTCCATATGTATTCCTACAGGTTGAAAAGCCCTGCCTCCTCCGTCAGGGTGGTTGCAACGGACACCTTCGGCAACACTTATGAGTGTTCCGAAATCACTCCGGGCAGGGAATACGGAAGATAACCCTGATTTATCTGTATTCGATGACCTCTTCCAGGTCGCGGAACGTAGTGTGCTTTTCAGAAGGAACGGAATCCTCTGACGGATAACCGAACGGAAGAAGAAGTACGGGGTGGATATTTGCCGGAAGGCTGAACTCCTTGTGCAGTTCCACCGGGTCGAAATATCCGACAAGGCAGGTGCCGATGCCGAGGTTGGCGGCTTCCAGAGTCATATGTGTCAGGACGATGGATACGTCGATATCACCGTAGTTGCCATATTCCCCTCTTTTGCATACGTTGCGGTCATCGTAGCAGGCGATGAAGCAGTGAGGCGCACCGTACATGCAAGGCGAGACTCTGCGCAGCTTCTCCATACCTTCGGCGGATTTGACAACGTAGATTTTCTGTGGCTGGGAGTTGACGGCTGTCGGTGCAAGATGCCCGGCTTCAATGATCTTGTCGATGAGCTTCTGCTCAACGGCAGTCGAATCAAAGCTTCTTACGGAATATCTCTCCGATGCCAGCTGAAGGAAATCCTTGCTTGCATTCTCCCGGTTCACATTCTGTGGCTTCTGGCTGCATCCTGCCATCATCAGCAGTGCGGCTGAAAAAAGTATCAATGCTGTTCGTTTCATGGTTGGCTGTATGATAATGGGGTTTGTGTTTTGCAAATTTACTCAAATCGACAGAAATTTCTCTTTTGAATTGCGTTTTTTTTGTATCTTTATGGAAACTAATCTATTAAAATATGGACAAGAAATACGAAGCCCTGTTCACACCTTGGAAAATAGGCAATGTGGAGATAAAAAACCGCATTGTAATGACTTCTATGGGTGGTACATCCATTTTTGGATGGTTGGAACCCAATCATTTTGACAAGGAAGCGGCAAACTTCCTTCTGGAAAGAGCAAAGAACAACGTAGGTCTTATTTTGCCGGGGATCGCCCCTATAAAAGACATCATCCTCGGCAAATGGCTATATCAAGGGAAAGGAAAATTCAAGGAGCTCAAGGAATTCATGGAAGAGTTCCATAAGACCGGCGCCAAACTTTTCATTCAGATGACAGCTGGCTTCGGAAGGAGTATGGCCATAAATGACATTATGGTGAAAGCTTGCAAGAACAAGGCGCTTGGCTTTGTCATGAAGCCCATACTTGATATGGATTACCTCACGGCTTCCGCTTCAGCTACTCCGAACAGATGGGAGGAAAGCTGTATGTCCCGTCCGTTGACTAAGAAGGAGATTGACAAGATGGTTGAGGCCTTCGCCAAAACCGCCAAGCTTTGTATGGATGCAGGTGTGGACGGCGTTGAGATACATGCTGTGCACGAAGGCTATCTTCTGGACCAATTCACGATGAAATATACCAATCTGCGTACGGACGAGTACGGCGGCAGTTTTGAGAACAGGTACAGATTCCCTGTCGAAATAGTGAAGGCAATCAAGAAGGTGTGCGGAAAGGATTTCCCGGTATCCCTGCGTTATTCGGTGGTTTCCAAGACCAAGGATTTCGGTAAAGGAGCAATGCCTGGCGAAGACTACGTGGAGGTGGGCCGCGATATGGAGGAGAGCGAGAGAGCTGCCAGATATCTGCAGGATGCGGGATATGATATGCTTAACTGCGACAACGGCACGTATGATGCCTGGTATTGGGCTCATCCGCCTATGTATATGCCTCAGAACTGTAATCTTGAGGATGTCAGCCATATAAAGAAATTTGTGGACATTCCTGTAGTGTGCGCCGGACGAATGACTCCGGAGACAGCCGCCGAAGCCGTTGCTGCCGGCGGGATTGACGCAATGGGAGTCGCCCGCCAATTCCTCGCGGATCCACAGTGGGTGACAAAGCTCATGAATGACGACATTCCGTCAATACGCCCTTGTATCTGCTGTCACAATGCCTGCTTCAATATGGCTTCATATAAAGGTGTGGGCAACGATCAGAGCCTTTCCGACAATATGGGAATGGCACGTTGCGCCATCAACCCAACCACAATGCAGTCACGCAAATACAAAATTGTTCCTGCAAAAAAACAAAAGAAGGTGGCTGTCATCGGTGCCGGCATCGGTGGAATGGAGACGGCCAGAATACTTGCACTCAGAGGCCATAAACCTGTCATCTTTGAAAAATCAGACAGACTTGGCGGTGTGTTCAATTTCGCTGCGGCCCCATCGTTCAAGGAAAAAGACAGGGAACTGCTGAAATGGTATGCAAAGGAAATGGCTGATCTCAACATTGAGATTCATTTCAATACGACGGTGCAGTCGATGGATGAACTTGCCGGATTCGACAATGTGGTAGTCGCTACCGGAGCAAAGGCCAACCGTCCTCCTATACCTGGTATTGAAAAGTCTATCGAGGCTTGTGAATACCTTGGCGGCGCCCCTACAGGGCAGAAAGTCATCATCGTCGGTGGAGGTCTATCCGGCTGTGAGATAGCTTATGACCTCTATCTCCAGGGGAAAACCCCGGTCATTGTGGAGATGAAGAACGACCTTATCGCCGTCAAGGGAGTATGTCTGGCCAACAGCTCATATCTCAGGGATTTCTTCGAACTCAACAAAGTGGAGGTGCATCTCGATACGAAACTCAAGGAATTCACGGACAAGGGAGTGTCAGTGGTTGACAAGGACGGGAAGGTATTCGAAATCGAAGGGGACACCGTAATCACCTCCATGGGATACAAACCTAAGCCTCTCTTCGACGGGAAGTGCAAGGTTCAGCTTGTCGGTGACTGCAATTCCGTTGGCAACTTGCGTACTGCCATCTGGCGTGCATGGGACGTTGCCATGAAAATATAACGTTAAAAATTCTGATTATGGCATATCAATATAAAATGAAGCTCACGCCTGAACAGATAGATATTCTGGAAGGCAGACAAGGCGCCGTCAAGGCGAAGGTGATGGAGACTATTGTCAGATACGGCGATATGTTCGAAGCAACCGAACTTGTTCCCGTAACCCACGGAGAAGGACATCTTGTTACATCCTTCGGCCTCTCACTTCTGAAGCCGGTTTACAGGATAATGGACGAATTGATCGATGCCGGGCTGAAGGTTGAGGCGGGTTTTACCGCCGATCCGCGTCCGCACGATATGAAGAACGTACATTACAATCCAATAGATAAACTTATCAATAAAAAGATACTCTATGGCAAGCAGGATGCATACGAAGAACAACTCCGGAAACTAGGACTTAAAAACGATGATTCCTTCACCTGCACATGCTATTATCCTGAAATAGGCAACGTTCCCGGAAAGGGTGATATACTCTCCTGGGCCGAGTCAAGTGCCGTGAATTATGCAAATTCAGTGCTTGGGGCCCGTTGCAACCGCAATTCCGGGATGATTGAACTCTTCGGGTCCATTGTCGGGTTTGTTCCTAAGTTCGGTCTTCTGACTGACGAAGGGCGCAAGGCGAAGTGGAAAGTCACCGTAAATACAACCAAGAAACCGATTCCTCAAATCCTTGGATCGGCCATCGGCATCAAGGTGATGGAAGATGTTCCATATGTCGTGGGCCTTGACAAATGGATAGGAAATGAACTCACTGATCAGTGCAAGTCTTATCTCAAGGATTTCGGAGCTGCCACTGCATCCAACGGCGCGGTCGGACTATACCATATCGAGAATGTGACCCCTGAGGCAAAAGAACTTGGAGAGGCTCTTCTTGAAGCGGACTACAAGGAATACGTGATTGACGATGCCGAACTCGAGCGTGTTTACAAGTCATACCCTGTGATGTGGAAACAACCCCAGAAGGAGGGTACCATAGCATTCATAGGCTGTCCGCATTTGTCAAAAACCCAACTTGAAGAGTGGGCTGACAGGATAATATCCGGGCTCAAGTCTGCCGGAAAGACAAAGGTCGCGTGTCAGACTGTTCTTTGCACGCCGTCGCCTATAAGGAAAGAGTTTGAGAAAACCGCCAGATATGCCGAGCTCAGGAAGGCCGGTGTCGGTGTTACCTCAATCTGCCCGCTTATGTACACTTCAAATCCTCTTACGAAATCAAGAAGGATTATGACCTGTTCAAACAAACTTCGCACATATTCACTGGCAAGGTATTACAAGGATGACGAACTTCTTGCCATCATAACCGGAAAGGAGGATTAGATTATGAAAGAATTCAAAGGACGAGTACTCAACGGCGGATATTTCAAGGGAGAAGCGGTGGTATCGCACCAGGGTGTGAACACTCTTGCAAGTTTTCAGAGTTCCGCTATCATGCATTCAAGCAAACTTGTAATCGCGGATCAGAACAATCCGGACATATACAAGCATAACATCACCGGAAAGGCTCTCTGCCTTCCACAGACCATAGGCTCGACTACTGGCGGAATGGTCCTTCAGGTGATATGCTCGATGGGAATCAATCCTGCCTGCATGCTGTTCTCAGAGCATATCGACTCTCTGGCGGGTGCCGGAGTCATTCTCTCCGTAGTATGGGAGAACAGCAAGCTCATTGCAATAGACCAGCTTGGAGAGGAGTTCCTGGATACAGTCAAGACCGGAGACACCATCGAAGTGACAGAAGACGGAACAGTAAGGATTTTGTAATTCATTGTTATGCTATGTCCAAGGCTTTCAGAATCATACTCCTCGCTCAAATGCTGATTCTTGCCTCGTTTCAGCTGCAGGCACAGACGACGTCAGACACATTCTCTTCGGATTTCAGAAATTGGGTGAAGGTCATCGGTTCGGATGAATTCGGAGGCCGCAAACCGATGACGCCATATGAAACGAAGACAATCGGATATCTCGCAGGGGAATTCCGGTCCCTCGGCCTGGAGCCTGCCTTCGAAGGAAGTTATTTCCAGACTGTAAAGGAGATCTCGACAGTCGTGTCGATGCCGGAAAAGGGAATACCTGTGAAGACTTCCGGCGGCCTTGTCAGGCTGTCTTCTCCTGATGACATTATGGTTTGGACTACAAGAGGTACGGACAAAGTCGTGTTCGACAAAGCGGAGTATGTTTTCTGCGGATTCGGTATTGATGCCCCGCAGTATGGATGGAATGATTTTGACGGCGTGGACGTGAAGGGAAAGATTGTGATAGCTATGGTCAATGATCCAGGTTTCTATGACAGCACTCTTTTCCGTGGCAGGAATATGACCTATTTCGGGCGGTGGATATACAAGCTGGAACAGGCGCAGAAACTCGGGGCTGCAGGCTGCCTGATACTCCATAATGAGGCTGCTGCAGGGTACGGGTGGCACGTATGTGTCAACGGACATCTGGAGAGCAATCTCGCCCTTTACGATGAAGCTACCGGGAATCTTGATGAGCTGGGTCTCAGGGGATGGCTGAACGAAAATGCTTGCAGACGTCTTTTTGAAAAGGCGGGAGTTGACTACGATCAGGCCCTCGCTTCAGCGAAAAAGCCGGGATTCAAGGCTGTTCCGTTGAATGCAAGGAGCAGTTTTACGATGAAGGTCAGATATGAGGTGGGGGAAACCTGCAATGTGGGTGCGGTTCTTCCCGGCACGGATCTTAAGGACGAATGTTTGGTTTTCAGCGCACATTGGGATCATTTCGGATATGGCAAACCCGATGAATCGGATGACTGTATCTATAACGGCGCGGCGGACAACGGCTCGGGGCTTGCAGCGATTCTGATGATTGCCAAGAAGCTGCAGGATCTTCCGGCTCCCCGGCGTTCTATCCTGTTCCTGGCGTCAACTTCCGAAGAAAGCGGATTGTTCGGATCTCAATATTATTGCGAACATCCGGTGTTTCCGATGGAAAAAACGGCAACCTGCATTAATTTCGACTGTATTGCTCCTGCTCCTCTGGCACACGATGTGGTTATCCTCGGTGGAGGGGAGAGCGATCTGGACCGTCATATTCTGTCAGCGGCTGCCGCTCAAGGCAGATACGTCGTTTTTGACGATGACAACACTGACGGGTGGTTCTTCCGTTCAGATCACTGGAATTTTGTCAGGAAGGGCGTGCCGGCCGTAGTGATAAAGGCAGGAAAGAATCTTGTCAATCCTGACAAGCCGAACAAGTACCCGCAGTCATCGTGGTACCATAAGCCGAATGACGAATACAGGGATGACTGGGATATTGAAGGCGCAATTGCCAATGTCAACCTGATGTTCTCAGTAGGGTTGAATCTCGTCTATTGACCCCGCGTAAGGTCGTTGATTGAAAAATTGTGATTTTTGGCTTGGATTTCGTATATTTGTTGGTTAATAAGAGTAACCAGCAAAACACATGGAAGAAGAGAAAAAAGCCAATTTCCTGGAAGAAATCATTGAGGCGGATCTCGCCTCCGGAAAAGTTGAATCGATTCTGACGAGATTTCCGCCGGAGCCGAACGGGTATCTCCATCTGGGACACGCAAAAAGCCTCTGCCTTAACTTCGGACTTGCTCAGAAATACGGCGGCAAGACCAATCTCCGCTATGATGACACCAATCCTACAAAAGAGGATACAGAGTATGTCGATGCGATAAAAGAGGATATCAAATGGCTCGGTTTCAAATGGGAAAAGGAACTGTATGCTTCCGATTATTTTGAACAGCTCTACGAATGGGCTGAAGATTTGATAAAGAGAGGCCTCGCATATGTGGATGATCAGACTCAGGAGGAGATGCGTGCAAATCGTGGTACGGTTGAGACTCCAGGTAAAAACAGCCCTTGGCGCGACCGCTCCGTAGAGGAGAATCTTAATCTTTTCCGCGAGATGCGTGACGGTAAATTCGCTGACGGAGAGAAGGTGCTCCGCGCGAAGATAGATATGGCCCACCCGAACATGATGTTCCGCGACCCTATCCTGTATCGCATCAAACACGCGCATCATCACAGAACAGGCGACAAATGGTGCATCTACCCGATGTATGATTACACCCACGGGCAGTGCGACAGCATAGAGAACATCACTCATTCCATCTGCACACTTGAATTTGACGTTCACCGTCCTCTATATGACTGGTTCATCAAGACACTTGGGATATATCCTTCACATCAATATGAATTTGCAAGACTTAATCTGACCTACACACTGATGAGCAAGCGCAAGCTGCTCGAACTCGTTCAGAAAGGTCTTGTGGCAGGATGGGATGATCCGAGAATGCCAACCTTGTGCGGAGTGCGTCGTCGCGGTTATACACCTGAGGCTCTCAAGATGTTCTGTGAAAAGATTGGCGTAAGCAAGCGTGACCAGCTTATGGATATCGGGCTGCTCGAATGGTGCGTCCGTCAGGATCTGAACGAACGAAGCAACCGCTATATGGTTGTAAGTGACGACCCTATAAAGGTTACGCTCACCAACTGGGAAACGGGTAAGGTCGAGTGGTTCGATGCTCCGTTGAACCCGGCTGACCCTGAGGGGGCGAAACGTCGTGTTCCTTTCACCGGAGAACTTCTCATAGACCGCGCCGACTTTATGGAGGATGCTCCAAAGAAATATTTCCGCCTGCGTCCTGATGGTGAAGTACGGCTCAAGTACACCTACATCATCAAATGCAACGAAATTGTGAAGGATGAAAACGGCAAGGTCGTTGAATTGAAATGTACCTACGATCCTATGACACACCCTCAGTCAGGGCAGTGGCGCTCTGTCAAGGGCACCATCCATTGGGTCAGCACGGCATATGCCAAAGAGGTGGAATGCCGTATATATGACAGACTCTTCACGGAGGCGGATATGGGAGGCATACCTGAAGACCGTGACTATAAGGAGTATCTCAATCCCGAAAGCCTCGTGATAAAGACAGGCTTCGCTGAACCTGCCCTTCTTGACGACAACAGCGGAATCGCCGTACAGTTCGAGAGAGTCGGCTATTTCAAAAAAGATCCGGATTCAACCTCTGAAAGACTGGTGATGAACAAGACCGTCAGCCTCAAGGACAGCTTCAAGATTTGATATGCGTCAGAAAAGATACTTTCTACCAGAAAGCGAGATACCAACTCAGTGGTACAATATCCAGGCTGATATGCCCAACAAGCCGCAGCCTATGCTCAATCCTGCGACTCGTGAGCCCGTAACGGAGGATGAATTGTCGGAACTGTTTAGCAGGGAGTGCAGCAGGCAGGAGCTCAATACGACCGACCGTTGGATTGACATCCCGCAGGAAGTTCTGGAGAAATACACCTATTATCGTTCCACTCCGCTTGTCCGTGCGTATGGACTTGAGGAGGCTCTCGGAACCCCCGCTCACATATTCTTCAAAAATGAGAGCGTAAGTCCGGTGGGTTCCCACAAATTGAATTCCGCACTTCCTCAGGCATATTACTGCAAGATGGAAGGTGTTACGAACGTCACCACCGAGACAGGTGCCGGACAATGGGGCGCCGCGCTATCATATGCATCCAAGCTTTTCGGGTTGGAGTGCGCCGTATATCAGGTGAAAGTAAGTTATAACCAGAAGCCGTACCGTCGCAACATAATGCAGCTCTTCGGAGCTCAGGTGACAGCTTCTCCATCGATGTCAACCCGTGCCGGAAAGAATATCCTCACGGTTGACCCGAATCACCAGGGGTCGCTCGGCACTGCGATTTCGGAAGCTGTGGAGCTTGCGCGGATGACACCGGGATGCAAGTATGCCCTCGGCTCCACGATGAGCCACGTATCTTTGCACCAGACGATTATCGGCCTTGAGGCAGAGAAACAGATGGAGATGGCAGGTGAGTATCCCGATATAGTCATAGCATGCTTCGGCGGTGGTTCGAATTTCAGTGGAATTTCATTTCCTTTCATGCGGCACAACATGCTCGAAGGCAGGACAACCCGATTCATTGCGGCCGAGCCTGCAGCCTGCCCGAAGATGACGAAGGGCACATTCGAATATGATTTCGGTGATGAAGCCGGATACACGCCGTTGATACCGATGTTCTCTCTCGGGCACAATTTCAAACCTGCGAACATACATGCAGGAGGCCTCCGTTACCACGGAGCGGGCGCCATCGTATCGCAGTTGATGAAGGATGGATTGATGGAGGCTGCCGATGTATTACAGCTTGAGTGCTTCGATGCGGGCATTCTTTTCGCAAAGTCGGAGGGAATCATTCCTGCACCGGAAAGTTGCCACGCAATCGCCGCAGTTGTAAAGGAGGCGCTCAAATGCAAGGAGACAGGCGAAAGGAAGACCATCCTGTTCAATCTCTCCGGTCACGGTCTGGTGGATATGGCGGCATATGACCAGTATCTGACAGGAAACCTCGTAAATCTCAACGTATAGATATGTTAAAGTCAATGACCGGTTACGGCAAGGCTGAATGTGTGATTGCCGGTGACAAATACCTTTTCGAAATACGTTCCGTCAACGGAAAGAACGCAGATATCACTTTGAAGACTTCTGTCATTCCTCGTGAGAAGGAGATGGAGGTGCGCCAATACATCACGTCTGTTCTCAACAGAGGAAACATAGACCTGTTCGCAAATGTGGAGCATACGGATGCTGCGGTTGCCAGACCTATCAACAAGGAGGTTGTCGCGAACTATGTACGTCAGATAAGACAGGTGGCGGAAGCTGCCGGAGCGCTCCTTGACGAGACCTCCGTCCTCCCTATGGCTCTGCGTATGCCGGATGTTTTTGAGTGCAACAAAATGCAGGAGCTGTCTGAGGATGAGTGGAGCCTGATGTTCGACGCCATAAAGAGAGCCGTTGCCGGACTGGATGAATTCCGCGTAAAGGAGGGGGCCAGCCTGAAGAAGGATATTCTCTCTCAGGTCGATAAGATCGAATCTTATGTGACCGAGGTTGAAAAATATGAGGAAGAACGCATAGATGCGGTCAGGGAGAGGATAAAAGCCCGTATGGCGGAAATAAGCGCTGCCCCTGACCACGACCGTCTCGAGCAGGAGATGATATTCTATATCGAGAAGCTTGACATCAACGAGGAGAAGGTCCGTCTTCGTCAGCATTGCAAGTATTTCCGCGAGACGATGGAGAATGAAGAATTTCCGGGCCGTAAGCTGGGCTTCATCGCTCAGGAGATGGGACGCGAAATCAACACTACCGGCTCGAAAGCCAATCACGCCCAGATTCAGAAGTGGGTGGTGAAGATGAAAGATGAGCTTGAAAAAATCAAGGAGCAATCACTCAATGTCTTATAGTAAAAATTTTATAGAGATGAAACAGTATATACGTCCGCAGTTTTTGAAGAAGGGAGACACCGTTACAGTCCTTGCAATGGCTTCCAATCCGCCTGAGTCAGCCAAAGAGGAGAGATGGGTGAAGGTTATCGAATCGTGGGGACTGAAGGTCAAGAAAGGCAAGCACCTTTATGATGCAATTCCGGGAGAATTCGCAGGAACGGATGCAGACAGGGCCGCAGATATAGAGGAAGCCCTCCGTGATCCGGAAGTCAAGGCAATCATTTCCTGGAGAGGGGGATACGGCTCCATCCGTACCGTCGCTACCCTCGACACCTCTCTCTTTGTCAAATATCCCAAGTGGATTGTCGGCTTCAGTGACATCACCGTTTTCCACGCCCTTTTCGGAACTCTCGGCCTTGAATCAATACACGGCAACATGCCTTGCAATTTCTTTGACGGCCCGGATTCAGAAAAAAGCAATGAAATCCTTCGCTCTGCACTGTTTGGCGAAATAAAGAGCTATACGACCGCTCCCCATCCTTACAGCCGCTTCGGCAAGGCCCGCGGACGTCTTATCGGTGGAAACCTGAGCCTTTGGAGCAGCACTATCGGTACACCTTGGGAGAATCATATCGACGAGGACTGCATTCTGTTCATAGAGGATATCGATGAGCGTATGTTGAGTGTCGACCGTATGCTCTGGACTATGAAATGCGGTGGCTATCTCGACCGTGCAAAAGCTATCATCATCGGACAGTTCACCGATACGAATGGCGAGGATGAATGGAAGCGGGACGTCTATTCTCTGATAAAGGAGCATATGGACAGGCTCGATTGCCCTGTACTTTTCGGTTGTGATTGCGGACACGAACAGCCGAACATCAGCCTCTATCTCGGTCGTGAAGTGGAACTTACGGTAGCACCTGACGGTGGAACGATAGAGTTCCTGTAATAAACATCTGCAGATTGCCTAAAAAAATCGTCACCCTTTCGAGGTGACGATTTTTTTGTTGTAAGGTAGCGGGATTATTTCTTTCCTACCATTATGGTTTCTGCGTGGTTGCCCTGTTTGAGCATTCCGGCGAATATGTCGCGTACGTCTTCAACTGTGATTCTCTTGAGCGTAGCTTCATAACCGCTTGTCATATCAACTCCGGTTTCAACCAGCTTTTCAAGGTTGTTCGCCCAGAAATAATTCTCGCGGATATTCTCGTTGAATTCCTTGAGCATATACTCTTTTCCTTTTGCAAGATTCTCTTCAGACGGTCCGTTCTTTGCGAAGTCTGCCACGATGGCCTGAATCTTTCCGTTAAGATCTTCGTATCTGTCAGGGTTGGTCTGATATATAATCTGCATATATTCTTCCACACGCGGATACGGATTGCAATACAGTGTACCGTATGCTCCGATGCTGTATGTGCCGCCCTCTTTTTCGCGGATCTCTTCGAGAAGAACCACGCTCAGGGCATTGAGAGCAAGGTCAAATGAGAGTTTGTTCTTCAGGTTGTATTGCCCTTTTGCGTAATCGAAGAACAGGATAGTAGCCATAGGCACTTCCATCTGACGGTCGAATACCTTGATGTTCTGTCCCTTTGCAAAATCAATCACGTTCGTATCGGCCTTCTCTCTCTTCTTTGTGGCAGGGAGTGATGCAATGTACTGCTCTATGAGCGGACGGATTGTCTGCTGGTCAACGGCGCCTGTAATGAAGAATGTGAAATCTCCGGCATTTGAGAATCTTTCCTTTGCTATATCAAGTACACGGTTGTAGTCAACTGCGTCAATGTCGGCACTGCTCAGGCTTTCAAGCCTCTTTGCTCCATTTGAATAGATAGTGAGCTTCAGGCTGTCCTGGAATGCATTCATAGGGTCGCTTTCCCTGTTGGCGACTGCTGCCTTTTCACGTACTTTCCACGATTCGAATGCATCGTTGTCCGTGCGGATAGCCGTAAAGTAAAGATAATTGAGCTGGAACATTGTCTCAATGTCCTTTGGCGTTGACCTTGCAGACATATCTTCAGAGAACATTCCAACGCTTGTGGATACGTAAACGTTCTTTCCTGCAAGGACCTTGCGCAATTCGCTTGTATTGAAGCTGCCCACTCCTCCGAGGCTCATCACGTTATTGATAACCTTCAGGCTGACGTTTTCAGATTCCGGATAGAGGGATTTTCCGCCCTTGCTGGTAGCGCTCATGATTACCTCGTCAGGATTGAAGTCCGTTTGTTTGTAATATACCTGCGCACCGTTTGAGAGTTTGAACAGGGTGTAGCCGAGCGGGGCTTCCTGTGTCTTGACAATCTTGCCGGCAGCTGGCAACTGGGCCATCAGCGGCTCGTTCGATACGGCATCAACGTAAGGAGCTATATCTTCTGCTGCCACAGCTTTGAGCATTGCGGTCATCTCCTCTTCCGTAGGGTAGGTGACGCCTTCCTTGTCAGGAAGCATTGAGAACATAACAAGGTTGCCATCCTGTACAAGGCTCTTCACAATCTGGTTGACTGCCTCGACAGGAATGAGAGATGTGAACTGCTGAACGAATGCAAGTGTGTTCTGTTCGCCGGCTATCGGCTCGTTGTCAATGAAGTGGCGTACATATTCCCTGCAATATGTAGAACTCTTCTTCTTGTCGCGTGAATTGAATTCGGATTCGGCAGATGAAATCAATTCGGCTTTAGCTCTTTCATATTCCGAAGCGGTGAATCCGCAACGGGCAGCGCGAAGCATTTCGCGGTACAAGGCGGTCACTGCCTTGCTGAGGTCTGTCTCTGAGGATACTACCTGTCCGCCCCATCCATATTTTGTCTTGGCGATAAGGAACTCCTCGTCGCCTATTGTAGCCTGGATGAAAGGAGGTTCAGGACTCTGGAGCATCTCCTGGATTCGTGCGTTCACCATCAGTTGAGCGGCCCACAGGGCGTATTTGTAAACTGCATAACTCATCTCGCCTCTCATTTCTACCGGATATGGATCGTGCTTGCAGAAGATGTAACTCAAGGCATACGGCTGCTCTTTGTCTTTTGCAAGGCATACGATAGGCTCTGCATTGTCTTCAATTTGAACATAGAAGCGTTCAGCAGGATTTTCCGGTTTGGCGATTGTTCCGAATATGTCACGGATTTTAGCTTCAACTGCATCCACGTCAATGTCGCCGACGACAACGATGCCCTGCTGGTCGGGACGATACCATTTCTCATAATAGTCGCGGAGTACCTTGTATGGGAAATTGTCAACGACTTCCATCAGTCCGATAGGCATTCTCTCACCATAACGGTTGTTCGGGTATATAACCGGGAGAATCTTTTCGAGCAGCCTGATCTGGGCGTTTGAACGAGTCCTCCATTCTTCATGGATGACACCTCTCTCGTGGTCGATGTCCTCATCCGTGAGCAGAAGACCGTCTGCCCAGTCGTGAAGTATCCACAGGCAGGAATCAATTGCTGAAGGAACCTTTTCAACAGGAACGTTGTCAATATTGTAGACGGTTTCGTCAATGCTCGTATATGCGTTGAGGTTTGCTCCGAATTTTACTCCGATACTCTCGCAATATCTTATAACGCTGTTACCTGGGAAATGCTCGGTGCCATTGAAGCACATATGCTCCAGGAAGTGCGCCAGACCGCGCTGGTCCTCGTTCTCAAGGATTGAGCCCACCTTCTGCGCAATGTAGAAATTGGCTTGTCCTGCGGGCTCCTGATGATGCCTGATGTAATAGGTGATGCCGTTGTCGAGATGTCCGATACGGACGTTCTCGTCAACAGGAATCGGCTGACTCTGCTGAGCAGAGGCCATAGCGGTGATTAAAATGGCCGCAATGGCAAATAATGTTTTCTTCATTTTGATTATATAGAGTTTCTATTC
>JAGHSK010000061.1 GCA_018065895.1 Candidatus Cacconaster equi
CTTTGCTCTGGTGACTCCTACAGGACTACGAATATGAAAACCCACGCAAGTGAAATGCAAGGTTAATGCAAATGAATATCAATAAGTTAACTTAATTCCCTTTCTTTGTCCCGACAAAAAATTTTCACTCATTTTCAATTTGGTGGGGCAAATGTGGGGCAAATTTATTATCTTTGTCATCGGAATTGAAATATAGATACGATGGCTCTGATCACTATCAAACGTCGGACGACAAAGACGTCCGGAACAATCAAACTGCGCTTCCGTCTGCGTGACGGAAGAGACCTGGAACTCTACCACAAATCAGACATTGAAGCCGAGCTTTCCGCTCTTTCTAAATTCGATGACTACGGCAAAAAGAAGCCGCGGGTCACCGGCTATGACCCGGATCTTGAGAGCAGCATCAAACTTGAAATGGAACGTATGGCCAAAGCCTACGAAACGATGCAGGAGAAAGGAATGGATATGACTTCTGAAATCTTCGAGCAGGAGATTGCAAAAGTCACCTTCGAGGTCAAGCAGATTCGCTCCGAGCAAGAATCCCTCATTACCAGATTCAAACGTTACACCGAAGAAGCATTGCGGGACCGCATAATCGGCAAGGCCCGCTATGACCACTTTGTCACCTTCGGTAATAAACTGAACAGGTACCTTATAATAAAGGGTCTGTCGGAAATATCTCCGGCAGAGGTTGACCCTGAGTTTCTGATGGACTTCCGCAACTTCATTTTCGACGAATACAAATACGTCCCCAAGCATAAGGAACTTTACCACGATATGAAGCGGGCCAATAAGCCAACAGCAAGATTGAGCCTCAACACCGTCGCAACACAGATGAAGACCCTTCAGACCTTCTTCGCCCAGCTTGATGACAATGACGAAATACCCAAATCACCATTCCGCAAACTCGGGAAGGAGCGCCGCCAGAACGTCTTCAAGACAATGTTCGATGACCCCATTTTCCTTCGTGCAGACGAGTTCCAGATAGTGATGACACACAAGGTTGCAGAGAAACTTGAACCTGCCCGTGACGCGTTCCTTCTCCAGTGCGCACTTGGATGCCGTATCTCAGACTTCAGCTCTTTGACGATGGATAGTGTTGGCGTAAGCGACGAAGGCATTCCGTTCATCCACTATTTGCCGCAGAAAACCAAAGGAACACAAGACACCAACACCGAAATTCAGACCCCGCTGGTCCGCTTCGCCTTCGATATTGTCAAGCGCACCAAGTTTGATTTCCCGTGCCTCAAATATGCGTACGGAACAAACGGCTACAACGCCCAGATCAGAGCGATTCTCACCACCTGCAAAATAGACCGCAAGGTGGCCGTCTTCAATGAGGAAACCAAAAAGAATGAATATGTCACCGTCAGTTCCCAGGGCAGTTCGAAACTCTGCCGCAAGACCCACGTTGATATGATGAACAAAGTCCAGATCAACAAATACGCCGCCGGGCTACATAGGGAAGGCAGCGGAGCCGTTGACCGTTATACAAATATGGAGCTCAAGGACCGCTTCATCCTGATGAACGCAGCCTTCAATCAGGAACCATACAGGGTGGACGAAGATTTGAACATAATAGAGAAATAGCCATGTACGTCAACGAAATGCTTTACAACTTCTGGGGGCCTCGGCTTGTCGAGGATATGGACAATCTCAGTTGGGAAGAGAAAAGCCTGGAGGAAAACCAGCCCAAGGTGAATTATGACCAGAACCGTATTTTCTTTGAAGAGTGGTTTATGGATGAAATGCTGTCCATCTACAATGCGGCGCAGAACGGAGCGCGTTATATGCAGAGAGTTGGCTATATCAAGACCAAACTGTGTGTCCTTTTCGATGACTACCTTCACCGGATGAGTATGCTCACCGACAGGGATTACAATTCGTTCCGTTATTCCGCTGACAACTGGGTGAAATCCACGAAATGGTCAATTGATACGCTGCTGACCGAATACGAAAGTATGCAAGACCTCTCACCCCGCATCAGAGCAACCGAGCAAGGAAAGAAAATGATGACCACGAGGATGATAGTCAATAACGATGTCCGCGGGGCCTTGAACACTTTCCTTTCAAATATGCAGCAGGGCTCACTGTCATCTCTTTCATACTACCGCCGGATGATACCTTCTCCATTCTATACAGAGGAAGGGAAAGACGCTTGTTCAATGTCCCACGCCAAAAACCAACCGGCCCCCTCTGCGTCCCACGCAAAATCCAACGGTAAATCCGAACCGAAAACCTTCGATTCCTACCACCGAAAGGGAGACCTCGCCAAACTAAAAGGATATCTTCACGCCAATATGGACGGAAAGACTGATGTCCAGGCATTTCGCTACATTCACGTAGCGATAGTTGAACGCTATATCGAGCGGCCGGAAGTAACCGTTGTCAGAGAAGAATTCAAGGTCAAAGGAGACAAGACAACATACAACGATTACGTCGGTTTCTCAGGCTCCTTAACAAAAATGCCGAAACATCAAAGGACACTCGCAGCCATCAAGGAAGAGCTACATGCTCTCCTTGATGAATAGTCTTGAAATCAAATAGTTGTACTCTTTTATAGGCGTTTATAGGCAGACCTATAAACGCCGTTTTCATGTCCTTTCATACCCGAAGGGAAATAAATATGTTTGCATCGTGGAATTGCGGACAGCTACTCGAAGTACCGGTCAATTTCGCCACGATGTGAGTGTTCTCTGACGAGTAAGGGAGCGGGGGCATCATAGAGTAATTATGGCAAATTTTAACCAAGACATCGACAGCAGAAACATTCAGCTTGTAGTATCGGCCTCCGACCTCGAGACCGTCATCAAAAACATCGTCACCGAAACAATGGGAGAAATCGCAGCCGCCTCAAAGGATGCGAAACTCACACGCATTGCAACTCTTAAACGCCTCGGCAAGTCAGAAGCCACGCTCTGGCGTTGGGAGCGTTCCGGCTATCTCAAGCCTATCCGGCAAGGGAAGGAAGTATTCTACCGCGAATCTGATATCAGAGCTATTGAGGAGGGAAGAAGATGAGTAACAAGAAAACGCCTCAAACCCCTGCCGGGACAGCGAACCCGGTTGAGGGCATCCTCAATGAAGTGGAAAAGCGCAAGCACGCACCCGACCACGTCGGCCTGCTTTCTATCAAATCGGCGAATGCCTGGATTGAAGACTCAATCAACACTCCCGATCCAAAGATGTACTTTCACAACCTCATAGTCCAGTACGAGAACACTGTCATCTTCGCTTCCAGCAATGTCGGCAAATCCATTCTGGCCATCCAGATTGCCGAGGACATAGCAAGGACGGACAAGATTCTTTACGTTGACCTCGAACTGTCCGCCAAACAGTTCCAGATGCGCTACAGCGACCTGACCACAGGAGAGATTCACATCTTCCCGTCCAACTTCACCCGCGCCGAGATAGACCCGGAACTCATCATCGGTGCAGATCTCGAGCAGGAGATTCTGGACTCCATCGAAGAAGCGGCCAAACAGGGAACCCTTTTCTTCGTGATTGACAACATCACCTTCATCTGCAACGACTCAGAGAAAGGCGTCACCGCCGGAACTTTTATGATGAAGCTCATCCGCTTGAAGAAGAAGTACAACCTCACAACCATCGTCATAGCACACACGCCCAAGCGCAGAGGATGGGAACCTATTACGCAGAACGATCTTGCCGGATCTGCAAAGCTCATCAACTTCTTCGATGCCGGAATCGCCCTCGCCCGCAGCGCCAAAGACACCAACCTCCGCTATCTCAAGCAGGTCAAGGTCCGCACAGGAGAATATCAGTACGACGCGGAAAATGTTATCGTTTGCGACGTTGTCAAGACAGATGGCTTTCTCAAATTCGAGATTCAAGGATATGGCAAGGAGGACGAACATCTGAAGAACCGTGAGAACAGTGACGACTATGACGAGATTCAGGAAATTCTCAGGCTCCAGAAGTCAGGGAAGACCATTCGTCAGATTGCCGAAGAGCTCGGAATGGCCAGCACCACTGACCACCGCCGCCTCAAAAAGGCCGAGAAAGATAACATCAAACTGGAGGAACCGGCCGAAGACGCTGTTCCACCTGTTCCATCTGTTCCGCACGCGGAACAAGTGGAACAAACGGAACAGGAACCGGAGTTGAACCTGCCATACAAAGATTAGGAGGACTGCTATGGAATACAAATATCACCTTCTCAAGTATGCAGGCCCAAGTTCGCGCCTCACTTGTCCCAACTGTGGCCGCAAGCGTTGTTTCGCCCCTTATGTCGACAAAGACAACAATATTGTCGGAGAAGAATACGGCCGCTGCGATCACGAATCTTCCTGCGGCTATGTCAAATACCCGCCAACCGAGAAAGACTGGCGCGAATGGCAGCCTCAACCTCAACGCCAGTACTCAAGACCGAAGCCAAGAATCATCGTCAAGCCTCAACCGCTACAGGAACCCCCACAAGGCTACTGCACCATTCCTGCAGATATTGTCCAGAAATGCGTACGCACCAAACCGCTCAGCGACTTCCTGCGTTTCCTGCTGACCATCTTCGACGAAGATACCGTTTCCCGCCTTGTCAGTGAATACTTCATCGGCGTGACGAAAGCCGGTGATACAATCTTCTTCCAAATGGACACTCAAGGCCGTTGCCGTACAGGAAAGGTTATGAAATACAATCCCGAGACCGGCCACCGCATCAAGGATCTGACGGCAAGAACTCCCATTACCTGGGTGCATTCTCTGCTCAAACAGCAGGGGGTGCTCCCTCGCGAGTGGGAACTTACGCAGTGCCTGTTCGGCGAACATCTGCTGAAGAAATATCCCGACAAACCGGTATGCCTTGTTGAGGCTGAGAAAACAGCCGTAATAGCATCTGCAATAATGCCGCAGTGCGTATGGGTTGCCGTTGGCGGAAAAACACAGCTCGGAGACAAGGTTGAGGTTCTCGAAGGCCGGAAGGTCATCGCCTTTCCCGATGTCGACGGTTACGACAAATGGGTGGAAAAATGTGCAGAACGTCCGTACCTCGGGATAATGGTTTCAGATTATCTCCAGAAGAATGCGACTGAAGAAGACAAAAGGACTGGGGCCGATATCGCCGATGTCCTGATACGTTGGCTTCAGGCCAATCCCTCCTACGTCGCACCAAAACCGGAATCCGAACCAACCCCGGAACTCTACCCGGACAATCCCGTGATGCGTGAAGTAATGAAGTACATCTCGCCACAATACTGGGATGAAGTCAACGAGCTGATAAAAGACCTTGATCTGGAGTTCGTTGGAGTCAGCAGAAATAGTCTTAAATTTGAAGGGAAAAACTAATAATCAAGAATTGTGCATATGAACACAGAAGAAAAAGAAGTCCAGGAGACCGAATACGGAAACTGGCGCAAATTTGAAATTGACGAAGACGAAGCGATATGCGTTGAGGCTGGCTACAAACCATTCAATGAACTTCTCAACGGAGAATTCTACGAACTTGAGAAGTTGCAGAACAGTGAGTGTTTTTCCGGCATTCCTACCGGATTCAAGTCACTTGACGAGGTATTGACCGGGCTCAAGAAGAATGATCTGATTGTCATCGGCGGTCAGCCTGCTTCAGGGAAGACCGCACTGGCATTGAGCATTATGCTTAATGTCGCAGTAGATCAGAACCTGCCGGTTCTCTACATATCTCTTGAAAGTTCAGCTCTTGAACTCTCAAAGAGAATAATCCGTATGCGGTCCGGCATCTCCGGTGAGAAACTCGACGGTGCTGGCAAGCTGGAATTGAACGAATGGGCGCAACTGGAGTGTAAAATGAAGGACGTGGAAAACGCTCCCATCTTCATAGAAGAACGTCCGAACCTCACCATCGGGCACATTCGCAATATCGTTCGCACCCAGATTGAAAAGAACGGCATTCGTCTCGTAATAATCGACTATATGCAACTGATTAAGGGTCGTGTTGATTGCCGAATCAACCGTGAGCAGGAAATGTCAAGCATCTCACGAGAACTGAAATCATTGGCAAAAGAATGCCAGGTTCCAATCGTGGCCATCTCTTCATTATCCCGGCAATTGTCAAACCGGCAGAATACCAACTCGAACTCCCGTCCGCAAATCTCCGACCTGCGCGACAGCGGCTCGATAGAGTTTGAAGCTGACGTGATTCTATTGCTCTATCCACGAGATTATAATGGCCTTTCTGATAATTTTGAAGAAAGGGAAGACTTGACACTTATTGTTGCCAAGAACCGTGACGGAGAATGTTGCAATTTGGATCTAAAGTTCAATAGAAGTCAACTTCGAATAAGGGAATTGGAAGAAGGGCTTGACTATATTCGTTCAGGAATGTCATTCGACAGTTCGATGAACGTTGAAAATTTCGATGAAACCGATTCGCCATTTTGATGAATACCATGACAACCATCCCCTCCTCGACCATCCTCGCCGTACTGAAACGCGAGAACTTCACCTGCCGCAGATGCGGGGCGAAGTGCCCGGAGCATCTGATTACCGTTGACAGAATCTTCAAGAATGACCCATCCGTTGAGCCTGGCAGCCTGACAACATATTGTACTTGTTGCCACAACGAATATTTCACGGATGCTCCCATCACCGACTCAATCGATGAACCGCTTGAGCGCCGTGAACAATTCCTGCTGCTTCTTGAAAGCCTCAAGGAAAAGGGGAACTTCCGGAAGGACCAGGCAAAGGAGATCTGCGAATACTTCAACTGCAAACTCGGCGGCAGCAAGATTCCTACGCAGAAGCGTCTTGACATCGAACGCTCTCTAAGGGCTAAGGATGCTGTCGATGTCCTCGACACTCTGGAAGATGCGTATTACAACAAAGTCAAGTTTGTTGACGGTATCGTCCCTCCTGCAAGCTATGCGGCATTCATAGACGCAATCCCCAGATATCTTTCTACGTCTCACCAGTGCGACTTGAACAAGCAGCTTCGGATAATCAGAGGAGGCTGCTCTACCAGATTACCAGGCTATGACCCCATCGAATGTTACCGCTATCTGCTTGAGTACAAGATGGCTCTTGAGAGTGCCAAATATACGGAATCCGAAATTATGAAAAACCTTGTCGAGAATGTTTCCCAGCTCGACAAGGCCTCTCATTCCTTCGATGAGTGGAAGAACGCAATGGACCGCCACCGCTCTCAGATGCTTTCATCGAAATTGGCAAAGCACTGAAAACTTATGCACATTTCACGAAAAACAACTAAATTTGAATCCGAAGATTCAATCAATCTCGACCGCACCATATGAAGGCATTGACAATAAAAGAAATAGAATCCATCATTCGACGCGACGAAAACCGCATCCTGGAGGTTAAGAAGACTACGGGCGAGATTGTCGCAGGAATGCAATCCGGTTGTGCCTTCCTGAATACGGAAGGCGGATGGCTTCTCTTCGGCATTACCCCAGATTCTCTTAAGATTATCGGGCAGGAAGTCGTTGACAGGACTATGCAGGAAATTGCGAGAGAAATGACCAAATTCTCTCCGGCGATTGACCTTGCTGCCCAATATATCGATCTGACTGACAATCCGGACAAAAAAGTTATTGCAATATGGTTCCCGGCTCCAGTCGGTTACACAGCACCTTATACCTACGACGGGCGTCCTTTCTACAAAGTTGAGAATACGACTAAGCAGATGCCTCGGGAGATGTTTGATGAACGCATCCGCTTGAGTGACCCGAAGAAATTCAGTTGGGAGAAGACTCCCTGTGCTGACGCTGATATCAAGAATATCAGTGCCAAGTCCATAGACGAAGTTATCTCATCAGGAATCAATAAGGGTCGCATCCCCCGTGAGGCTGCGAGTCTGAAAAGCCGACAGGCGAAACTGGACCACTTCGGTCTTCGCGCCAAGGACGGGGAACTGACCAATGCCGCCATAGCCTTGTTTGGCAATTCTCCGGCTAAGATTTTCACCCAGTGTAAAGTCCGCCTCGCCCGTTTTGAAGGTAAGGATATGGACAAATTCAGGGACCAGACAGTATGTTATGGCAATCTCTTCGAGCAATATGATGCTATCATAGATTTCTGCCGCAAGCATATGTTCCTTGCCGGAGATATGGACCAAAAGGAACGGATTGACACCCTTACGCTTCCGTATAAGGCGTTGAGGGAAGCCACACTAAACCTGCTTGTCCATAGGACCTGGTGGTCAGGTTCACGAACTCCCAGCATTGCCATCTTTGACGACCGCATAGAGTTTATGAATCCGGGGAATTTCCCTCACGGTACTACGGCAGACGATTTCCGTAAGCGTCCGCACTCGGAGCCCGTCAACGAGGTAATTTCGGAAGTATTCTTCAAGAGTGGACTTATGGAAGCTTGGGGCAGAGGCATACCTGATATCTTTGGCGAATGTAAGGCGGCAGGCTTGCCGAAACCGGTTTTTGAAGTTGTTCCAGGCTTTGTCTGTCTTACCATCCGATTCAAGAATCCGCTTGCTCCGTATTTGAATGGCAGAGAAAATGAGGGAATAAATGAGGGAGTAAATGATGGTGCAAATGAGGGAGTAAATGATTTGGATGCAGCATTAAAGCAAGTATATTCTATCATCAAGACAACCCCTGGAATCAAGACCAATCAAATTAGCGACAAGATTGGACGTTCAACCGCCACAGTTGAAAGATATCTGTCTGCTCTGAAGAAAAAAGACTTGATTGAGCATCGCGGTTCTGCGAAGACTGGTGGCTATTATGTGAAGTAGGGAAAATTTCGTATATTCGCACCTCGGGACAGTGCTATGCGTGGCCAAGACTCACAACTTAGCACTTTAATAAGGAGAAGGAGCCGTATCCAAATCGATACGGCTCCGCTTTATTTTTGCTATATTTGTTCTGGAATCAGAGGGCTGCACTAACCCTGCAACTCAATGAAAATCTTCATCGACAATGGCCACGGCATTGAAACTCCCGGCAAGCGTAGCCCAGACGGCAAATTTCTCGAATATCAATACAACCGCATCATCGCCTCTCGCGTCACAGCAGAACTGCTGGATTGCGGCTACGATGCTCAGCTTCTGGTACCCGAGATTTCCGATATCTCACTTGCTGAACGCTGCCGTAGGGCGAATGCCGTATGTGATGATATAGGCACATCGAATGTCATCCTCGTTTCAATTCACGTCAATGCATCCGGCTCAGATGGCAAATGGCATTCTGCATCAGGCTGGTCAGCATACACAACGCCCGGAATCTCTCAGGCAGACTTGCTAGCGTATGACCTGTATGAAGCCGCAAAGAAATATTTGGTCGGCCAGAAGATTCGACTGTTCAACGGACCAAAAGAGCCGGATTTCGAAAGCAATCTGTATCTGTTGAAGCATACGAAATGCGCGGCAGTGCTGACGGAGAATATGTTCCAGGATTGCCGGAAAGACGTGGAATTCCTTCAAAACCGTGCCGGCAAAGAAGCCATCACAATGCTGCATGTGGAAGGGATAAAAGAGTTTCTCCTTAGTGATATTTAAGGTCATTTTGGCGCTACTGCCCTTATTCGGCATAATATTGACGTAATTATTCACTCAAAGAGAATGCCATTTCGTGAAAATCAAGCCGTTTGCTATGCTATCCGCCACAAGATGAACAGATTCGAGCGGTGTCTTGTGAAAATTTTGCTAACTTTGTTCATTTGAGCAAGGGAATAGCATAAGATACAATGGCAAAGCAAATAAAATCCAGGGAAAGAGTAACGGAGCATGGCGAGGTTTTCACGGCGGAACGTGAAGTCAATGCCATGCTTGATCTGGTTAAATCAGAGTGCATTCGCCCGGATTCCCGCTTCCTTGAACCCGCCTGTGGAGATGGGAACTTCCTCTCCGCAATCCTTGAACGTAAATTGGCAGAGCTCCGACGCCGATACAAATCAGCACACCGCAGTTACGAAATTCACGCTGTTGAGGCTATCGGCAGTCTCTATGGAGTTGATATTATGAAGGACAATGTCGAAGCCTGCCGTCAGCGACTATTCAATATTTGGGACCGGGAATACACTTCTCTTTGCAAAGAAGATTGCTCAGATGAGACACGTGACGCAGTTCGTTTCATAATAAGTCGCAACATAATCTGCGGAAACGCTCTCACCTTGATGTGTGTTGATGAGGCCGGAAATGACACCTCGGAGCCTATTGTATTCTCAGAATGGGCACTTATCGGCACTACCCAGATGCAACGTTCTGACTACACTCTTTCCGACCTTCTGCTCTACAGAGACAACACGAATCCCGACGGAAACCTCTTTGCTCGTGATGATGACGAGGAAGACACCGAAGGTGTATTCCTGAAGCGATACACAACCCATTACAAAAAAGTACACCAGAATGGATAACGGGTTATTTCAAAACATCTACAATCCTGATGTCTTGTCGTGCATAGCAAACCTCAGCAACGACGAGGTCTTCACTCCTCCAGAGCTTGCCAACAAGATGCTGGATATGCTGCCCCAGGAACTCTTTGAGAATCCTGACACCACCTTTCTCGATCCGGCTTGTAAGAGTGGCGTGTTTCTCCGCGAGATAGCAAAGCGCCTCATCAAAGGACTGGAGCCCCAGATGCCAAATCTTGAAAAAAGGCTTGAACACATCTATACGCAGCAGCTTTTCGGAATTGCAATTACCGAACTGACAAGCCTGCTCTCGCGTAGAAGCGTTTATTGCAGCAAATACCCTTCAAGCAGATTCTCACTCCATCAGTTTGATGAGGACCAACCTCAGGGAAATATCATATTCCAGCGCATCAGGCACACATGGGAAAACGGCAGATGCCGCTGGTGTGGAGCGAGTCAGAGCGAATATGACCGTAGTGCTGACCTTGAGACCCACGCATATCAGTTCATTCACAACATTGACATTGAGAAATTATTCAATATGAAGTTTGACGTAATAATCGGCAATCCTCCCTACCAGCTCAGCGATGGTGGGGCACAGGCAAGTGCTATGCCGATATATCATCTGTTTGTAAATCAAGCAAAGAAGCTAAATCCCCGATATATTAGTATGATTATTCCTGCAAGGTGGTACTCTGGGG
>JAGHSK010000025.1 GCA_018065895.1 Candidatus Cacconaster equi
CCAAGGGATGTTCCGTGACGCAAGATCAGATACGCGACAGCCTTTCCAAGTGTCTCTCCCCCTATATGATTCCGCGCTTTTTCCGCCGCATTGATGCCATACCGCTGAATGCCAACGGTAAACTGGACCGGAATGCACTTCCACGAGTGGATATGGAAGACAACGCAGCAGAATATGCAGAGCCTGTTTCTCTTGTAGAGAAGGAATTGTGTGATGCCTTCGCCCACATACTGACTCTGACCCGCGCCGGTCTTGACGACGACTTTTTCCTCCTTGGAGGTGACAGCATAAAGGTAATGTCACTCACACTTGCCTGTCCCCGCTTGAATCTTTCTCTGGATGATGTATATGAAGGCAGAACGCCACGGAAGATAGCACAATTGCTGGAAAGTCGTACAGAAGACCTTGAAACGGTGGCTGACGGTGTTGCCGTTCCCCTTTCAAGGATGCAGGTGGGAATATATTACGAATGCATACGCAGCAACTGGAAGATGCTCTACAACAATGCCTTCCTCTTCAAGTTCGGAGAAGGCATCGATATGCAGCGTCTGCGGGATGCAGTACAAATGGCCGTGAAGGCTCATCCAATACTGTTTGCAGAAATATTCATTTCGCAGGAAGGCACAGTAAAGATGAAAAAACGGGCATCTGAAAACTATTGTCTCGCCGTAGAAAACGTCTCCGACAGCGCTATGGAAATTTTTCGGGAGTCAATGGAAGACCTTGAAGTGGAATTGCTGCAACCTGCCAGTGTAGGCGAAAGCAATCTCTTCAAAATAAGGTTGTTCCAGACCCCTACAAGAAAGTTCATGCTCTGCGATTTCCATCATATTATCTTCGACGGTACATCTATGCGAATCTTTATGGAGGCCGTGGATGCTGGGTATAGGGGAAATCTTCCTGCCGCAGAAAGAGCAAGCGGGTTTGACTTCGCTCTTGCGGAGTACAAAGCCCGAAAAAGCGAGGCATACGAAAAAGCGAAGCAGTGGTACGAGACCACTTTCGCCGAAATGAATGCTGTTTCCCTGCCGTCACCGGTTGTTAATATGCCTGATGTCGCCTACGATGCCGTCAATCTGCCGCTGGAGATTTCATCCGATGTCGTGGAGCAATGGTGTCGCCTCAATGGTGTGACGCCCAATGTGTTCACCACGGGCGCCTTCGGATATCTCCTCGCATCATACACAGCGGATTCTAAATGCGGGTTTGTCACTATTTATAACGGGCGCAAGGATGCCAGAGCGGCAAATACAGTCGGCATGCTGGTAAAAGCCATGCCTGTGTACTGCAAGCTCGACAGTGAAAATCACGTTCTATCATACCTGAAGGCTGTTCAGGACCAACTTATGGGTTCAATGGCCAACGATATATACTCCTTCTCTGATTTTGCTACGGAAAAGTCCTTGGAGAGTGATGTCATCTTCACATACCAGGGTTCGATATTCGATATACCCTCCATTGCAGGTGAAAAGGTGACCGGTGAAAAACTGTCCTTCAATGCCACCGGAGAGATACTCAGCGTAGATGTCTTTGTGCAGGACGGTCATCTTGAATTGCGAATAGAATTCCGCAGTGAC
>JAGHSK010000024.1 GCA_018065895.1 Candidatus Cacconaster equi
AAAGGATGGCAGGAGGAAGTTGATGCATTGCGCAGGATTTGTTCCCTCTGCGGCATTGATTGCCTGGTGGAGCGATCCCGCTCCGGGAAAGGTGCGCACGTATGGATTTTCTTCAGTGAGGCTGTGCCTGCCGCGAAGGCGAGAATGTTCGGCAATGCCCTTATCACCAAAGGGGCCGAGCTTGTGAGTCTGAGCAATTTTCGCTACTATGACAGAATGCTGCCGATGCAGGATTTTCTGCCGGAAAATGGTTTAGGGAATTTGATTGCCCTTCCGTGGCAGGGTCAGGCGATGAAAAATGGGAACACTCTCTTCGTGGATGAGCAATGGCGTCCTCTGAGGGACCAGTACAAGGCTTTGACTGAGGTGCGCAAACTTTCGCTTCAGGAAGTGGATGCCTGTATCGGCGAGTGGTGTCCGGACAATAATCCTTACGGGAAACTGCAGGAGGATGAAGAAGAACCGAAGGAGCGCGAGCTGTTCAACACCAGGAATGGATTTTCCCCTTCGGATTCCTCCGGCAAGGTTCGGATAATCATTGAAAACGGATTGTATATCAATAAGAATGGGTTGAAACCGCGATTGCAGAATTTAATAAGGCGTCTTGCCGCATACTCGAATCAGGAGTTCTATCAGAATTTGAAGCAGGGCCTTCCCACTTGGGATATCCCGCGAATAGTATATTGCGGCTATGATGATGGCGATTATATCGTTCTGCCCCGAGGATGCATGGAGGCTTTGACTGATGCATTGTCGGATGCTGGAATTCAGTATGGAATTTCGGACCGGAGGCAGGAGGGAAGGAGCATTAATGTGCAATTTGCCGGGGAACTGTATCCCGAACAGATAGCCGCTGTAGAAAAACTTTCTTCTTTTGATAATGGTGTGCTGCATGCCGCCACATCCTTCGGCAAGACAGTGGTGGGTGCGTATCTTATCGCCCAGAGAAAGGTGAATACCCTTGTTCTTGTGCATAATGTGGAGATTATGAGCGGATGGGTGAAGGCGCTTGAGCAGTTTTTGCTGATTGATGAGCAGTTGCCGGCATATACGACTCCAAGTGGGAGAATCAAGCATCGGACATCCTGCATAGGTACGTTCAACTCTCAGAAGAATGCTCTATCCGGCATCGTTGACGTTGCAATGATTACTTCGCTGGGAAGAGATGATGCCGTTAACCCGATTGTCCGGAATTACGGTATGGTGATTATGGATGAATGCCATCATGCAGCAGCATATACCTGTGAGTCTGTACTGAGGGCATTGACGTCAAGGTACGTGTATGGGTTTACTGCCAATCCGAAGCGTGGGGACGGGCAGGATAAGAAGATTTTTATGCAGTTGGGGCCGGTTCGGCACAGATACACCGCATTGGAAAGGGCTGAGAAGCAAGGAATTGGCCATTACGTATATCCACGTTTTACGCGTGTGGTGGATGTGTCTGAAAAGCTTGGCATCAGTGATGCCTTCAGCCTTGTGACCGGCAGTGAGATGAGAAATCTGCAAATTGTCTCCGATGCCGTCAAGTGCGTGAAAATGGGGCGAACCCCGATTGCGATGACCAAGAGAAAGGAGCATGCCGCAAGGCTGTTCGAGATGTTGCGGGGTGCTGCGCAACACGTGTTTCTGCTTCAGGGAGGCGGCAGTCTGAAGGATCGCGAATTGCTTCGCAACCAGATGGCGGCCGTTCCGAGGGATGAATCGATGCTGGCTGTGGCCATCGGGCAATATGTTGGAGAGGGTTTCAATTATCCGAGACTTGATACTCTTCTGTTGGCGATGCCCATTTCTTTTGAAAGCAACGTTGAACAGTATGCAGGTCGCCTGAACAGGGATTACGAGGGCAAGAAGGATGTGATAATATTCGATTACATCGATCAGTATGTGCCTATTCTGGAGCGGATGTATCATAAGCGGCTGAAGACGTATAAGCGTATAGGGTTCGAGATCTGTTCTCAGGTTGTTGATAGGCAAGATGTTAGGAATTCCATATTCGATTGGCAAGGCTATTCAGAAGTTTTCGATGCAGATGTCACTTCATCAAAGACAGAGGTAGTTGTATCCAGCCCTGGACTCGGGTCGAGGAAGGTTTGTAAGTTCATTAAGGATGTGGCTTCGCTCCAAGAGCGTGGCGTACGCATTGCGGTTCTGACTCTTTCGCCTTCGGCATATCCGGAGGATGCTGCCGGACATCAGGAAGAATTGATCGGATTGCTCCGTTCAGCCGGAATTGTGGTTCGATGCTCAGAGAGATGCAGGGAGCATTTCGCTGTGATTGACAATGATATAGTCTGGTACGGCAGTATGAATCTGCTCTCCCGCGAGAAAGAAGAAGACAGTATGATGAGGCTTGAGAACGCTTCAATTGCTCAAGAGCTGCTCTTGAAATGTATGGTAACGACTACGGATATAAACAAGTAATCAGTTATGAGCCAAAAAATGAAACAGGAGTCTACAGGCTTACTCCAGCATAACAGAAGATGCACATAAATACAAGCGTGTTGGTAAGTCTGAAAAGTTCATCAGAAAAAGGAATATTGGAAAGAAAAAATTGCTATATTTGCAATGGTAATGACAGGTAAAGGCCATTTGAGGCCATCCTACAATGGGGTGAGAGACTTACCAACCCGACTTACCAAGTCCGATTTTATCGGGTTTTGTCGGGAAAAAACTGACCAAGTTTCTTACCAAGTCATTCCGGAAACGGCCACCCAGACTACTGTAGGCCAATGTGTCCTTTTCTTCAACGAAGAAGAATACTAGTTTTTAACCCACTAATTATCAAATAGTTACACTTACTAAGAGGCGCTACCCGGCGCCTCTTATTGGTATTTGGTGGTATTTTGTGGCAAATCGTGGTATTATCTCAAATAATTTTTTACTTTTGTGCTGTAACAATTGACGGATAAAAGAATATTCTATCAATCCGTAAGTAATTACTTTAATGCCGTAAAATACTTTTTACGCAACTGAAAATTATCTGATATAAGCAAATTCTATGGATTCACTGGAACAGAAAAAACGCGCTAAAGTTGCCCTTTCCGAAGACGAAAAGGTCCGCAAGAACTATCACCGTCGCCTTCCTGTCGGAGTCTCCCAGAAACGCGGGGAGAGGCTAAAGCCATTACTGGTCACTCTCATCGAAGAAAATATAACAGTGCAGCAGTTGGCAGACAAGTGCGAAATCTCCCGTCAGGGAATGAACTCCCGTCTGGCGAAAGACGACTGCAAGCTATCAGATATGGAACAAATGGCCGCCCAACTCGGCTACAAATTCACCTGGACCCTCACCAAAAAAGGAAGATAACCCCTCCGTCATTGCGGGCTCGACCCGCAATCTGGCCATCTCCGTATTTTCGCCCCTGGCAATCTATACGCCGAGAACAATAGAAGCGTCAATGTTCAGATTCCTGCAGATTTTACGAGCCACCGGCAAGGTCGGCTCTGCTCTTCCGCTGAAGAAATCGCTCACCCTGGATGGGCTGACACCTATAAGTTCCGCCAATGCTTTTTGGCTCAAGCCCATTTCGTACATCCTCAATTTCAGGACTTCGCAAAGGCTCGGTTCGCCTATGGCAAAATTCTCCTCGGAGTAATCGGCAACAAGATTTGAAAGCAGTTCGAGTTCCATACTGCTGGGATTATCTTTTGGCGTATTGTCATCAACTAGAGGCAGAAGCTGCTCCACTCTTGCCAATGCCCACTCATATTGTTCTTTTGATGTTATTTTTGTCATAGCCGTCAAATATTTCTACAGTCTATTTTATCGTATTCTTCGTGCGTACCGATAAAACGGATATACACAAACTCAATAGTGAACTTAATTACAACTACGAGCCTGAAGTGATTACCCAAGATGTTAAATACATAATGTTGATTACCCACATTATCAACGGAATTAAACGTCCGCTTCACATCCGCAAAACACTTCCATTCGCTTTTCTTCACTATTGACACCCACTCCTGTAAAGCCGTTTTTGTCTCGGGGCGTTCTGCGATGTATTCCCTCAATCGCTGTTCCGTAAAAATTCTC
>JAGHSK010000053.1 GCA_018065895.1 Candidatus Cacconaster equi
CGTGGGAGATACGTGCGTCTTTTTGAAATAGAGGAAAGATAATACGCCGTGTAAGTAATTGAATACTAGCAATATGAAATTTTGACCAAAAATTCCGTATAAATTATATTTGGATTTTAACTGGAAATGTACGTTTTGTCCGGCAAATAATTGATGGACCAGATAGGGTTAGGTGCGTTAAACGATTGAGTCTCATCAACTGACCTGGATGATTTTTTTTCGTGCCAGCAGGATTTTTAGTCATTCTCTTCCAAAGAGAAAATCGAATCTGTCGGTTTTCCGAAGTACCTTGCGATTTTTAATGCCAGTACAGTGGATGGAATATACCGGTAGGCTTCTATTGAATTGATGGTCTGCCTGCTGACCCCGACTGCTGAAGCCAGTTCCTGCTGCGTGATATCTTTGATGGCACGCTCCACCCTGACATTATTCTTCATTCCTTTTCCGGTTGATATAAAGTATAAACTTGAATAGAAGGAAATAGACAGGGAACTGAAGGCAGAAGATAAAATGCCCCAGATACCTGAAGAATATGTATTCCGTTGAGCCGGTGGCAGGATTGTAGAAACCGAAAGTTGTATTCAGCCCCCAATAGCAGAAAAGAGCCGCACCTGCGATAGCCATTATTCCGATAGTTTTAAGGCGGATACTCCTGATCATTTCGTCTTCCTCCTTTTCTTTTGAGAAACATAAGATCGCCCCTCCAATCGGAACACAAAGGTACAGGCTAGAGATAGGTATCCAGCAATATCTCTCTGCCAGATGGGTGAATTGAGATTCTGCACAAAGCAGTTGTGAAAGTAACAAAATCCCAAGCAGAATGAACGGAATGGCAATAATTATCCAGCCGACAGTCTGGCATTTGTGTGGAAGCATCAGTCCTGGTCTTTTCATTTTTCAACCCTCCTCACTTTGTGCATTGTGATATTGAATTTCAAGATATACAGCAAAAACACGAAATATATCGCACTGAAACAAAAATACAGGAAACTGAATTGATAGAAAAACAGTATTCCGAAAGCAAGTACGACGGCTGTTATCCATAGGCTCCAGACCAATGAACTCATTCTGATCTGCCCCGTCATTTCATCTTCGTCCCGCTCTTTTGACAAGGCTATGAAGCAAAGGGAGACAAGAAACCCGAGCATCGCTATTTCATTGATCGGATCATTCTTCACGACTTCAAGGATAGATGGATTCTCAAACAAGTCTTGA
This sequence comes from Candidatus Cacconaster equi, assembly GCA_018065895.1. Taxonomy (GTDB): domain Bacteria; phylum Bacteroidota; class Bacteroidia; order Bacteroidales; family UBA932; genus Cacconaster; species Cacconaster equi. Next base: position 1,216 of record JAGHSK010000053.1, read on the forward strand.
ACGCATATTGCCAAAGCTGGTATGTGAAAATAATCAAACTCAAGCTCACCGCTGATGATGCACCACAGGCACATTGCACAGAAGGGGATGAACATCCACATCCCGATTCTTTTGAATTTGTAGGGAAGGAGATAAGTATGTTTCATTGTCATTGATTTTTCAACACAAAGTTAAGTTTATTTTCCTAAATGACAAGTATATTTTACATAATGCTTCTCGGACACCCCTCGCCAAGTGTGATTCGTCCTATGCCCCTAGTTGTGGAGTTCACGCCCCCTGCCCAGAATGACCTGGCGAAGGCCCCATTGATATTCGGGGCCCGATAAGAAGCCATGAAGCCCACTACACCCCTCTGGAACTGTCTCTGGAAGGGGGTTGTGATATTCGCAAAAAGATGCTTATCTTTGAGTAAAATCTATCACAATGAAACAAATCATCATTATTGCAGCGATAGTCCTCGGATGCTTTTGCTGCGGAGCGCAGAACAAGGCTCAGAATAAATCTCAAAATGAAAAATTGTCCGTTCTCTGGACCGAACTTACAGGCCCCGATTTTGCCAAAGCCGTCGAAAAGGCTGAAGGTGTTTGCATCATACCGATGGGAGTGCTGGAAAAACACGGACCTCACCTTCCTCTGGCCACAGACTGCATCCTTGCCGACTACCTTGCCAAGATGGCCGCAGAAATGGAATACGCCATCGTATTTCCAACTTTCTACGCAGGACAGATCAATGAAGCCCGTCATCAGCCCGGAACAGTTGCATACTCCACGGAACTTTGTCTGAAGCTGTTGGAAGAGACCTGCGCGGAAGTTGCCCGCAACGGTTGCAAGAAAATCATCCTCTTCAGCCAGCACGGAGGAAACAACGCCTTGGTGAACCTCTTCTGCCAGAGTCAGCTCAATTCCGATCGTGACTATATAGTCTATGAAACTCTCTTCGGATCCAAACCTGAGGTAAGAGAAAGAATTTCAAAAATGATCAAAACCTACAGCGGAGAACATGCGGGAGAAGAGGAAACGTCGGAACTGATGGCAGCCCGCCCTGATTTGGTGAAACTGGATCAGGCCGCCACGCAGAATGGAGAAGCCCTTAATCGACTCCCTTTGGAAAAACTCCGTCCATCCATCTTCTGGTATGCCGATTATCCGAACCACTTTGCCGGGGAGCCATCACAGGCCAACATCGAACTGGGAGAATACTCCAACCTTGAAAGCGCCAAATTCCTTGCGGAGAAGATAAAGAGAGTCAAGGAAGACAAAGTCGGACCTGCCCTTCAAGCAGAATTCTTCGAAAAGGCAACACATCCAACAGACACACAGCAGTAGAATTCCTGCTACATTTTGCGTTCATCGCCGAAAATTCCTATATTTGGCTTAACGAAAGAAAACAAATCAAATCCATACTATGGCTAACGAATATTCCCTTGAAAATATTGCATCCCAAGTAAGGCGTGACATTGTCCGAATGGTCACAAAAGCAGCTTCCGGGCATCCGGGTGGATCGCTGAGCAGCACGGATGTATTGACATACCTGTTTTTCAAACAAATGAATGCCACTCCTGAAAATTGGGAACGTAACGGCAAAGATCAGGATATGTTTTTCCTCTCTGCAGGACATATCAGCCCGGTTCTTTACAGCGTAATGGCAAGAAGGGGTTATTTCCCGGTGGAGGAGCTGAATACATTCAGAGTGTTTGGCACAAGACTTCAGGGGCATCCTTCAATCGAAAAGGGGCTTCCTGGTATAAATCAAGCTGCCGGATCGCTCGGTCAGGGGCTTTCCGTAGCCATTGGAGCAGCTCTCGGAAAGAGACTTTCAAATGACAAATCGATGGTTTACGTGCTGCTGGGGGATGGTGAAAGCGAAGAGGGTCAGGTTTGGGAAGCAGCAATGGCTGCATCCCACCATAAGGTTGACAACCTGATTGCAATGACAGACTGGAATCACCAGCAGATTGACGGCACCACTGAAAACGTGGCCGGTCTTGGCGACCTGAAAGCGAAATGGGAAGCTTTCGGCTGGAAAGTTCTGGAAGGTGACGGACACTGCTTCAAGAGTATCGGAGAGACTTTCAATGAGGCCGTGAAGAGTTGCGGCAATGGTGTTCCTGTAATGATTCTCTGGCACACTGTTATGGGAAAGGGTGTGGATTTTATGGAGGGCACCTGCAAATGGCATGGAAAAAACCCTTCTCAGGAGCAATGTGACGAAGCTATGAAACAAATCGATGAAACTTTGGGAGACTTTTAATATGAAAAAGTACATCAATACAGGCAATAAGGACACCCGCTCAGGTTTTGGAGCAGGCCTTGCGGAACTCGGTCGTACAAACAGCAAAGTAGTGGCTCTGACCGCTGATTTGAAAGGTTCTCTCAAAATGGATGAATTTGCAGAGGAAAACCCTGACAGATTTTTTGAGTGCGGAATTGCAGAGGCGAACATGATTGGCATGGCGGCAGGCCTTGCCATTGACGGCTACATTCCTTTCGCCGGCAGTTTCGCCAATTTCGTGACCGCCCGCGTCATGGACCAGATACGTCAGTCGGTTTGCTACTCCCGCACAAACGTGAAGATTGCCGCTTCCCACGCCGGAATCACCCTGGGAGAAGACGGCGCCACCCATCAGACTCTTGAAGATATCGGAGTAATGAGGATGCTTCCTGAAATGGTGGTAATCAACCCATGCGACTATAACCAGACAAAAGCTGCAACAATAGCAGCCGCAGCATATTACGGTCCCGTATATCTGAGATTCGGACGTCCGGGAGTACCTAATTTCACCCCTGCCGACCAGAAGTTCGAAATAGGCAAAGCCGTGAAGCTCAATGACGGTAAAGACTTGACCATCATAGCAACGGGTCATCTCGTATGGGAGGCTATACAGGCCGCAGAGGTTCTTGAAGAGGCCGGTATTTCCGTTGACCTTCTGAACATCCATACCATTAAACCTTTGGATGAAAAATCCGTCATAGAATCAGTGCGCAAGACTCGCAAAGTCATAGTGGCCGAAGAGCACCTGATTGCCGGTGGCCTCGGAGAGTTGGTTGCAGGCGTCCTCGCACGGACTTGCCCCGCTCCTATGAAGTTCATCGCAATCGACGACAAATTCGGTCAGAGCGGAAAGCCCGGAGAGTTGATGAAAGCTTACGGGCTTGATGCCGACCACATTGTTGCAGCTGCGCATGAGCTGTTAAATGGACGATAAGCAGATTCTGGAACTTTATAATTCCGGCGAAAAACGCCAGGCTTTCAATCTTATCATACGCAAGTATGGTGAGCGGCTTTATCTGCACATACGACAAATGACAATATGCCACGATGACGCCAATGATTGCATGCAGAACACCTTCATCAGGGCATGGCAGGCGATGGACAATTTTCGCGGGGAATCCAACATATATACCTGGCTGTATCGGATAGGCACCAATGAAACAATAAATTTTCTGCGCAAGCAGAAGATAAAAAATGTTTTCAGCCCGATTGACATAGCAGCGCATCTTGCCGACGATCCATCATTCAACGGCGACAAAGCTCAAATCGCGCTGCAGGAGGCCCTGTCAAAGTTACCGCCACGGCAGAAGGCCGTGTTTACCATGCGTTACTATGACGAGATGCCTTATGAGAAAATCTCTGAGATTCTCGGCACTTCTGTAAGTTCGCTCAAGGCATCATATCATTTCGCCTATACAAAGATGAAGAAATGGATATTAAACTATTTGGGCGATTGATTGTCAAAGATTTGTAAATGAGAGTACAGAAAATGGAGAACAGGAAAGAACATATGGAGAGTCCGTTCAAAATGCCTGACGGTTATCTTTCTGCCTTGGAGAATGCCGTCGGAGAGAGAATTGCGGCAGAAGATAAACAGGGATTCAAGGCTGTGCTCAAGCCTGCCCTCATATTGGCCTGCACATTCGGCCTTATATTCGGAATGGGTTATGGGGTTCTGTCCCTGACCGGCACATTGAAAGAAGATTCTGCGCCACAAGAGAGCATCGCAATAATTGATGAAGGTCTGATTGACAGCCACTTCATAGATTTCTACGAAGAGACAGCCTTTCTTGCCGAAGAGGATGCCATCGATGAAAATTTTGTTATCAACTATCTGGAAAATGAGGCAACTGATACCGATCTTCCAGAAATATATGCACAACTCCAATGAAAAAGATTTTAACACTTATTGCCGTTCTGGCAATCTCTGTTGTTTCATTTGCGCAGGAGCAACAGAAAGGAAACAATTCAAAAAAATATTTTGAGCGCATTCAATCCGAGAAGATTGCATTCTTCACAAACGAACTTGACCTGACTCCGGAAGAAGCTCAAGCATTCTGGCCTGTGTATAATATGTACAGCACGGAGAAGATGCAGGCACACTTCAACACCATGAAGCTGTTCAAAGAGATGAACCCTTGCAACGAAAACCTTTCCGATGCGGAAAAAGAGCGCCGAATCGATTCGTATGTGAAATCTCTCGACGAGGAGAGCAAGGTTCTCGCAAAATACAACAAGAAGTTCAAGTCCGTACTGCCTATGGAGAAAGTTGCAAAGCTTTACAAAGCAGAAGAATCTTTCAGGATAAAGATGATAAACGGTCTGAGAAAAGGCCCTCAACATGGGGCCAAACAACCTCAAAAAGCCAAATAGAAATCACGGGTTAGAGAAACGTAGTCCTGTGTGAATTCCGCGCCCGACTGCATTATGAGCTCCTCTTCGACGAGGGGCTCTTTTTTTTCAGCGGAAAATTCCATAAGGCATCTCTTTGGAAGGGAACCGGACTTTGTCCTTACGCGGCATATTCTTTTGAGGAACAAACCACTTTCAAAGGCCGTTCCGGCGAACAAGTCCCCTTCATCGAAAGGAAGCACTACAGCAAGCCTGCCACCCTCTTTCAACAACCTTGACGCACCTTTTATCAAATCATTGTGGGAAAGCGTATCGTTGTGACGCGCCGCATTCCTGCGTTCCTGCGGAGCTTTGAGAGAATTGATGAAATATGGTGGATTGGAAACAATCAGATCGTATTGATTTTCATTTTCAAACGAGCGGAAATCACCTTTTATCGCCTTCAGTCTGCCGTTCCACGGGGAATCAGCAAAGTTGCCGGCAGCCTCCTCTACCGATGGCTCATCAATGTCCAATGCCGTTATCAAGGCACTACCGCAACGCTGGGCCAGCATCAAAGCAATCACGCCTGTTCCTGTCCCAACATCAAGTATGGTTTTTTCCTTTCCACTGAGCGATACCCAGGCTCCAAGCAAAACACCATCCGTCCCGACCTTCATGGCGGAACATTCGTTCTTTACGCTGAATTGTTTGAATTTAAATGAACTGCCCATCGCGCATCTCCACCGCCCGGTCAGACATTTTGGCCAGAGAACGATCGTGGGTAACAATTATTATGGTTATTCCGTATTTGTCGCGCAGTTCAAAGAAAAGATTGTGCAGGTCAGTCTTGGTCCTGCTGTCAAGATTCCCGGAAGGTTCATCGGCAAAAAGAACTTTCGGGCTGTTTATCAAAGCTCTGGCTATTGCCACCCGCTGCTGCTCACCACCGCTCAGTTCAGAAGGCTTGTGGAAAAGACGGCTTCCGAGACCCAGAGTCTCAAGAAGTTCCTGTGCCATTTTCTCCGCCTCTTTCCTGCTTTTTCTGGCAATCAGGGCAGGTATCATTACGTTTTCCAGAGCCGTGAATTCCGGGAGCAGATGATGTGACTGAAAGACAAAGCCAATCGTGGTGTTCCGGAATTTCGCAAGTTGTTTGTCAGAGAGGGAAAACACGTCGATACCGTCTATCTCGACGGTACCACCGTCAGGCTTTGAAAGAGAGCCGAGTATCTGAAGCAATGTGCTTTTCCCTGCACCGGAGGCTCCGACAATGCTTACAACTTCAGCTGGCTTCGCATAAAAACAAATATCCTTCAGGACCGCAAGGGCCCCGAAGGATTTGTATATATGAGAAGCTTTTATCACTACTCCTCTTCTTTTGCCTCTGCTTCGTAAGCCTTGAGAAGCTTCTCCTGTACATCCATAGGAACCTGCTGGTACTCAATGAATGTCTGGGTGAAGGTTGCACGGCCTGAAGTGAGAGAACTGAGGGTTGTTGAATACTTGTAGAGTTCTGCAAGAGGAACACGAGCCTTGAGAATCTGGAAACCTTTCTCTGTGCCCATTCCTTCCATGATGCCGCGGCGGTTCTGGAGGTCACTCATAACATCACCCACGCAGTCGCCAGGAACCATGATTTCAACCATATAGATAGGCTCCATAATCTTCGGGCCTGCATTCTTGAAGGCCTCCTTGAATGCGTTACGACCTGCGATGATGAAGGCGATTTCCTTAGAGTCAACCGGGTGCATCTTACCGTCATATACAAATACACGGATGTCACGGGCATAAGAGCCTGTAAGAGGACCTTCCTCAAGTTTCTGAACGATACCCTTCTTGATTGCAGGCATGAAGCTGGCGTCGATTGCTCCACCGACAACGCAGTTTACAAATTCCCATTTGCCACCCCAAGGGAGAGGGAATTCCTCGCGGCCCTTGATGGTCATAACCTGCTCCTTGCCGTCAATCTTGAATTTGCCGAGAGTGTCAACGCCTTCAACGATAGGCTCGATAAGCAGTGTGACTTCACCGAACTGGCCTGCACCACCTGACTGTTTCTTGTGACGGTATGTGGCATTGGCAACCTTGGTGATGGTCTCACGGTAAGGAATCTTCGGAGCGAAGAGCTCGATGTCAATCTTATAGTTGTTGTTGATGTTCCACTTGAGAATGTTGATATGCTGCTCGCCCTGTCCGTTGAGGATAGTCTGCTTGAGTTCCTTTGAATATTCAACTACAAGTGTAGGGTCTTCCGCAGATGCGCGGTTGAGTGCCTCACCGAGTTTCTCCTCATCCTTCTCGTCAACAGCTTTGATTGCACAACGATATTTTGAAGGCGGGAATGAGATAGGGTCAATAACCTTGTCATTGCCAGGGGCATTGAGAGTCTGGTTTGTCTTGACTGCCTTGAGTTTTACGGTACATCCCATATCACCTGCAACGAGTTCGGTAACCTTCTCCTTCTTTTTACCTGCAACGGCATAAAGGGTAGTGATTCTCTCCTTTGAACCGGTGGCCATATTGGTCATATCCTGGCCTTCACCAATCTTTCCTGACATTACCTTGAAATATGTGACGTCGCCGAGGTGCTGCTCGAGAGCGGTCTTGTAAACAAACAATGAAGTCGGGGCATTCACTTCTTCCTTTGGAGAAGGAGCCACCTCAATGATAAACTCCATAAGTCTCTTTACGCCGATATCCTTTTTACCGCAGGTGCAGAATACAGGATAAACTTCACCTTTGTCGAATCCAACCTTGAATCCCTTGTGAAGTTCTTCTTCGGTAAGTTCTCCTGCATCGAAGAATTTCTCCATCAGAGCCTCGTCGCTGCTTGCCGCCATCTCCATAAGTTCAGCGCGCATATCTTCAGCCTTGCCTTTGAGGTCTGCAGGAATATCGAGTTCCTCGCGTGTGCCGTTATCATCTTTGAAACGGTACATCTTCATCTTGAGGATATCTACAAATGCATTGAATTCTACGCCGGCATTTACAGGGAACTGGATGATGACCGGCTTGCTGCCGAATGCCTGGTGCAGGCTGTCAATCGTATTGTCCCAATTCGCCTTTTCAGTGTCAAGCTGATTAACGGCGAGAATGACAGGTCTGCCATACTTGTCAGCATAGCGTCCGTGGATTTCCGTTCCAACCTCGACGCCCTGACCTGCATTGACAACCATAACCGCTGAATCACATACATTCAAGCCGAGAACTGCTCCCTCAATGAAATCGTCAGCACCTGCCGCATCGATGATATTGAGCTTATGGTCCATAAACTCGGTATACAATGGGGTTGAATAGATTGAACGCTGGTAAAGCTGTTCTACTTCAGTGTTGTCGGAAACAGTGTTCTTCGCTTCGATTGTACCTCTGCGGTCAATGACTTTGCCTTCGAACAACATTGCCTCAGCCAAAGTGGTCTTGCCGCTGCGTGTACCACCAAGCAGAACGACGTTCCTAATGCTTTGAGTGGAGTAATTTTTCATAGTATTGATATGTTTTAAAATATTTCTAAAAAAGCAGGCTATCCGGAAAGGTTCCAAATAGCCTACAAATTTAGCCACAATTTTCGATTATTCCAATACTAATGTTCTAATCCTTATCCGTTTCTGAATGAAAACTGCGACGATGATACTTCGTGAGTCCGTACTTCCTGATGGCATCCCGATGCTCTTTCGTAGGATAGGCCATATTGCGGTCCCACCCGTACTGCGGATATTCCACTGCTATTTTTTTCATATATTCATCGCGATGCGTCTTGGCCAGAACACTTGCAGCCGCAATTGCCTGAATTCTGGCATCGCCCTTGACTATCGTATGATAAGGGATGCCGTCACAATTCGAGAAACGGTTTCCGTCAACAAGGATCACGTCAGGCTTCACCTTAAGTTTCCTTACGGAATCCTGCATTCCCTTGATAGAGGCGTTGAGAATGTTTATTCTGTCTATTTCCTCCGCATCCACGGCGGTAACGGCCCATGCGACTGCCTCGCGTTCAATAATCGGACGCAACTCTTCGCGCTGAGTCTGGGTCATCTGTTTCGAATCGTTGAGAAGAGGATGGTTGAAGCCCTCCGGAAGGATGACTGCCGCCGCATAAACCGGTCCTGCGAGAGGTCCCCGTCCAGCCTCGTCACACCCCGCCACGGCAACGCCCTCTCCGCTGAGAAGTTTCCTGCCATGCAGAATGCATTCGGAAACGTTTTTTTCGATATCCCGCAGAGCGTAAACGTCTGCAATTCCGGCTTTCTTCCATATCTCCCGCTTCAGGGAATTCTGCCCGCATACCACAACCGGTTTCTTTCCGTATTTCCTGCATAAGGTAAGCACCCCGTCGACCAGCTTGCCGCACAGGCTCTGGCTGTCAAACCGGCCTTCCGCAGTAATTACAGTATCCGCTTCTGCGACAAGACCTTCAAGACCGACCATTTCACTGAAAACCTGCCATCCGGGAGTCAGTCGGGCTCCGAGTTTATAGAGAGCAGCACCTACACCGCCGGCGGCTCCCCCACCAGGAACCATCGTATCAAGCCCGGCTTTTGCTGCGAAAGCCTCCATCCTCCGTTCCAGCCGTTCCAGCATAGCTTCATCAGCCCCCTTCTGCGGGCCATAAACCATCGTGGCGCCATTGATCCCCAATAGCGGATTATCCACATCGCACGCAACAACGATTTCAGCCGGACATCCTCCCGCTTCCTCCACTGCACGAAGCAAGCCCTCTCCTCCATCATTGGTGGAACTGCCTCCTATTCCAATAACTATCTTCCGGCATCCGAGCTTTACCGCTGCATTCATCAACAGTCCAAGCCCGTACGTCGTGGTCTTTTCCGGATTTCTCTCCTCCGGAGAGAGCATCGAAAGTCCGCATACCTTTGCCATCTCCATGAAAACGGAAGAACCTCCGTCATACAGCAGAACAGGAACTTTCAAAGGACGGAGCAGAGCATCGAGAGTGTCAACCTCCACGCGTGTGGATTTTCCGCCAAGAGCATGCTCCATAATTTCAAGGGAACCGTCGCCCCCATCTGCAAGGGGAACCTTGACGATACGGGAAATGCTCCCTCCAAGCATTGTCCTCCCGAGGGCCGACTCGATGGCATCAGCCACCTCTTCAGCTCTCAACGAACCTTTGAACTTGTCGGGGACAATAAGAATCATATCAGTGCGCCGAGCTTTCCGGCTGCCACCTTGAGCGCATCATATACAGGCCCATCCTCAACAGCTGCCGGCACACCTTCATCACCGCCCTCACAAACACTCTGTACCAGAGGAATCTGGCCAAGGAGGTCCAAGGAGTATTTTTCTGCCATCACCTTGCAGCCATCTTTTCCGAAAATGTAATATTTATTTTCAGGAAGCTCCGCCGGGGTAAACCACGACATATTCTCTATAATACCGAATATCGGCTTATCTATCTGTGGGTTACGGAACATGTTCACACCCTTCTCGACGTCTGCCAGAGCAACCGCCTGAGGAGTACTGACAATTATGGCACCAGACAAAGGAATGTCGTGCACCAGGGAAATATGGATATCCCCCGTTCCGGGAGGAAGATCAAGAAGAAGGAAGTCAAGTTCTCCCCACTTAACCTGCAATATCATCTGTTTGAGAGCATTGCACGCCATAGGACCACGCCATATCAAGGCCTGCTCCGGACGGGCGAAATATCCTATCGACATCCATTTCACGCCATATTTTTCAACGGGGATCATAACCTCCTTACAGTCGTCTGTAATAGGAGCGTCAGGAGCGAGGGGATAGCCCATCTCATCATAAACCTCCACGTCGGGCACTGCACCTTCCGTCCCTGTCATCTTAGGGACGGATGGCCCGTAAACGTCAGCATCTGCAAGTCCTACCTTGTAGCCCATACGGGCAAGAGTTACGGCAAGGTTAACCGCCACCGTTGACTTGCCCACTCCTCCCTTCCCGGAAGCCACCGCAACAATGCGCTTGACGTCAGCAAGCTGTTCCATTCCAAGCTCCAGGCCGCGTTTTTTAGGCTGCGATTTGCTCTGGTTGGGATTATAAGGTCCTTTTATGTCGTTCGGATTCATCTCATTTCTTTGTTTGGGCCGTACTCTTGAGGAAAAGTTCATCCATCTGAACGTCATCAATGCGGGAAGGAGCATCAAGCATCACATCACGTCCAACGTTGTTCTTAGGGAATGCTATATAGTCACGGATGGTTTCCTGTCCGCCGAAGAGGGCACATACACGGTCGAAACCGAATGCCAGACCTCCGTGAGGCGGTGCACCGAACTTGAATGCATTGATGATGAAACCGAATTTGTAGTCGGCGTCCTCCTTTGAAATGCCGAGTACTTCGAACATCCTCTGCTGGACGTCGGCCTCGTGGATACGGATACTTCCTCCGCCGAGTTCCGTGCCGTTGAGGACAAAGTCATATGCATTTGCACACACCTTCTCAAGATCCTCTTTCTTGTCTGAATAGAAGAGTTTGAGATGTTCAGGTTTCGGAGCGGTGAACGGATGATGCATCGCATAGAAGCGCTGTGTCTCGTCATCCCATTCGAGAAGAGGGAAATCAACTACCCAAAGAGGGGCATAAACGTGAGGGTCACGATATCCCAGACGGTTGCCCATTTCGATGCGAAGCACACCCAACATTGTCTGAGCCTTGCGTTTTGCTCCGCAAAGGATCAGAACCAAGTCACCTGTATTGGCTTCTGCCAGTTCCGCTACCTTGCCAAGTTCTTCAGGAGTATAGAATTTATCAACTGACGATTTGATTCCGTCAGAGCCCAACTTAATGTAAACCAATCCCTTTGCTCCAACTTGAGGACGTTTCACCCAGTCCGTGAGAGCATCGAGCTGCTTGCGTGTGTATTCTGCCGCACCCGGCACAGTGATCGCACCCACGTATTCGACGCTGTCAAAAACGCTGAAGCCTTTGCCCTGAACGGCCGACGTGATTTCGTGGATCTTCATTCCGAAGCGGATATCCGGCTTGTCACTGCCGTAGTTGTCCATTGCATCATACCAGCTCATACGTGGAATAGGACTCTTTATGTCAACCCCTATGACTTTCTTGAAAAGGTTCACCATCATTCCTTCGAATAGATTGAGAACATCTTCCTGCTCCACGAAACTCATTTCGCAGTCGATCTGGGTGAATTCCGGCTGGCGGTCGGCTCTGAGGTCCTCGTCACGGAAGCAGCGCACAATCTGGAAATAACGGTCATATCCTGCAACCATCAACAACTGCTTGAATGTCTGCGGACTCTGCGGAAGTGCGTAGAATTCTCCCGGATTCATTCTTGAAGGCACGACAAAATCACGGGCGCCTTCAGGAGTCGATTTAATGAGAAATGGTGTTTCGATTTCAAGAAAACCTTTTGAATCAAGGTAATTGCGAACCTCATGAGCCATTCTGTGACGAAGCATCAAAGCATTCTTCAGAGGATTTCGGCGCAAATCGAGATAACGGTACTTCGCACGAAGTTCCTCTCCTCCGTCAGATTCATCCTCGATTGTGAAAGGAGGAGTTTGAGCGGCATTCAGCACTTTGAGGTCGGTAAGGCGAATCTCAATGTCACCGGTAGCTATCTTCGGATTCTTGCTCTGGCGTTCTTCAACCACGCCGGATGCCTGAATCACGAATTCACGACCAAGTCCGGCTGCGGCCCTGGCCACCTCTTCGCCACAGGATTCATCAGCTCTCAATTGAGTGATGCCATAGCGGTCGCGCAGATCAATGAATGTCATTGCACCCATTTTGCGGGCTTTCTGTACCCAGCCTGCCAAGGTTACGGTCTGGCCTTTATGCTCAAGCCGTAGTTCACCACAAGTATGTGTTCTGTACATATTATTGATTTTGAATATTTATCTTATGATATTGTCAAGCGCTTTCATCCAGACTTTGTATCCTTCTGCAGTCAGGTGCAATCCGTCGGACGTGTATTCATCCTTCAAATCTCCGTTGCCGTCAACCATTCCAGGAACAAGGTCTATGTAGGTATATCCGTATTTCTGAGCGGAAGCGGAAAGAACCGCGTCTGCAGCCTTCGCTCTGTCGTTGTATCCTTCGTAGAATTTGCTCTTCGGATTCATCGGGAGGATGCTCTGAATATAGAATTCAGTCTCCGGGAGAGCCTCTTTTACAGCAATGATAAGTTTCTCGTATCCGACCCAGAAATCTTCTATGCTCAGGTCCTTGTCGTTGATAAGGTCATTAGGACCTGTCAGCAGAAAAAGTTTTTCAGGGTTGTGTGCGACAACCTCGCCAAGCCTCTGAAGGATGCCGGGAGCAGTGTCGCCGCTTATCCCCCTGTTGATCAGATCCACGTCAGGATAAAGTTCTCCCCACGATGCGTTGTTGTTCATGCTGTCACCGAGCATCACAACCTTGTGTCCGTCAGCAGGACAGGAGGTGAATATGCTGGCTCTGGCCTTGTAATAATCAAAGAACTCGTTTTCGTAGTTCCATCCTGTATCGACATTACGATGCTGGACACCCATCTGACGCTCTATCGTCTGACAGTAGAAAGCATATCCGGCACCATTCAAGTGCAGCCCGCCATTGTAGCTGTACTTGCCGCTCATCACACCTTCACGCATAGGCTTGTCCATATCGATATACTCGAAAAGGCCGCTGCGGGAGAGTTGGAGAACCTTTGAATTCAGCTCCTCCACTTCCGGCACGATCTCCTCCCTCACGGCAACCACACTGATATAGTAGAGTTTGGTCTTCGGAGAAATGGTGTTGGCTCTTTCGAAAACCTGCCCGATACGCATTGCGACACTATCGAGGTCGAATCCCTTTTCAATATCGTTGTATCCGACAGAAACGAATATCTTTGAAGGCTTGCCCTGAGCTATCTTGTCAATGCGGTAAAGAACGTGTTCTGATGCATCGAAAGTGATTCCACGATTCTTGATGTTCTTCAGAGGAAAGAACTCCGTCCACAACCCCCTGTCGATATAATCATCACCGACCATCACGATATCACCCGGTTCGATGGGAATCATATCGTACATTCCGTATTTTTCAATGAAATATGTAGGGTTTCTGTAATACGAAGGTTCCTCGACGGAAGCGAGTGTACCCTTCTGAGAACAGCCTGTCAAAAACGCTGTCATCACTGTCAATGCAAAAAATATTCTTTTCATAATAAGATTTATTACACGTTAAACAGGAAATGCATTATATCGCCGTCTTCCACCACATACTCCTTTCCCTCACTGGCAAGTTTTCCGGCTGCACGGCAGGCAGACTCGCTCTTGAGTGCGACATAGTCGTCATATTTGATGACCTCCGCACGAATGAATCCCTTTTCAAAATCGGTATGGATAACACCGGCGGCCTTCGGAGCCTTGTCCCCTTTGCTGATGGTCCAGGCACGGCACTCATCCGCTCCCGCCGTAAAGAATGTCTGAAGGTTCAACAGAGAATAAGCCGCCTGTATCAGGCGTACCATTCCACTCTCCTGCAGACCTATCTCTTCAAGGAACATCTGTTTTTCCTGAGGATCGTCAAGTTCGGAAATTTCCGATTCTATCTTGGCCGAAATCACGAGAATCTGCGCGCCCTCCTCCTTGACAGCCGCCTTGACAGCTTCAACATAGGCATTGCCTGTGGCTGCGGAAGCCTCATCCACATTGCATACATACATCACCGGTTTGTCGGTCAGAAGGCAGAACTCTCTGGCAATCTTCCTCTCTTCCGGAGAATCCAGCACGACTTCTCTGGCATTGCGCCCCTGCTCAAGCACTTCCTTGTATTTGAGAAGCACCTCAAGTGCCTTCTTCGCCTGCTTGTCCCCACCGGTAGTGGCCTGTTTCTGAACCTTGTTTATCCTGTTGGTAACTGTCTCCAAATCCTTTATCTGAAGCTCCACGTCAATGACCCCTTTGTCGCGTACAGGGTCCACGCTTCCATCGACGTGAGTCACGTTGTCATCGTCAAAGCAGCGCAATACGTGCAGAATTGCATCAGTTTCACGGATATTTGCAAGAAACTGGTTCCCAAGACCCTCTCCCTTGCTGGCACCTTTCACCAGACCTGCAATGTCCACTATTTCCACCGTAGCCGGGATTGTTCTCTTGGGATGGCACATCTGTGTCAATACATTCAGTCTTTCATCAGGTACCACCGTCGAACCCACGTTGGGCTCAATGGTGCAGAAAGGAAAATTCGCAGCCTGAGCCTTGGACGAACTGATGCAATTGAACAGAGTCGATTTCCCCACATTCGGCAATCCAACTATACCACATTTAACAGCCATATTCCAAAAAGATATTATGTAACTTGCAAAGTTAATAAAAATAGCATTTTTTGCTACCTTTGTAGAAACAATAAACCACTGAAAAATGAAGAGACTTCTCACTTTGGCGCTACTGCTGATGTCAGTTGCGCTTTACGCACAGACTTACAACTGTTTTGGAATCATTGCCGGATCAAAAGCCACTGCTGACGGATCCGTGATGATGGCACACAATGAAGATGAATCTGGAGAGCAGATGCTCAACATCTATGCTGTTCCAGCCTCAAAGGACAATGTGCGTTACCTATGGTTTGAATTTCCCGGAATGTCAGTAGCTGACTCCTACATCAATGAATACGGCGTTTGCGTAGCATCCGACGGATGCAGCTCGCAGGAAAACAGGAAAGACCTCACAAACGGCGGAGTTCTCTATGAGGTCCGCCAGGCAGTGGCAAAACAGGCACGCTCCGCAAAGGAGGCCGTCAGCATCATCGGGTCCCTTGTCGAGGAGTTCGGTTATGCCGGAAGCGGACGTACATACGTGATTGCAGACCCTAAGGAAGGGTGGATCGTTTCCGTGGTACAGGGAAGGCATTGGGTTGCCCAGCGTGTTCCGGACGACTGCGTGATGACCATTCCAAACTACTATATCATCGGTAAGGTGGATCTTTCCGACACGAAGAATTTTGCCGGTTCAGCCGACTTGATTTCATACGCAAAGAGCCGTGGGTGGTATGATCCTGACAAGGACGGAGAATTCTCTTTCCGCAAGGCCTATGCTTCGAGAAAAACCATGAATTCCGACCACAACGTGAAGAGACACAAGAATGCCTACAAATTCTTCTTCGGCCGCGACAGGAAAGAGGGCGACCCGATCGCTCTCAAGCCAAAGAAGCCGGTCACTGTTCAGGATATGATTGACGCGCTCTCCCTTCCAAAAATCAGCAACAACGAGACGGTTCTCTCAACCGTATTCCAGCTCCGTTCGTGGCTTCCTCTTGAAAAAGGGTGCATTGCTTGGACTGCAATGGGTCATCCTAACGTAAACGTGTTTGTTCCTTGGTATCTCGGCATCACGAAAGTCCCTATTAATTTCTGCCGTTTCGCCAACGCCTCAAGAGCGGAGGAAAAGCACTTCACGGACACGAAAGGACTGAGGGACAATTATCCTTTCCATTTCTACTGGAAATACTTTGACGAGTGGAGCGAGCGTAGCAAAAGGGATAAATCCGCACAGAAAAAGGCTTTCAAGGCCGCTGAGAAATTCGAAAAGTCAAACAAAAACGACTACAACGAATTCATCAGCCAGTTCTACAAATAACCGTCTATAACTGGCCGGAAGCTTTTTTCCTTGCCAGACGATTCCACTGAATAAGGCCGTATGCCGAATTGGCTGCATAAAATGCAAACATTATCAGCCACATCGCGGCATGCGGCGTTTCGTTTGCCACTTCAATGGTCCATTTGACAACCAACAGCACATCCAGCACGAGCCATATATACCACTGTTCCGCGATAGCTTTGACCATCATATACATTCCTAAGATAGAGGCAGCTGTCGTTGCAGAATCGGTCCAAGGCTGCGCGTCCCCGACAACGGGCAGAGAAAGCACCCACGCCAGAAGAGGTACAAGTACGGCAGCCGCGGCCAGAAGGATGAGCGCACTCCTGAATGACAAGTGCTTTACATTGACCGTTCCGTCTTCCTGATCCCTGTTTTTCTTCCAGTTGTACCATCCTATGAATTGCATTGGAAGATAGTATGCTGCATAGATTGCAGCATCAGCATACAACGAAGTGGAGAATGCTATATAGGCATATATCGCATTATAGATGATTCCGAAAACATAGTTGTAGATATTGCCTTTCGCACAAAGCACAAGGTTTATGATGCCCGTTACCACTCCGATGAAGTCAAGCCAGTCCATGTGGTGGTCAAGAATGGCAGCCAAAATGCTCAAACCTATGACGCCAAAAATGAGAAAATAGTCGAAGAAGTTGAATCTCAAGGAATTATTCATATTACAACTTACTGTTGAACAAGATTCCCATATAGTTGATGCCTGTTATCGTATGGGCATACCGGAATCCTACGGAAAGTTTCATGCCCATTCTGAAGAGATTGCCGTCAAGAAGCCAGTCAAAACCGTATGAAAGCATCTTTTCCCAGCCACCCTTGACAATATATCCGTTCTCAATCTGGACTGAATCGTCAAGCGCCGCATCCACAAACGGAATGAATTCCATTCTTTTCACATATCCGAGCCAGCCCCTCATACCTTCGATGGCATAAATAGGAATCGCATAGTCCAGCGTGACTTTCCCGTATTTCATCAGGATTCTATGCTTGTCATATCCGCGTGGAACTGACGCCAGATTTGAGATTGAGCCATAGTAGTATTTCTCATTCTGCTGCTGGTAGCTCAAACTCCACTTGATTCCGTGTTCCTTCGTAATACCGGGGAGATATCCGTACAGATTTGCATAGAACATCCTTTCAGGTGCATCATACGGCACCGTAACGCCCCTCATGCTGACTGTGGCACCAAAACCCCATCGCGGCGTAAGTTTGGCTGACGGCATATTCAGCATACGATAGTATGTCAGGCTGAACGTCATATCCTCCTTGAAGCGGCTTTTTTCCTCAGTGGAATATATGTCATTGCTGAAATTATATTGCACTGAAGGCACCAGCCCCACATTCCAGCCTGATTTGCTGAAATCAAGCGGCAGATAGAGCCGCAGATAAAAATCCAGCGAAGGCTTTGACAAAGTGTCTATCTTGTACCGTCTGCCATCCGAACTTGTTCTGATGCGGTGGTGGGCGTTGATGTCAGCCTGGAACTCGATGGCGGGATACCATCCGGTGTAGCTGAAATTAACGTGGCCGGCGTGGAGTTTGTCCTTGATGGAATAAGAGTATCCTACCTGAGTCACTGCGCTCCCGAGAAGATTTTGCGATATCAGGGTCACTCCGGGATCGACAAGAGAGAGGACATCGCTCAAACTCAGATTTTTTATTCTGTCCATATGCGGGTAGCACGGGAACCAGGAGTGGATATGGAACAGATTCCCAGCCTTGGAGTAGCGTTTGCTCGGAGCATTTCTGATCTTTTCAAAAAGAGCTGAGTCAGCCTGTGCTGTCGGAACCTCTACATAACGATGAGCCTGTTCAGCAAGACTTTCCGCGACAAAATTCTTTTGTTGAGAATCAAATCTCATCAGAACCCTCATCAATGAATCCACCGGTACGGAGACAGGATTATATCCGCCGACATCATAATCGGAATAATAGAGCGTCTTTGTCTGTTCGTCTATTGTCGGGGACTTGGCGCCGAAACGGGAGGAGGTTATTTTTTCAAGAACTCCCGATTCGATATTGTACAGATAGATGTTGTCCATTCCGTCCAAATCACAGGAGAAACATATCTCATGCAGGCCATAGCGGCGCATATGCCGGATTGTGGTATTGGTCGTCTTGACAATCATATTCCATTGTCCCGCGGAGTAACTGCAGAACTCTATGCCGCTCTCACCTATGAGAGTCGCAAACAGTTTGTCTTCAAACGGAACAATTTCCGAAAGCTGTCTACCTCCCGGCACATCGATTCTCTCCAGCACTTCCCCGCTTGATCTGTCAACCCTGACGATTCGGGAACCGCCTTCAACCTTGTACTCCACCGCGTACAAACTTTTCTCGTCAAACGAAAGAGCGGGATTGAAAAATCTGGTTCTATGGGTGATATTCCGGAACTTGCCGCTCTTCACATCATATTCCCTCAAAACGGAATACGACCGCAACGACCATCTCGGATCAGGAACCACCTCGGAAAACAGGATTTTCCCGCTCCGGTCCTTGATCAGAGAACTCGTTGACGGGGCAAAATGCGTGAGAACTTTCTGCTCACCCGTTGAATCCACCAGAATCAGATCCCGAGAGCAGTCAACTCCGGATTTTGTCATCACTATGGAATCCGCGCTCAGACGGAGAGGGTTGAGGTACTCAGTATATTTTTTTCCTCTGACACTGACCAATTCCGTCTTGGGCGAAAATGGCCTCCTGCATTCATCATCCGCTTTCCACAGGTCTGTGAGCCTTGCCTCCATCAAATTCCAGTTCGTCCTGACAGTAAGGCCACCTGATGCCTTCTTCAAGGAGTGGTTAGTACCGCTGAAGATTCTCCACCAATCCTTCGCATATTGCTCAAAGAATTTTGCAGGTGCGTAATAATCCCGCTTATTGTATCTCACGCCGGAGAGGATGACATAACCGAAGGCATACTTGTTCGGGACATATCGGTCAAAGGAGCCGAATCTCCACTGTTCGTGGGGAACGTGGGCGTCCGTTACGAATGACGCCCGGTATGCACGGAGGAATTCAACGTTTCTTCCCCTGCCGCCTTCAGTAAAATCCGTTTCATGAAGGACGGCATCTCCCTCATTGAAAGTAGTGGACGTATTGAGGATTCCCGTGGTCTGTTCTCCGCCAAGTATATACAGGAACTTGTAAAAGCCGGTTCTGAAGTGGGAGGTCTGACTTACGTGCCTTCCTTCATGAAGCGCGAGTAACGTTTCCCAATTCTGCGGTGTCAGGTAATTGAACGGCGGGGTGGAATAAATCCCTATTGTACGTGGAGCCCAGTAAGTCACACCGTTGCTGTTGACGTTATACGGATGTATGACTATCGGCATGAAAGGTGTGTTGATCTTCAGGCCCGCATTTGTGAGATTCCTGTTTCTCTCAAACAGGAAGAGGTATCTTCTGGCAAGGGAATCCACCTCCTGAGGATAAATGATACTGAAATTGTCGCTCTGTATTTTTTTCCACACCCCCCCGGCGGGATCATCTCCCTCAAGATGATACTGCGCCTGCAGGTCATTCACGGGAAGAATCGTAAAAACCAGCAGAAAAAATATATGGAGACAAAATTTTCTCATTAAACTGCAAATTTAAGAAAATTGTATTTGTATCTTTGTAAAAAATAGTTCGACAATATGAAAAAGTCCATTATCATGGCATTGTCTATGCTTGTTGCATTCTGTGCCAATGCTCAAAATGACTCTTCCGCCTTCTTTGCAGGAAACTGGTCATCCGAAAAAATATGCGACGGCATCACTCTAAGGCAGTGCGCCTTCAACGGAAATCTTTTCAATTCAGACCAATATGTTTCCGTTCTTGAAATTTCAGGCAGAAAAACGGATATTGTCGAAGCTCCCGAAGAGTCGCTGGTGAAGACCTCGCAGATGGCTCAGGAGGAGAATGCCATTGTAGCCGTCAACGGAGGCTTCTTCAAGATGAGAAAGCCTTTCGGTTCTGTGATGTTTCTGCGTATTGACGGCCAGGACAAAGCCCCGAACAAGGATGATACCGGATCAAGCACCGGCTTCGGAAAAAGAAGCACACGCCAAAGCGGCGCTGTTGCAGTTTACGGAGATGAATTGTTCATCGTGAAGGCCGATGCCGTCAAGGACTGGGAAAGATACATTCAGGCTGAAGATGTTCTTACATCTGGACCGCTGATGATTGTTGACGGCAAGGATGAAGTCATTCCGGCAGTCAGTTTCAATACATATCGCCATCCGCGCACAGCGGTTGGTAAGAAGGACGACGGGACAGTTGTCTATATCGTCGTGGACGGCAGGTCAAAAGGCAATGCGGCTGGAATGTCGATTACTGAACTTCAAAGCGTCATGAGATGGCTTGGCTGCAAGGATGCTCTCAACCTTGACGGAGGCGGTTCCTCGGCTATGGTAGTGGAGGGGAAAGTGGTCAACCACACCTGTGACAACGGCAAATTCGACAACCAGGGAGAGAGAAAAGTCTCCAACGCATTGATTGTACGCCGATAAACAAATGGATGACGAATACTTTATGAGGGAAGCCCTCCGCGAAGCCGCATGTGCTGCCGCGGAGAATGAGGTACCTGTCGGGGGGATAGTGGTCTGCAGAGGAAAAATCATAGCCCGTGCCCACAATCTCACTGAAACGCTGACCGATCCGACGGCCCATGCAGAAATGCAGCTCATCGGTATGGCTGCCGAATGCATCGGAGGGAAGTACCTCGATGACTGCACCCTTTACGTAACTGTGGAACCATGCCCGATGTGTGCCGCGGCTTTGACCTGGGCTCAGCTTGGGAAACTTGTATATGGCGCATCCGATCCCAAGAGGGGCTATTCCCTTTTCTCTCCCTCTCTGCTGCATCCAAAAACTGTAGTTGTGAGCGGAATACTGTCGCAGGAGTGCGGAACCATTGTTTCCGATTTTTTCAAAAATAGAAGGCAATCATAAAAATATTCATATATTTGCGTTCTACTATTGAGATATGGTGTAATGGCAGCACTACTGATTTTGGTTCAGTCAGCCCAGGTTCGAGTCCTGGTATCTCAACACAAAACAATTAATGACACCACAAGTGGAACCTCCGAGTCGTACTTCAATTTTTTCCGACGAGAGCTCATCTCCTGAGCCTCTCTCGAAGTGGTGTTTTCATCCCAACCTTCGTATTAACTTCACCTGCTGACCCTTCAGCGGGCTATCATTCGTATATATGGCACTGTACCTTACTAAAGAACTGGAAAATGACGCAACCATCTATGTCTGGGAGATAACCGAAACAGAACAGGAATTGATGGAAAGCACAGCTGTTCCCGATGATGAACTCGAGGAACTCACGTTTATCAAGAGCGAGGCGCGTCGCAAGGAAAAACTTGCAACGAGGGCTCTTCTGAACTTGATTTTCCCCGAAAAACTTTATCTCGGACATCACGAGAACGGCAAACCTTATCTTGAAAACAGCGCCACAGAGATAAGCATTTCCCACACCAACAGGTTCGTAGCCATAATAACCCACCCTGACGAGGACCTCGGCATAGACATTGAATCCCTTGACCGCGATTTTTCCGCTGTAGAGAAGAAGGCTCTGTCCGATGAAGAAAGAGAAGATCTTTCAGACAAGAACAAGACTCTCCAACTGGCCATCTACTGGTGCGCCAAAGAGGCAATCTACAAGAGAATGTCCCTGCCGTCAAGCGTGGACTTCGCCGAACAGATAGAAATCGATAGATTCAATCCTCACGAGGAAGGCGACCTTGATGCCATCTTCATTCATAAGGACGGTACCGAAGAGGAGCTCGAACTTGAATACCAGGTGATTGAAAATCACGTGATGGTTTGGGTTGTAGGCTAGCCTATTCCAACTCGAAAGTGTAGGTTTTTCCGTATTGGTCGAACCAGCTTCTCAGATATAACGTTCTAGTACTTTGGTCGTACACATTGCTGTATTGAGTGTCTTCCACAGTGCCGTCATCCCAGATCATGTCACGCCACATTACCATTGACAGGCAGTCCTGAACGTCTTTCAATGTCAGTATTCCGTTTCTTTCTGAAAGGTATTCCCTCACTACGTCATACCTCCACCAGCTGAGACTTTGTACGTTCCCCACCGAAGGATCAGGACCGTCGGTATGGAATTCCTCCGAAAGAAGGTGGTTGGTGATGTGCATACTGTTGGCGCCATGGCGTTTGCGTATTGTCAGGGTTTTCCATCCGTCATCTTTGTCAAACTCAATTATTGCGCAGTCTCCCTGAGCATCCGCCACCATATAATGGTATCCGTATCCGCCTTTGATGTCGTGACGGACATCAACCGTGGAAAGAAGGTCCAGGGCCTCCTGCACCGTTGCACAACGATCCAGAAAAAGTCGCATTATGATACTTGTGCCCACGACATGCTTCCCCGTATTCTGCTGTGATGCCTGCCCCGGCAATGCCATGATGGAGGTGCACAGACCCTTCTCATTGATGCCGTCAACAGGAGCATATATTGAAGCAAGACAAAGCAGTTTGTTCTTGAAAGAATCAGGAAGATTGTCCAATCCATATCCGAAATGGGACATGTCACTTACTCCGATGGAGGCATATCCTTTCTTAGGGTGGGAGTATGTCACAAGTGTAGGGTTTTTATAGAAGTCGTAGTTACGTCCGTACAACCATCCATCACCTTGCGCATTCTTCACCTGAAAGCTCGTGCATCCTGATTCTACGGGAATGCTCACACCGCCTACTTCGACAGGAAGCCCTTTTGCCACCTTTCCCACAACGTAGTCAAGCAATGCCGAATATGTGTCAAGATCCGATTCTATGACCTCATCCAGATCATAATCAGCCTTATACTCCATCCTGTACAGATATTTGTTTTCAGAATCCACCTGCTTTACAGAAGCAATCGACCGTATCTCATTCTTCCATACCAGAGGAACCGCTATCAGAACACCCAGAATGATTGACGCTGCCACAAGGAGGACAACTTTTATTGATTTTTTCATATTCTTGAATTTATAAATTATTTCTTATCCGTGCCGCAAGCGAAGGTCCTGCAACCGAGGCAACCTCCTCGAGAGTGGCATCCTTTATCCTTTTCACGCTACCGAAATGTCGCAGCAATTTCTGTTCCATTACCGGTCCGACACCTGTAATGGATCGGAGTGCACTGTCAACCTGTGAAAAGGTCCGCCTTTTGCGATGGTGCGTAATACCGAATCTGTGGGCCTCGTCCCTGATATGCATCAGCACTCTGAGAGAAGAGGAATTCTTGTCCAGGAAAAGAGAGACCGGTTCTCCAGGAATCACCACCTCCTCAAGTCTTTCCGCAAGGCCGACCACAAACACCTTTTCGCGGATGCCAAGTTCTGCAAGTGCTTCCAATGCAGATTTCAACTGGCCTTTTCCTCCGTCTATCACTATAAGTTGCGGCAGCTGTTCCCCTTCTGCCAGCATTCTGGAATATCGTCTGTTGACCACCTCTTTCATAGAGGCATAGTCATTTGCACCAACAACGGTCTTTATCAGAAAATGCCTGTAATCCTTTTTGCTGGGCAGAGCGTCCCTGAATACGACGCAAGCAGCCACCGGATTGGTTCCCTGCGTGTTGGAATTATCAAAACATTCGATGTGCTTGGGCAGCTCCGCCATCCCCAAATCGGTTTTGAGCTGCTCCATAACCTTTTCGGAACGTTCGATCCTTCGCGGCAGCTTCTTCTCCTGCAGAAGTTTGTATGTCTCCATATCAAGGATTCCGTGTCCTACCACCTTCTGCCTTTCGTGGTGCGCCTCCAGGAGGTCGAGCCGCTCTTTCCATAACTGGGCATCCTCAAACCTCAACTCAGATGATGCCCTGAGCATCTTCTCCTTGCAGGAGGCGATCAAGTTTCTTACCCTCCCGCTGAGAAGGGCCTTTATCTCTTCGATCTGAGCATCATACTCCTCTTCGCTGAAAAGGCCTTCGCACGGAGCCGCGCATCTGTTGAGGTGGAAATTCAAGCAGGATTTGACCTTGCCGCAAGCAATGTTCTCTTCTGTGAGACTATAAGAACAGATTCTCATCTTGTAGAGACTTCCCACCAGATCCAGAATCCTTCTGGCATGCTGTACGCTGGCGTACGGACCGTAATATTGTGATCCGTCCTTAACGTACCTCCTGGTAAGCAGCACCCTCGGGAACCGCTCGTTGCGGATACAAATCCAAGGGTATGTCTTGTCATCTTTCAGAAGAATGTTGTAATGAGGCTGCAACTGCTTGATGAGGTTGTTTTCCAGCAACAGGGCATCTTCTTCCGTTTCGACGAGAGTGTATTGCAAATCCGCTATTTTTTCAACCAGAGCGCGTGTCTTGCGATTGAGCTGGTCAGGAGAGACGAAATACTGGGACACCCTCCTTCTGATGTCCTTTGCCTTTCCCACATAAATCACCGTACCGGTGGAATCAAGATATCGGTACACGCCCGGGGTGTGAGGCAAGTTTTCTATTTTCTCTCTAATGTCCAAAAAAAATATTAACTTTGCTTGATTAAGGATCCGTTGAAAATTCTTTCGGATTACAACTTTCTCCGTATGAAAAAAGCAAAAGTAATCAATAAATCCGACATTATGAAGGCCATCCATATGCGGGGCCTTATAGGCTGGACCATATCCAGCCTTGCAATGTGGATTCTCGGTCTGAACAAAGTCAACAAGTATTACGACCGGCTCAAGCAGTACAAGGGTGCGGAATTCTCCGATCACATCCTCAGAGCTGTCGGAGTCCGTTTCAACCTCAACCCTTCAGAATATGACTATATTCCTCAGGACGGTCCTTTCATAACCATTTCCAATCATCACATAGGAAGCCTCGACGGAATGATTCTCAGCTCCGTAATCGGAACTATGCGTCCCGATTTCAAAATCATGACCAATTTCCTGCTGACAAAGATTCCAAGCCTGAAGGATTCCTTCATTCCCGTCAATCCTTTTGAAGACGTATTCACATCGCACAGCAGCAGAAAAGGCTTGAGAGATTGCATAACTCTATTGGAAAACGGAGGATGCCTGGGACTGTTCCCTGCAGGGGAGGTCGCAACATATCAGCAGCCCCGAAAAAAAACCGCTCTAAAACGACGCATTGTCGAAGATACGGTATGGCCGGAAAGCATGATAAAGATGATCCGCAACGCAAACGTTCCTGTCATTCCGATATATTTTGAAGCCTATAATTCGAAATTCTTTTACTTTCTGGGGATGATTCATCCTCTTCTCAGAACAGCCCGCCTCGTCAGGGAAATGTTCAACAAGAAGGGGCAGGTGATTCCTATGCGTATCGGCAAGCCTATCCTTCCAAATGAGATTGCCGAATATTCCGACAATGACCAGCTCAGTGGCTATCTGAGAAGCCGCGTCTATGCTATGGAGAGTGAATTTGTCAACACGAATGAGAAATTGCTCGCCCCCCCGGAGACAGTCGTCCCTATATCCTTGCCGAAAGACAAGAAGGCCGTACTTAAGGAAATGGCCAGGTTGAAGGCAAACAACAAGATGCTTTTCGAAGTTGCATCCTTCCAATGCTATCTTGCCGACCATTCCGACATTCCGGTCACGATGAGCGAAATAGGACGTCGCCGCGAACAGGCTTTCCGTGCAACGGGAGAAGGATCAAACCGTTCTATCGATGTTGACAAATACGACGAGTACTACCAGCATTTGATTCTTTGGGATTTCAAGCAAAAGAAAATAGCCGGAGCCTACAGACTCGGCATAGGCAAGGACATTCTTGAATATCACGGAGGTATCGAAGGCTTCTACACAAGTTCCCTTTTCAATCTGTCAGAATCCTTCGTCAAAAATTATCTTCCTTACACCATAGAATTGGGGCGAAGTTTCGTAAGCATCGAATATCAGAAAGAGGCGCTGCCTTTGATGTTGCTGCTCAAAGGTTTGATGTACAGTCTGATGAGATATCCCGATGCAAAATATTTCATTGGTCCGGTAAGCATCAGCAACTCCTATCCAAAGTTCTACCAAAGTCTTATGGTCTATTATCTGAGCAATCGCCATCATGCAAATCTGCCTGACGACGCGGCTGTTCCGACCACACCTTTCGAACCCGATTTCCTGCATATAAATCCGAAGGATCTCCTGCGTAAAAAAATGGACAATCTCGAAAAGTTCGACAAATTCTTGATGAGGTTGTCAGGCGGCAGGTATCGCATGCCTACCCTGGTCAAGAAATATATCAAGATCAATGCGCGCATCATCTGCTTCAACGTGGACCCTTTGTTCAACTACAGCCTTGACGGACTGATTCTGTTCAATCTGTCGGAATACCCTAAGTTTGAGGCACTTTCTTTGATAAGGGATGTTGAAAGCCCGGCCGAAAAGGAGGCCTTCCTCAACAGATTCGGCTACTCTCTGAAAGAAGACCGGGAGAATAAGGAGGCCTAAGGCACGGGATCATAGCCGCTGCCCCCGAACGGATTACACCTGAGTATCCTCCATACGGCAAGCAACGAGCCTTTCAACAGGCCGTATTTCTCAAGCGCCTCTATCGCATAAGTAGAGCATGTCGGAGTGAATCTGCACTGCCTTCCCATATAGGGAGACAAGGTGAGTTTATAGAATCTGATCAGCTTTATCGGCAGCCATATCAGAAAAGAGCGCACGGACGCTTTCTGAAATTTTGTCATAACTTTCCAGTTCTGTACCGACGTAGTAAATGAAAACGTCGAAAGTCTTTCCCTCAAGACATCCAATGTTAAGCCTGCAGGCTTCCCTTATCCTTCTCTTGAGAAGATTCCGTTTCACGGCGCGTTTGAAATTCCGTTTCGGCACAGAGACCACGGTTTCTCCCGTTCCGGAAGAAAAACTTACCTTGAGAGGATATTTGAAAAGAGTTTTTCCCTCTTTCAGCAGCGATATAACCCTATTCCTGAGCATTTATTTGCCTGAAACGTATTTGAGCAAAGCTTCCGCTATGGAAGGGGCCTCAGGTGTCGGAGTCTGTATCTCCACGTTGAGGTTCGCCTCCTTCATGGCTTTTGCGGTGGACGGACCGTATGTGGCGAAGAGCAACTTCCCTTGTTTGAAATCGGGGAAGTTTTCCAAAAGTGATTTGACATCAGACGGGCTGTAAAAAGCAACCATTTGATAGTCTGAAAGCTTCAGATCTTTAAGGTCGTTATTGACAGTATGTACGAACACTGCACTCCCGCGCTGAAGCTTCGCTTTCGCAAACAGCTTGTCGATTTCCGGCTTCAGACCATCCGTACAGGTTATCAGGAATTTCTCGGATTTATGCTTCGTACCGATTGTTTCAATGATGGAAGCCATTGTGCCGGAGCCGAAGAATATCTTTCTTTTCCTGTAGACGATGTACTTCTGGAGGTAGACGGCGATTGCTTCACTCTGACAGAAATATTTCATTGTTTCAGGGACCGTGACCCTCGACTGTTCGCAAATGGAAAAGAATGCGTCTATCGCCGTACGCGAGGTGAAAATTATGGCAGTGTAGTCAAGAATATTCACCCTCTGCGCGACAAAATCCCTCAGAGAAACAGCCTCGACACTGAAGAAAGGACGAAAATCAACCTTAACCGAATACTTTGAAATCAGTTCGTTATATGGTGACGCTCCCTTAGGCTCAGGCTGGGATATGAGTACTTTTTTAATGTCCATTTGTCAACAATACGTTACCTGCCACACACATCGGCAAAATTTCGAGACTGCAAAGGTACAAAAACCAAAAAATAATAGAAAATCCTGACAGGCCAAAAATTTTGAAACTTCTCGCAAAATATACTAAAATGCCTATACCATAGACTGTTGCAAGATAAATTGCAACTCTGTTTCTATCTATAGATGGGAAAAGTTCAACTGCCGCCAGAGCCAGTATCGAAAGGGACATGATAAGTACGAAACAACCCGTTGCCGTATTCTCAAGAACTTTGAATGGTTCTTTCTTCGCCGTCAGCCAGCCTGCGGTGACATATGCCAGATGCCGGAAAATAAAGAAAAGAGATATCGTCACCAAAACCCACCATTCCTTCATGGCGCTGACGCCGGATCTCGAGATGGCAAGAGCATAGAAAGGAACCGACAGGACAAAGGCAAGGTACATCGAATTGATCGCCCTCTTATTATTGAACGTTTCCGATGCTCTGTTATAACTCATGCAGGTCTGGGCGGAACTGATGACACCCTCCATATATATCTTGAAAAAAAATACCAGTACGGCGAGACAAAGGACAACGCACAGAATCAATATTTTGTCGGACAAGGATTGCACAGCGACAGTTGTACCGGTGACATTTTTCAGCACCAGCATACTCCCTTCCCATGGCTCCACCGCCATATCCAGCAGATTCATCATCAGTTGCCTCTTTTAGCCTTGTATTTCATTCCTTGGAGAATGGCTACAACCTTGTCGCGGAAATCCCCCTGAACAAGAATTTCGCCATCTTTCACGGAGCCTCCGCATCCACATTTTTCCTTGATTTTCTTCCCGAGAGCTTCAAGTTCGTCATCCGGCCCCTCGAATCCGGACACTACGGTCACCTGCTTCCCGGCACGATGCCTGCGGTCAATAGTCACAATCAGAGCACCCTTTTGGACAAAACGCACGGTTTGCGGCTCATTCTCCGGCTCACTGTTTTCCACATAAACGGAAGAATCTATGCCGAAAGCTCCCGCAAGCTTATCTTTCCAATCTTCAGACATCGTTGGCCTATTTTTGTGCAAAGTTAATTATAAAAGATTATCTTTGTCCTTCAGCCTGAAAATCCAATCCTGATGGAGAAGAAAAAATTTGAAAAATTGAACCGTCTTGTGGCAATTGTCGTCCTGGCAATTTCTTCAGTGGTTTATCTTGCAACAATAGAGCCCACGACCAGTTTCTGGGACTGCGGAGAATTCATAGCATCGTCATATAAACTTGAAGTCGGCCATCCGCCTGGAAACCCTTCATTCAACCTTTTCGCACGCTTCTTCACGATGTTTACCGACGACCAGCACGCTGCCGCCGCGGTTAACGCTATGAGTGCGATGTGTTCGGCGTTCACAATTTTCTTCCTTTATCTGACGATTGTTCATTTCGGGCGAAGGATTCTGGAAATAAGAAAGAAACCTTTCTCCACCGGTAATGTCGTGGCGATTTTCGGAGCGGGAGTCGTCGGGGCCATGGCCTATTGTTTCTCCGACACGTTCTGGTTCTCCGCAGTGGAAGGAGAGGTCTATGCGATGTCGTCGCTCTTCACGGCAATAGTCTTCTGGGCAATTCTCAAGTGGGAAGAACAGGCTGATTCCCCTTACTCCAACAGATGGCTTGTTCTGATATGCTTCCTGATGGGAATATCCATCGGTGTGCATCTGCTTAACCTGCTGACGGTGCCTGCCATCGTCTTCATATACTACTACAAGAAACACTCCGAACCTGTTTCTTTCTGGAAAGCGGTGGGAATACTATGTGTCTCCGGGCTGATTCTTGCTGTTATCCTTTTCGGAATAATTCCTTATCTCCCGCAATTTGCAGCCTTTTTCGACCGCATTTTCGTAAACGGTCTTGGAGCGAAGTTCAATGTCGGAGCATCGATATTCATGGCATTGCTGCTGGCGGCCTGCTTCTTCTCCCTGAAATCCCTCAGAAAGAAGAACAAGCCCGTGCTTCACACCTGCCTTCTGTGCTTCACCGCTATCGTCATAGGATATTCCCTCTTCGCCATCTCCGTGATAAGGTCTTGTGCGGGAACTCCTACAAACGAATATCAGCCCGACAACCCTTACACCCTCATCCGTTACCTCGGACGCGAGCAGTACGGAAAGACGCCGGTTATATACGGACAGGCTTTTACCTCGCCTTATGAAGTTCGGGACAAGGAATATTACACTCCTCTTGACGGCAAATACTACCTCGCGCAGAATTCCGACGCATACTTCCCTGCTTCCACAAAAATGCTCTTCCCGAGAATGTGGGACAGCAATGATCCGCGTCACGTGGATTTCTACAAGACCTACTGTACTTCCTATAACAAGAAACCCGCTACCCTATATGGCCAGACCCAGATTGTACAATTCCCTAGGTTCATCGACAATCTGCGGTTCTTCTTCGATTATCAGGTAAGTTATATGTATGTCCGCTATTTCCTCTGGAACTTTGTCGGACGGCAGAATGATTTCCACGGCCAGATACCTGGTGACCGCCTCTGCGGCAACTGGGAGAGTGGAATTCCTTTCATTGACAATCCACGTTTGGGTGACCAGAGCTCCGGCCCTGACGTCTTTGTGAACAACAAGGCGAAGAACCACTATTTCTTCCTTCCTTTGATTCTTGGTCTTCTCGGCCTGTTCTTCCAGCTCAAGCATGACAGCCGCAACTGCTGGGTGACAGGGCTTCTGTTCCTCCTCACGGGCCTGGCTATCGTCGTTTATCTCAATCAGCCTCCTTATCAGGTAAGGGAAAGGGACTATGCCTATGCGGGCTCATTCTATGTATTCGCCCTTTGGATCGGCCTCGGCGTATTCGCTCTGCAGCAGTGGATTGAACAGCTCACCAAAAAGGAAAACGGAATTACGGCAGCTTCAGCCGCAGTCGCCGTCGGTCTTGTCATTCCTGTTCTGATGGGATGCCAAAACTGGGACGATCACGACAGAAGCGGCAGGTATACTGCACGCGACCTTGCCTACAATTATCTGAATTCAGTAGATAAGAATGCCATCCTTGTGACGCACGGAGACAACGATACCTTCCCATTGTGGTATGCCCAGGAAGTGGAAGGCATCCGTACGGATGTGCGGATCGTAAATTCTTCACTCCTCGGAACAGACTGGTACATCGACCAGATGCAACAGCGTTTCTATGATTCGGATCCTCTTGTGCTGAGTATCCCGAGAAAGCAGTATCTCTATGGTACGAACGACTTTCCTTCAGTGTTCGACGTCGTGGACTATCCGATTCTTGCATCTGACGCTATTGCCATATTCAAGAATCCGAAGTTCCTGACTTCTCAGGGAAGAGATTATATTCCTTCCCACAACCTGATAATTCCGGTCAACAAAGAGAATGTCATCAAATACGGCATTGTACCCGAAAAATATAGAGACCGTATCGTTGATTCAATCCAGATTCAGATTCAAGGCAATTTCCTGTCGAAATTCGACTTGATTATGCTTGATATGCTGGCTAATTATGATTGGTCGCGCCCTATATACTTCGTGTCACGCAGTGAAACGAAACTCGGGATTGATGACTGGATGATGTATGAAGGATTCTGCCACAAATTCGTTCCGGTTAAACAGGAAGAATCCGACGGAGACAATCTTGTGGATGAAGAAGAACAATACGACAAACTGATGAACGTGTACCGCCTTGACTGCCTCAAGGACACCACCATCAACATCGACTATCAGAACATCTACACCTTCTGCGCTGTCTCCCCTATCAGGGACATGTTCGTCACCGCAAGTGACGCAATGATTCAGAAAGGTGACAAAGAAAAAGCGAAGGCTCTGCTTGACAGATGTCTGGAAGTGATGCCGGAGAAGAATTTCCCATATATCCTCCCAAGTATGAGGAGCATAAACGACTGGTCCATGCTCTCCATATTCGAGGATTACCTGAGAATAGGGGAAACTCAGAAAGCCAAAGACCTGGCAGGCAAGATGGCTGACGAATGCATCCAATCGATGTTGTTCTTCTCAACGCCTACAGGCCCTGGAGAAAATGCTATACTGTCCAAGAAATTTGCCGACAGCACGGCACAGATTTTCTTCTATATGATTCACATCAGTGAACAGCACGGAGCAAAGGACCTTGCTTCGTGGCTTCAGGAAAAGATGGACAATATGTAGAATGAAAGCAATTTAATTATTGACTATTATTCTCACCTCTTCGTCCACAACCGTAATCTTGGATTCCTTTTCGCGAGCCTTTGCAATTTGCAGAGGCTTGCCGTTTTCATAGGCTACGATATATGCTCCCGGTATCTTTGCCTTGACCTTTTTCAAAGCATCCGACGCATCCTTGTATTTAGGGAAAATACCCACGTAGTAAATATATTTGCCTGAAGGCTGCTTTGCTTCGAACACAGGGCTGAACCCCTTGAACTGAGAACTTTTCACCTTTGCGTTGGAAAGCATTACCCTGATTTGATAGGAAATGCCGCGTGGAAGCGGATTCCCGGCTACTATTTCAGACGTTTTGCCGATCCTGAAGGTAACGTCCACCTCCGGCTCGGATTCTTCCTGATTGAGGACAGGCTTCTCTCCAAAGGAATGTTTTATGAACTTATAATCTTCCCTGTCTTTATCTGAAATTCCCATTGCCGCCATTTTCCGCGCCTCCTCTTGCGAAAACATTTTATGGAGATAGTTTTCGTACCTGACAACGTAAATCATTACATTATCCTTGTCACATTCTCTGTTCGAGGCAAAAATGATATAATTGTTA
This sequence comes from Candidatus Cacconaster equi, assembly GCA_018065895.1. Taxonomy (GTDB): domain Bacteria; phylum Bacteroidota; class Bacteroidia; order Bacteroidales; family UBA932; genus Cacconaster; species Cacconaster equi. The sequence continues at coordinate 33,795 of JAGHSK010000053.1, forward strand.
TCAGGAGTAACAGTGTACAGATAGTCATCCGCCGTAGAGGAAAAAGGGAATCCCACATTCCGGACGGAACCCCATTTCTTCTGGTCTTCGTCCCAGCGGCTTACAAAAAGATCATATCCTCCCATCCCGAACAATCCGTCAGAAGAGAAAAACAACTCTTTACCATCCGGGGAGATCATAGGAAAGACTTCATTCCCGGCAGATTTCATCTCTTCAGACGGAACCTCCGGCGCACTCCACAAAGTACTGTCCTTCTTGAAAGTCTGGAAAATCTCGCCATTTTCCGAATAGAAATATCTTTCTGCTCCGGAAGGATAATAATTGCCGTCCACAGTCCAACTTTTATCTTTCAAATGACTGTACCACAAGAAAAAGTCCTTTCGCGGCACTTTCATTTTCGCCACTGTGCGCGGGGAGGAGGAGTACATCAGCATTGATTGTCCGTTCTCAGAAAGAAGCATCTGCTTGAATATCCTGTCCTTCACCTCTTTGTCCGACGAATTGTTCATCATCTGCTCACAAAGGGCTATCGACTGATCGAATTTATACTCTTCATGCAGACGCTTTGCCTTTTCAAGATTTTCATTCTGCGCACCAACCGAAAAACAGACAAAAATCAATAGAACTGGTATTATTGCTCTACTATTCATCATTTTTATCCTCCGAAATCGTCAAACAAAAATAGCAAATACTTTATAT
>JAGHSK010000056.1 GCA_018065895.1 Candidatus Cacconaster equi
TTTAAAAAACATTCTCCGTTGCTACGCAATGGGGATGGGGATAAAAGGTATCAGCAACACCTTTAGAATATCCCGGAACACAGTCCGAAAGTATGTGCGCAAGTATCAGGAAAGCGGGCTGTCATTAGATAAGATCCTTTCAATGACAGGCGAAAGGGTTGATGAAATCTTTACCGGCGATGTTAAGCGGGAACGCAAGACTTCTCCCCGTCGTGAAGCACTTGAAGCCTTGCTTCCTGATTACGCAAAAAGGTTGGATCACAAAGGGACTTTGGTAAAAGAGCTGTTTGCCGAGTATTCTGCGAGTCATCCTGACGGATACAAACAAGCTCAGTTTGAATCCCTATTGCGTCGTTATAAGTACCAAATCAAGGTCATAGGACACGTTGAACATCCGGCTGGGGACCAGATGTATGTCGATTTCGCTGGAGACAAACTTGAAGTCACCGATGCTGAGACCGGCGAAATCCGTAGCGTTGAAGTCTTCGTGGCAATCCTGCCCTGCAGCCATTACACATACTGCGAGGCAGTCTGGTCCCAAAAGAAGGATGACTTCATCTTGGCCTGTGAGAATGCTCTTCACTTCTATGGAGGAGCTCCGATGGCCATTGTTCCGGACAACCTCAAGTCAGCGGTAATCAAGAGTGACAGGAACGAGTCTGTCATCAACGAGGAGTTCGCAGCCTTTGCTGAGTTCTACAACTGTGCGGTGTATCCAGCCCGCGTGCGGCATCCGAAAGACAAGGCTCTTGTCGAGAATGCTGTGAAGCTGATGTACAGGTCTGTGTATGAAGACATCAAAGGGAAGGTCTTCCATGACCTTGCATCTCTGAACGAGGCGATGCTGAAATCGCTTGACTTGTTCAACCGTCGCAAGCTGACAGGAAGAAAGGAATCCCGCAGGGAGTTGTTTGAAGAAGTGGAGAAAGGTTACTTACAGGATCTGCCGGCAATGCGTTATCAGATGAAATCAAGGAAATCGGTAACGGTTCTGCGCAATAGCTACGTCACGTTGAATAAGCATCATTATAGCATGCCCAAGGAATATATCGGCAAGCGGGTTGACATCATCTATGATGCCGACACGCTTGAAATATTCTACGGGCTCAAACTTATCACTACTCATAACCGTGACGACACTCCGTATGGCTACACCCAGAAGTCATCGCACAATCTTCCGGGAAGACGGGGGAGCTATGAGAAAGACCTTGATGAAATCTTCCAGAGAGCAGCCGCGATAGACAATATAGTGCTGGTATACTTGAGGGAAGTTGCAGATGAGAAAAAGTATCCGCCGCTTGCCTTCAAGGCATGCCGCGGCATACTGTCCCTGGAAAAGAAGTACGGTCTTGAGCGCGTGGTAGCAGCCTGCGCCTGTGCATCTCAGTCCCGCAGGTACGGCTATCAGGAAGTTCTTGACATACTTGAACATGGCGAGGATGCGGACTTCCTTCCGTCATCAGAAGAAGGCGTCGAAGACACACAGCAGTCGTCCTGCCCGGCCCAGCATAAAAACATCCGAGGCCGCGAATATTACTCAAACAAATCAAAACAAAAGAAATCATAAAATGGAAACTAATATCAAAACATCACCGATTACTGTCGAGAAAGATCGCAATGCGGTATCTCTTGACCTTATGAACAGAATGAAACTGTTCGGTATGGCAACCGCCTTCAATGAAAGTCTGTCTTCAACGTTCGCCGAGACGATGACTCCGGACTCCTTTCTCGGTTGGCTTCTGTCGCGAGAATGGGACTATCGTTCAGCTATGGCAATAGAGCGTCTTATCCGTGGTGCTGCGTTCAGATATAAAGCATATCTGGAGCAGATAGACTACACTATCAGCAGGGGACTTGAGAGAAACCAAATGGAAAGACTCGCTTCCCTTGACTTCGTCCGCCAAGGACAGAACCTGTTCATCACGGGGTCATCTGGAACTGGCAAAAGCTTCATCGCGACTGCTTTGGGATACCAAGCATGCAAGAGCGGAATACGCACCCTCTATGCAAATGCATCCAAATTGATGGGCTCGCTGAAAGTGGCAAAAGCAAAAGGGACTGTTGATGCCGAGATGAAGAAAATCGAGAGATGTCAACTGTTGATACTTGACGACCTGTTCCTCGTTCCTCTTGACGCCAAAGAACGTCCTATCCTTCTGGATATCATAGAAGACAGGCACGGCCGTAAGTCAATAATAATCACCTCGCAACTTCCAGTGTCAAGCTGGTATGACGCAATAGGCGACCCTACTGTAGCAGACGCCATACTTGACAGAATCGTCCACACCGCTCATCAGATCGAGTTATCCGGTGAGAGTATAAGGAAGATGAAGGCGGACAAAGAAAAGAAATAAACTGAAATAAACTGAAATAAAAATGACCCCATCGGCCAGGACTTTATAGGGGTCAATCTAAAATAATTATCAGGGGTCAATGCTTAATCATTCTCGGGGGTCACGCGCGCGCATTTTTTCCACCAGTTGCCAAGTTTCGATCCGGAGAAAGCTGTGAGTGATCCATATATGCAGATGCCTGTTGACCAAAACACCGGCAAGCCTCAGATAACAGTTTCCACCCTCCACTATCTGATGCTCTCCAAATGCAAGACTGTTGATGAAGTCGAAGCTATGTTGAAGGAGTATGATTATGTCACGATTTGGAATGCTGAAAATGTCCACTGGTACGTTGCTGACGCTACCGGAAAGTATGCCGTAATTGAATATTGGGGCAAGGGTACTGCAGAATCTCCATTCAAAGTGTACGTGATGAAAGATGCTTTATCTCGTTACATAGATTCTGGAAACACTACATATTTCGGCGTCCCGTACGAGTACAACAGTATCGAAAACTATTATTGCAATCCGGAGGCCGCAGCAAACTTCAATGATGACAAATGGCAGATAAATTTCGCCAACAAGGCCAGAGTATTCCATATGATGAGTGCCTACAAACCGGTAATGTCTGAGGAAGAGGCCCTGTGGTGCCTGCAGGAGGGGACCTTCGAGATTGAAGTTCCAAATGATGTGACTAACTGGTCATGTGTTTACAACCCTGCGGAAAGGACTATGCTTTTCAATATGCGCAATGACATGTCTGAAGTTTATTCGATAGATTTGAAGAAGGACCTGTAATCAGGGGGCAATAACTTCTAAAAAATAATGAAGATGGGGTTGGCCAAGTGGTCAACCCTGTTTTTTGTCATATGTATTTGTACAGACGAATGAATACAAAACGTAATCTGTTTGGTTAGGTGACGTGACCCCAAAAAGTTGGACGGATTATTATTTAGATTTTTATTTGATGTTGAGCCCGGTATTGAACTGGGCTCATTCCGTTCAACCTCAGTTTGATACGTTCATTGTTGTAGTATTTGATGTACGCCCGCAACGCTCGTTCGAACTGTTCAATGGTGTCCCACTCTTGCGAATATAATAATTCTGTTTTCATTAACCCAAAGAAGTTCTCCATTATTGCGTTGTCAAGGCATGTTCCTTTCCGTGACATACTCTGCACGATGCCGTGTTCTTTCAGAACTCTCTGGTACATTGGATGCTGATAATGCCATCCCTGATCTGAGTGCATAATGAGTCCCGGAGTATCCGGATACATCTTCAAGCCCTTCTTGAGCATCTTCATGATCAGTTCCAGATTGGGGTTCCTTGATATAGTGTAGGTTATTATTTCACCATTGTACATATCAAGGATTGGAGAGAGATAGATTGTCTTGTCGTGTATGCAGACCTGAGAGACGTCCGTCGTCCACTTGCGGAGAGGTGCATCAGTCTTGAACTGGCGGTCTATTACGTTAGGAGCCACATCACCGACACGCCCGTGGAACGAGTTGTAGCGACGTTTCTTCTGCAGACCATAGAGACCCATTTCCTTCATCAGCTTCTGGACCGTCTTGTGATTGATTTGCATGCCCTCCGCATTCAGAGCCATAGTTATCCTGCGATAACCATAGCGCCTGTGGTGCTTGCAGTAGATTTTACGTATACGCTGCCGGACCTCATCATATCCGTCCGGGGCGCCTATGCGTTTTATATTGTAATAGTATTTTGACCTGGCCATCCCATTGATCTTGAGCAGCATGTCAAGATCGAACTCCGGCCTTAGTCCTTGGATGACTTCCGCCCAATCGCGCGCTGACGGGCTTCCCTTTCTTCGACTAAGGCCTTCACTTTTTTTAACAGGGCATTCTCCGCTCTCAAATACTCGTTCTCGTATCTGAGGCGCTCCAGCTCGGTCATCTCTTCAAGTGTCTTTTTCCTAGGCCTTCCCATTGTCTTGTCTTTTGGCGGTCTTCCTTGCTTATGGAATATCAAAAGTGCATCCATTCCACCTCTTCTGGCAATTTTACACCAGCCAGCTATTGTGCTGGGGCACAGGTCATACTTCAAGGAAGCACGCTCCAAAGATAATCCATTTTCCATTACATCCCGTACAACTCGCTGTCTAACCTTACCGGAATAGTTGACGTGGGTCCTTTTTAGGCCTTCTATACCATATTTGTCATAACGGCGCTTGTAATACGCAAGATCAATCGCATCTATGTGATAGTGCAGGTGTAAATAGCCTGGCGACTTTCCGGATTCAAGCAACTTTATTATTTCAAGCCGCTCTTCCAGTGTTTTAATTTTGTAACCCATTCCCTAAAGTTTTTTGTCCAACTTCAGGGGTGCACGTCATTAGGCGTAAATGAACTAAGTTTTGCTTCATCCGTATGGATGGATGAATCAGATAGACTTAAGCCGCCTAATGCTGTATGTATTGTGGCTCAAGAGTAATTAGATTTGGATTCTTGAGATATTAACTAGCCTCCGCACTCAGTTCATATTCCTGTTAATAATATCATTGAAGTCAATAACGGAAAATTTTTTCTAGTTATTTTTGTAGTTCGACGTCTAACGGATGTAAGTTGACCGATATGGGAACGAAGGAAGTTGATTTTACT
>JAGHSK010000001.1 GCA_018065895.1 Candidatus Cacconaster equi
AAAAAACAGTCTATGAAAAAGTTCGAATCAATTTTAGCAGTTCTTTTTCTGTTTGTTTCTGTCAGTGCACTCGCGCAGAACATAACTGTAAAGGGTACTGTTACTGACGCAAGCACAGGAGAAGGTATTCCTTTCGCATCTGTTATGCTCAAGGGTACCATGTCCGGCACTGCGACGGATGCGGACGGCGCATTCTCTTTCTCCGTTCCATCCAATGGAACTCTCGTATTCAGCTATGTAGGCTACAACGATCAGGAGGTTGCCGTAAATGGTAAGGCTTCCATCAACGTTGCTCTCCAGCCTTCAGCCGAATCACTCGAAGATGTAGTGGTTGTAGCATACGGTACAGCCAAGAAGTCTTCATTCACTGGATCTGCTTCTACAGTAAAAAGCGAAAAACTGACGCAACGTACCGTTTCCAACGTCACCAAGGCATTGGAAGGTATGGTAGCCGGTGTGACAACAACTTCAGGTTCAGGACAGCCTGGTAGCGGCGCAACTATCCAGATTCGTGGATACGGCTCCATCACCGCTTCATCAGACCCACTCTATGTTGTTGACGGTATTCCATTCGACGGCTCGATTTCAGCAATCAACCCTAACGATATCGAATCACTCACTGTTCTCAAGGATGCATCAGCTTCCGCTCTTTACGGTTCACGTGGTGCAAACGGTGTCGTTATGATTACCACAAAGCGCGGTACAAACGGCAAGGCCAACGTCAACTTCAAGGCGACCTTCGGTTTCCAGAGCCGTTCAATCAAGCGCTACGACATGGTCAATCAGGCTGAATTCGTGGAGCTCACTTATGAAGCCCTCAAGAACAGCTACTACTTCACAGGCGGTTATCCTATGGATTATGCAAAGCAGCTTGCCGCAGAAGATATGGCCTCAAGCCTCGGTGGTGAATTCTACAACCCATACAAGAACTACAAGTGGAACACAGTCATCAACCAGGAGACAGGAAAGCTTCAGGACGATGCAGTCGCTGCCTGGAATGAGGACTGGATGGACGAACTTACCAACAGGAAGGCATTCCGTCAGGAATATCAGGTGGGCGTAAACGGTGGTGACAACAATACCAAGTATATGCTGTCTCTCGGTTACCTCGGCGACAAGGGTATTCTGAAGACCACCAAGTTCGACCGTTATTCAGTACGCGCAGGCGTTGACCACAATGTAACGAAATGGATGCAGGTAGGTGTGAATGCATCTTATGCAAACACCAACTCAAACCAGTCACAATACAATAACACTCAGACAGGTAACGTTTGGTACACCGCACAGTTCATGGCGCCTATCTACCCTATGTATCTCAAGGATGCAAACGGTAACGACGCACTTGACGAGTTCGGCAACAGACAGTACGACTACGGTGAGAACGGTCGTCCGAAAGCCAACAACTTCAATGCTCTCGGCGGTCTGATCGACAACAAATACGAAAGCATCAACGACAACGCCAGCGTACGTACATACTTCGTACTCGGTGGAAACGATGATTCTCTCGGTGGACTCAAGGGCCTGACTTTCACAATGAACTTCGGTGCCGACCTCGTCAACCAGAACGTCACTTCTTACTACAACCCGTTCCACGGTGACGGAAAGAGTGTAAACGGTGAAGTTGACAAATATGCAACCCGTACATTCTCATATACTTTCAACCAGATTCTCAAATATGACCGCAAGTTCAACGATCACCACATCCTTGCACAGGCCGGCCACGAGTTCTACAACTACAATTACAAGTATATGTATGCCGAGCGTACCGGTGTATATCCCGGCATCGCAGAACTTGCTCCTGCAGTAAGCGTAACCGGCAACAACTCATACAGTGACTTTGACAAACTCGAGTCATGGTTCGCCCGTCTGGCTTATGACTATGCCGACAAGTACTATCTCGAAGCCACCTGGCGTACTGATGGTTCATCACACTTCCACAAAGATGCACGCTGGGGCCAGTTCTGGTCAGTCGGTGGATCTTGGAGACTTTCTGAAGAAGGCTTCATGGATTCAGCTTCATGGCTTGACAATGCAACAATCCGCGTATCTTACGGTCAGCTCGGTAACGACAACATCGGCCTTTACGCATGGCAGTCATTCTATGATTTGACCTGGCCTAACGCAGGTCTTTCAGGTGCTACAATTTCATCACTCGAGAACAAGAAGGTATCTTGGGAGAAGAAGGGCACATTCAATGCAGGTATCGACTTCACAATGTTCCAGAACAAGTTGAACGTTATCTTCGAATACTATAACGCCAAGACTTCTGACCTGCTCCTCAGCTCACCTCTTGCAATGTCTACCGGTTTCACCGGATTCAACGCAAATATGGGTGCTATGAGAAACACCGGTTTTGAGTTGACAGTCAAATACAACTGGCTCAATACAGGTAAAGTCAGAGCAAGTTCTACTGTTATGGCTTACACCAACAAGAACACCGTTCTCGAACTCAACGGCGACGAAAGAATCACTTCCGGCAGCCAGGTTATCGAAATCGGCAAGCCTATCTACAGCTGGTATATGGTAAAGACCGCCGGTGTTGACCCTGCAACAGGTCGCGCACTCTACTGGGCATACGAGACTGACAAGAAAACCGGTGAAAAGGTCGAAGGATCAGACTACATCACCGACGACAAGACAGTCGCATCCAACCACAGATACTATCTTGGTGACCCTTACGGAAAGGTTATGGGTTCATTCGGTTCTGACTTCACATTCGGACCGGTTGACTTCTCATTCCTCACCACTTTCCAGATTGGCGGTAAGGTTTATGACAGCGTTTACGCAGGCGCTCTCGAAGCAACTTACGCAGGTGACAACTGGAGCAAGCACACTCTCCGCCGCTGGCAGAATCCTGGTGACATCACTGACGTTCCTGCAGTTATGATCAACTCAGGCAACACAGTTGGTGACAGAGCTTTGATTGACGCATCTTACTTCTCAATCAAGTCTCTCCAGGTAGGTTACACATTCCCACAGAGATGGACCAACAAAGCAAAGATCAAAGCACTCCGTATCTTTGCAAACGGTGACAACCTCTTTATGTTCAATAAACTCAACGGTATGAACCCTCAATACAGCTTGAGCGGTGGTCAGGGCTACGCTTACACTCCAACCAGAAGCCTCTCATTCGGTCTTGATCTTACATTCTAATTAAGGAGGGAACAATTATGAAAAAGATATTATCGATTCTCGTTGCAATGGTTGTCGCATTCTCAGCCTGCAACCCGGAAGTTCTCAATACAAATCCTACCGACCAGGTATCAGGTGATTCCATGATGGACAACACCGACGGCGGTATGATGGCTCTCAACGGTACAATCCGCGCCCTCTGGCAGTGGGGTTGGACTGTAACAGGCAACCAGCACCAGGCAGTAGGACCTATGGGTTACGCTCTCGTAGGTGATTTGATGGGTGACGATTTCGTAATGGCCGGCCAGGGAAACGGCTGGTTCTGGTATGACTACGTCATGGACCTCAAGGATATGTACACTGCATCTACTTGGAGATCATACGACTTGTGGAACTACTACTACACCCTTATCTCCAACGTCAACTATATTCTTGCAGCCAAAGAGACAATGCAAGGTTCAACTGCTGACGTCAACTACGTTATGGGTAATGCCTATGCAATCCGCGCATATTGCTACGCATACGCAGGTATGATCTTCGCAAGAAGCTACATCGGACACGAGGACAGGCTCTGTATTCCTATCTACACTGACCCTACCTCTCCTGAGACTTCAGGCAAGCCTCGTTCTACAAACAAGGAAGTATTCGGACGCGCAATGACCGATATCGACTCTGCAATTCTCCTTCTCAACGGACAGGCCCAGAGACATATCTCTCACTTCGACTACTACAATGCCAACGGACTCAAGGCTCGTATCGCACTCTATATGGGTGACTATTCAAAAGCTCTTACCGCAGCTGAAGAGGCAATGAAATCACCAAATGCCAAGCTCACCGCCACCACCAACAAAGGCTACAACAAGACCGGCGACTCAGGTGACGTTATGTGGGGCGCTCAGCTTATCAAGGATCAGGGTACAACCAACCCTCAGTTCATGGCCCATATGGACCCTTCATTCGGAGGCTATGGCGACGCTTCAAGAAAATGCTGCTCACTCTGGCTCTATGACAGAATCAGCAAAACTGACGTCCGCAAGAACTGGTGGAAGATGATTGACCTTTCAGTAGCCAAGTCAGCACAGCAGCTCAAGGAAGGCCTTCAGCAGCAGAAATTCTTCTTCGCTGACCCGACAGCTCCTGAAGAGACTGACCATATCTTTATGAGAATGCCTGAGATGTACCTCATCAAGGCTGAATGTCAGGCACGTACAGGCAACGAGCCAGGTGCCATTGCAACATTGAAGGAATTCATGAGCTACCGCGATGAAGCGTACACCTGCACCAAGACAGGTACCGCACTCGGCAAACTCACCACTGATGAGACAGGCTCTCTCCTTGAAGAGATCATTCTTCAGCGCCGTATCGAACTCTGGGGCGAATTCGGACGAATCTATGACATCAAGAGACTCCGTCAGGGCTTCAAGAGAACTACTGCTATGGGATTCCAGACTGCAGCATTGCTCAACAGCCTTCATACAGATGATCCTGAGTCATTCGACTGGGTTATGACAATTCCTAAGAAGGAACTTGACGCCAACCCGTTCATGGTTCAGAATCCTATTTCAAGCTACGCCACAGCCACTGAGGGTGACGATCCTAGTTTGACTCCGAAAGTAACTGAATAATCAAAAAGAGGATTTTGTTATGAAAAATATATTTAGATCAATTCTTGCAGTTGCAGTCGTAGCATTGTCTGTAGCAGCATGTAACGTTGACAACATCAAAGAGGTGTATCTACCTTCTGACGATGAAATTTCATTTGCTCAGTCAGTCATCGTAAACACCGAAATTAATGCGCAGGCCAAGACCCTTGACATTGAACTGACAAGAACATCCACCGATGGTCTTCTTCAAGTTCCGGTTGATGTATCAAAACTTCCTGAAGGAGTCACCTGCCCAGTTCCAAGTGCAACATTCGCAGATGGTGAGGCGACTGCTGCAATCAGCCTCAACGTTGAGAAAATGGAGGTTGGTGTAACCTATAAGGGTACCCTTTCACTGATCCCTGCCAATACCACGGGCGGCTATCAGGAAAACATTGCCATTACCTCAGCAAGTCTCACACTTGCAAAAGCTTTCACTTGGAAGTCTCTTGGAAAAGGTCAGTTCTGCGAAGCATTCTGGGAAGGATTCTTCAGCGAATGCGAAGTACTCAAGGCAGAAGGATTCGAAAGATACAAATTCATCAATCCTTATGGACCTTCAACAATGAGTTTGCAGAAACCTGCAAATGTCGAAATCTGGGTAATCAATGAGGAAACAGGCAACGTAAAATGGACCTCATTCAATACAGGCTTCGATTATGATGACAACGGCCATTTCATCATGGCTTACTGGCCAAGCGATCAGGATCCAAAATATGCAGCCAAAGAAGCTTTAAGTGGCTTCTATGAGAAAGACATCATCGTTCTTGTTCCTACATTCTATATGGACGGTATTGGTGGATGGCCTTCAAAAAATTATCCGATTGCTTTCTGCCTGCCTGGAAGAACTCAGGCAAGCTTCGAAGAATGGCTTGTTGAACACGGCATATGGTAGTCTTTCACTGACACAACCATTGAAAATAAATGTTATCTTTGTAGCAGTTGCCCTGTGGGCCACTGCTACATTTTTATATTATGAAAAAATTACTGTTATTTGCCATTCTGCTGGCATCGCTCGTATCCTGCACAAAGGATATCATCATCAACCCCGACCAGGTGAAAGGTTCGGCCACTGTCGAAATAACCGACAAAAGCGCTACCGGTGTCAGTGCCAACTTCACAAATGAGAAAGGTTCGCTGACCATTCATTTCAAGGCCACGGACAAATGGACCGCCACTGCCGTGAACGACAGAGCCGACGGGTGGCTCAGTTTCTATCCTACCAGCGGCGAAAAGGGCGAGGTGTCAATGGTGATTACAGCCAACCAGAATGACGACTATGACGGCAGGACCGCCACAGTGACGCTTACCTGCGGAGATATCAAACGCCAGATCAACATATCGCAGAAACAGAAAGATGCAATCACCCTCACAAGTTCCAAATTCGAAGTCGGACAGGAAGGCGGCCAGATCAGCATCGAAGTCAAATCGAATGTGAACTATACCTACACGATTGACGAAACTGCTAAAAGCTGGCTCAAGCCGGCTGCTACGAGAGGCCTGACAACTTCAACGGTTGCGCTTCAAGTGGATCAGAACGAAAACATCGGCAAGAGGGAAGGTGGCATAACTTTCACCGACGGTACACTTTCCGAGAGAGTGACCGTATATCAGGAAGGCTACAGCCCTGAAATAATAGTATCTACAAACAGATTGGATGTCACTGCAAATGGTGGTGTCATCTCCGTTGACGTGAAGAGTAACCTCGACGTTTCATTCTCGCTTGAAGACGGATGCGATTGGGTTGAGCCTGTAATCACGAAGTCAATGTCAACGAATACCTACAAGTTCAACGTGAAAGCATATTCTGAGGTAGGCCCGAGAGCCACACAGATTTCCTTCTACAACGATGAATTCAGCCTCACTGAGACGGTAAACATCATTCAGCATCAGGGAAGCATTCCTGAAAAGAAAGACGGCGTTACCCTCATACAGAAAGCCACTGTGGGCAAAGGCGTGAACCTCGTGGTAATGGGAGATATGTTTACTCAGGAAATGATTGACAAAGGTGACTACGAAGCGAAACTCATAGAGGTATCTGACGGATTCTTCGCCCACGAGCCATACCATTCACTGAGGAATATGTTCAACGTATATGTAGTGGATGTTCCATCAGAAATGACAAGCCTCGGCCACGGAGCCTTGAGATGCGACTTCGGTGACGGCACATATACCTTCGGTGATGATGAGATATGCTTCGGCTATGCCAAGAAGGCCATCAAATCGGAGGATCTGACCTTTGCAGTCGTACTCGTCATACTCAACTATGTAAAGCACGCAGGAACCTGCTTCATGTACTACCCTGTCGGAGATGAACAATCATTCGACTATTCTCCAGGCAAGACCATTGCATACTTCCCTATCGGAAAGAGCAAAACAGCACAGGAAGAGCTTGTAAGCCACGAGGCCGGCGGCCACGGATTCGCCAAGCTCGGCGACGAATACTACTATTCGCAGCCACCGTACAACGTTGAGATTCCGGCCAGCGATAAAAGCAAAATCATCACGATGTCTGCCTACGGATGGTACAGGAACATCGATTTTACGAATTCTTACAGTGAAGTCAAGTGGTCGAAATACATATATGACCAGCATCCGCTCTACGATGCCAGATACGAGAGTCAGAAGCTTGGAATCTTCCAGGGAGCCAACGTATATATGCTGGGAGTCTACAGGCCGTCAGACGACAGTATGATGCGTAACAATCATTTGGGATTCAATGCACCAAGTCGTGAAGCCATTTATTACAAAATTCACAAAGTCGCTTACGGTGACACCTGGCAGTATGACCATGCAAAATTCGTGGAATTCGACCTGTCGCACCCTGACAAGTCAATGAATGCAACCAAGGCGCCATATGCCGCAGCCGAATCAAGTGCATACGAAATCCACCTGCCGCCTGTTCTTGTAGGCGAAGTTCCTGCTGAATGATAGGTGTATATGATTCGGGAGAGGGTGGCAAGTCTGTTCTCAAGGAATTGGTCAGACTGATGCCTGAGGAGGATTACATCTACTATGGTGACTCCGCTTACTGCCCTTATGGCCCTAAATCACCGGAATTCATAATCAAGAGAGCCTCTGAAATCTCTGAATATCTGATCAGCAGAGGTTGTGAAATAATAGTCGTCGCCTGCAACACTGCCACGGCGGCGGCTATTTCTTATCTTCGTGCGCACTACCCTGTCCCATTCATCGGAATGGAGCCGGCAGTCAAGCCGGCGGTCCTTCATTCGAAGAGCGGAGTGGTCGGTGTTCTGGCAACTGAAGGAACATTCAAGGGAAAGCTTTATTCCGACACTCTGGCGCGTTTTTCAGGCAACGTCAAGGTAATTGAGCAAGTTGGAACAGGCCTCGTGGAAACGGTCGAAAAAGGGGTTTTGGAAGGGCCTGAAGTTGAAGCGCTCATACACAAGTGCATTGACCCGATGATAGCCCAGGGGGCTGATCACATAGTACTGGGATGCACACATTATCCTTTCCTCCAAAGTGTGATTGAGAAAATCGCAGGTCCGTCCGTAACCGTTGTCAACCCCGCACCTGCTGTAGCCCGCCAAGCGCAGAGGGTACTGGAAGGGATAAAAAAAACAGAGCCTTCCACAAGGAAAGGCTCCGTCGAATTTATCTATTCGTCGATTTAGAGAATACCCTGCTCAAGCATAGCCTGTGCAACCTTCATGAAACCAGCGATGTTGGCACCTTTGACATAGTCAATCTTGCCGTCCGGCTGAGTTCCGAACTTGACGCACTGCTCGTGGATTGAAGCCATGATAGTGTGGAGACGCTCGTCAACTTCCTTGCCTGACCAGCTGATGTGCTCAGCATTCTGAGTCATTTCAAGACCTGAAGTGGCAACACCACCTGCGTTTACAGCCTTACCAGGAGCGAAGAGGAATCCCGGTACTGACTGGAAGTAGTGGATAGCGCCTGGCTGGCAACCCATGTTTGAGATCTCGCAGCAGCACCATGTTCCATTTGCAACGAGCTGTTTTGCATCCTCTTCTGAAAGTTCATTCTGGAATGCGCTTGGAAGAGCGATGTCGCATTTAACTGACCATGATTTCTTACCGGCTGTGAAGACTGCCTTGCCTGGGAACTTGGTTGCCATATCCTCAACTTTGTTGCGGTTTGAAGCACGCATTTCGAGCATATAGTCAATCATTTCCTTAGTGATACCGTCTTTGATTTCGCAAACGCCGTCAGGACCTGAGATAGCAACTACCTTTGCACCGAGTTCGGTGGCCTTTGTAGCAGCGCCCCATGCTACGTTACCGAAGCCTGAGAGAGCGACTGTCTTGCCTTTGATGTCCTTGCCAGCTGTCTCGAGAACATGCTGAGTGAAATAGAGAGCGCCGAAACCGGTAGCTTCAGGACGGAGGATTGAACCACCCCAAGTCATACCCTTACCGGTAAGAACGCCTGTATGATACTGCTGAGCAAGTTTTGAATACATTCCATTGAGGAAACCGATTTCACGGCCACCAACACCTACGTCACCTGCAGGAATATCCTTGTCTGGTCCGATAGCGCGCCAGAGTTCAAGCATATAAGCCTGGCAGAAACGCATGATTTCATCATTTGATTTTCCTACTGGATCGAAATCTGAACCGCCTTTGCCGCCGCCCATAGGGAGAGTGGTAAGAGCATTCTTGAATGTCTGCTCGAAGCCGAGGAACTTAAGCATTGAAGGTGTAACAGCCTTGTGGAAACGAAGACCTCCCTTGTAAGGACCGATAGCAGAGTTGAACTGCACGCGGTATGCAAGGTTTGTCTGAACATTACCCTTATCGTCAACCCAGGTAACGCGGAAGGTATAAATACGCTCCGGTTCTACCATACGCTCAACGATTTTTGCCTTCTCGAATTCAGGATGCTGGTTGTAAACTTCCTCGATTGAATTGAGAACCTCTTCTACTGCCTGCAAGTACTCGCTTTCACCTGGGTGCTTTGCAGCAAGGTTAGCCATAATTTCAGCTACTTTCATGATAATTCTTTAATTTATTAGGTTGGTTTATAATGTTTATGTGTTTCTATTCCACTTTCCATGTGGCGCCGCTGCGGAGGAGCTCATCCATACAGGTGATAGGTGATTTCTCCTTAACCTCTGCAAGCTGGTCGCGTACGCGGTCGTCATAAGTCGGCTCATGAACCTCACGAATAACGCCAAGGGCTACAGGGAAGTCAGGGTACTTCATATTGATGAGCTGATTCTGGATAGCCGGATCCTCTGCGTGAGCGTCGTGAACGAGGAGTTTGTCAACGGTGATGCCGTTCTCCCCTATCCTTACTACCTTCAGCTTGCCGTTCTCGAGGATGAGGCCTTTATCCTTTTCCTTTCCGAAAACCATCGGCTCGCCGTGACGGAGAGTGATGGTACGGTCGGCGCGTACTTCGCGGTCGGAAATGGTCATATGGGCTCCGTCATTGAAAATGACGCAGTTGGTAAGCATTTCACATACTGAACATCCGTCGTGCTTTGCGGCAGAGACGAAAATCTCCTGATTGAGGGCGAGTTCGCTGTCAAGGCTGCGTGCAAAGAATGTTCCGCGAGCACCGAGGACAAGGGAACCCGGAGTGAAAGGATTTTCAACCGTTCCGTATGGAGATGTCTTTGTAATCTGACCAAGACGTGATGTTGGAGAATACTGTCCCTTTGTAAGACCGTAAATCTGGTTGTTGAAAAGGATTATGTTGATGTCGATGTTTCTGCGGATTGCGTGGATGAAGTGGTTTCCTCCAATTGCAAGGGCATCTCCGTCGCCACACGCCTGCCAGATGCTCAAGGTAGGGTTAGCCACCTTCATACCGGTGGAAATGGCGGTTGCACGACCGTGAATGCTATGGAATCCGTAGGTGTTCATATAGTATGGAAGACGTGAAGAGCAGCCGATTCCTGATACGAATACCAGGCGCTCCTTCGTATAATGCAGGTCTTCACATACCTGAGGAAGAGCTCTGTGGATTGAAGCCAAGACTGCGTGGTCACCGCATCCCGGGCACCAGCGTACTTCCTGATTGCTTTTGAAATCTTGTGGTAAATATGCCATAACTCTGCCTCCTTATAGAATGTTCTTTACTGCGTTTACAACCTCTTCAACGATGAACGGCTGGCCCTGAACCTTGTTGCACTGCTCATACTTGAACTGTGGCAGTTTTGCTCTGAGGTAACCGGCGAACTGGCCGCTGTTGAGCTCGCATACGATAATCTTCTTGTATCTTGCAAAGATCTCCGCAGTGTTTGCAGGCAGAGGGTTGATGAAGTCGAAATGACAGAGAGCCACACTCCTGCCCTCCTCTGAAAGAGTATTGTAGGCTGAAAGCAGGTGGCCGAAAGTTCCGCCCCATCCCACAATCAGGACATCAGCCTTTTCAGGACCGATCACCTTCTGCTGAGGGATATAATTTGCCAGACGCGCAATCTTCTCAGCACGTTCGGCAACCATCTTTTCGTGGTTTTCAGGATCTGATGAAATCACACCTGCAGTGTTTTTCTCAAGACCTCCGACTCTGTGTTCCAGACCCGGTGTGCCAGGGAACGCCCACTTGCGGGCAAATGTTTCAGGATCGCGTTCGAAAGGTTTGAACGGACCTTCGCATTTATTGATGATAGGAGGATTGATTGCAGGATAATCCTTCATTGAAGGAATTTTCCAAGGCTCCGAACCATTTCCGAGGAAGCCTTCTGAAAGAAGGATGACAGGCATCATATGTTCCATTGCGAATTTGCCGGCATAGAAGGCGGCATCGAAGCAATGGCTTGGGGAATGTGCTGCAATGACAGCGATAGGACATTCACCATTGCGCCCGTAAAGTGCCTGATTGAGGTCTGTCTGTTCTGTCTTGGTAGGGATACCGGTTGACGGACCGCTTCTCTGTACGTCAACGATTACAAGAGGAAGTTCCGTAATCATTGCCAGACCGAGAGCCTCTGACTTGAGGCTCAAACCAGGGCCTGAAGTGGTGGTTACCGCCATATTCCCGGCATATGCCGCGCCGATTGCCGTGCAGATTCCGGCGATTTCATCCTCTGCCTGAAGTGTCTTCACTCCGAGGTTCTTGTGTATTGCAAGTTCCTCAAGAATGGCAGTTGCAGGGGTGATAGGATATGAACCGCAGAAAAGCGGACGTCCGCTCTTCTCTGATGCTGCGATCAGGCCCCAGGCAGTAGCCTGGTTTCCGCTGATATTGCGGTAAAGACCTTTCTCCTGCTTCGCAGGCTTGATTGTATATGTATTGGCAACTGCCTGAATATTGGACGCATAATTGAATCCATCGAACAATACCTTCTTGTTCGGAGCAATCAGATCAGGTTTCTTCTTGAACTTCTTCTCGAGATAAGCATAGGTGTATTCAAGAGGACGATTGAACATGAAGAAACACATTCCGAGCGTGAACATATTCTTGCACCTTACAATCGACTTCTGGTCCATTCCGCTGTCTTTCAAACTCTCTTTTGTGAGGGTTGTGATTGGGGAATAGATTATGTTGCGGTCTTCGATGCGCAGTTCAGTAATCGGGTCAAGCGTGGCGTAGCCGGCTCTCTTGATGAGTTCCTCTGTAAAAGTGTCGGTATCGATGATGATGGTTGCGGTAGCCTTCGCCCATTTTGCATTCGCGCGAAGGGCGGCAGGATTCATTGCGACAAGAACATCCGCATAGTCGCCAGGAGTGTTGACTTCAACACTGCCGACATGAACCTGAAATCCGGAAACGCCTGAAACTGTTCCGTGAGGAGCGCGGATTTCAGCCGGATAATCAGGAAAAGTGGATATTTCATTTCCGTAAAGCGCAGAAGCGTCAGCAAACAGAGTACCTGTCAGCTGCATTCCGTCGCCGGAGTCACCACAAAATCTGATTACGACATCTTTAGTGTCAATAACGTTATGTTGCATAAGAATGTTTATAGGTTGATGATACAATTCAAGCTATTTGGTCTCTTCAGGAGTTGCAAACTGTGTAGGAGCAATTTTTTCTGCCGGGATACCAAGTTCCTTCTTCACGAGCGGAAGAAGATTCATGCTCTTGGCTTCATCAAAATAGATAAGAGCGCCGACTGCAAGGTCGTAAACATAGGTAAGGTCGTTTGCCTTTGCAATCTTTGTGATGGCATCCTGAGCCTTCTTAACAACCGGAGCCATAAGTTCCTGCTGCATCTGGCCCATGTCCTGCTGAGCTGACTGCTGGAACTGCTGGATGCGCTGTATGAGTTCCTGGATGTCTCTCTCCTTTGATTCACGGACTACCGGAGCCCATTCACCCTGCTTTCTCTGATATTCAGCGAGTTTTGTATTGTACTCATCCTGCATTCCTGAAAGAGTCTCATCGAGGTCCTTTGCATAGGCCTGAATCTTGACAATGGCGGAATCCCTGTCCGACATCAAGGATACGAGTTCCTGAGTGTTGATGTGACCGCATTTGCCCTGAGCATTGGCAGCTACACCGAAAGCGAAAACACAAATGAATAGCAGTAAAATCTTTTTCATGTCAATTTATTATTTTAAAGTATCATATATCTGAAGAACAATTTCCGTGATGTCCTTTGCACCCTCGCTGTAGACAACGCTCTGGGCGATTGCCAGATCGACAACCATAGCATATCCTCCTGTCAGGGCGGCCGCCTTGATGGAAGCATCCACCTTTTCCTTTATCGGAAGAAGGAGTTCATCACTCTTTTTTGACATTATGCCATCTTCTCCGAAGTATATCTTCTCTTTCTCCTGAGTTGATTTTTCGCGCGAGAGAATTTCATTTTCAGCAGCGCTGCGCTGAGAAGCCGTCAAAGTATACTTCTTCTGCTGATAATCGTTGTAGAGCTTTTCGATCTCATCGACCTCGCTTTGTATCGCGGCTTTATATTTCTCATTCAGAGATGCCAGTTCATCCTGAGCCGCCACATAAGCGGGAATGCTCTTGAGCAGTTTCTCAGTGTTGATTGTAACTATTGTCTGGGCTCCGGCCGAAATGAACGGAAGTATAAGAAGCAGTGAAACAAAAAACTTTTTCATATTCGCTGATTTTAGAATTGTTGACCGATCAGGAAGTGGAACTGGCTGCGGCTCTTCTTGTCCGGGTTGTCGAAGCCATAACCCCAGTCGATTCCCAGAAGACCCACGACAGGAAGGAATACCCTGGCGCCGATACCTGCGGAACGTTTGATCTGGAACGGGTTGAACTCTTTTATGTCCGCCCAGCAGTTACCTCCTTCAAGGAAGAGAAGGGCATAAATGGTGGAACTTGTCTGCATTATGACAGGATACCTCAACTCGATGGTGAACTTGTCATACAGGTTACCCATATAGGAACCGTTGCTGCTTATAGGTGTAAGCGAATAGTTTTCATAACCTCTCAATCCGATCACCTCCTGTCCGTAGGTATTGTAGCCTGACATACCGTCACCACCTACGATAAATCCCTCGAATGGAGAATATCCCCACTTCTTGTTGTAGTAGCCCAGATATCCGAACTGCATCCTCGTCATCAGCACGAGGTCCCCGATCAGCTTGGTATAGAGAGTGCCCTTGAAGGTCCACTTGTGATATTCAATCCAGTTGTAGTGCTCCTGTACGCTCATCTTGTTGTAGTCAATATCCCTCCATCCCTTCTTCATCATTGAGAAAGGAGGCGTCAGAGAAACGCTGAACGAGAACTCCGAGCCGGAACGAGGGTAAATCGACTGGTCAGTCGAGATACGCGACAGGTTGAACGTGTAGTTGATATTGTGGGACAAGCCCGTAGAATAAATGAACTGATATGGCCAATCCTGAAGTTTATATGACTGCCATCCCAGAGTGTTGTAGAGTACAAAATAATTGTCAGGCCATTTCAGACGCGTACCGATACCGATGCTTGCTCCGAATATCTCCATATACTGGTCGTCGTTGAGCATCTGATAGTAGTATGAAGTGTACGAGTTGGTCTGTCTTGTGAAATATGCCGAGATGCTCAGTGACGTCGGTTTCTTTCCGGTAAGCCACGGCTCCAGGAAACTTGCCGAGAGCGCCGTGTAGTATGTACCGTTGGTCTGGAACTTTATGGAAAGGTTCTGGGCGTCTCCCAGAGGAACAGGCCTCCAGGCTTCAGCCACGAAGAAGTTGTGGGTGGAGAAGTTGTTGAAACTCAATCCAAGAGTACCCACGAACATACCGTTTCCCCATCCACCGGAGAGTTCGAGCTGGCTGTTCGGCTTCTCCTTGACGTTATAGGCTATGTCCACCATGTTGGTGTTCGGATTCGGAATGAGGCTCCATCCCTCGGAAGAAGATGCATGCTCAGGCTCGAAATGGCCCATTGAGGCAATCTCTCTGATTGAACGCTCGAAATCCGTCTGGCGGAAGAGGTAGCCAGGTCTGGTGAATACAGCCCTGCGGACAACGTTCTCATTGGTGATGGTATTGCCGTTGATGATGATGTTGTTGAACGTGGCGGGCTTGCCCTCCACCATTCTCATCTCAACGTCCACGGAGTCGCCGTCAATGTTCATCTCCACCGGAACGATGTTGAAAAAGAGGTATCCGTTGTCGCGATACAGTTTTGATATGGAGATGTCATTCTCCTTCTCCCCTCCGAAAAGTCTCTTTTCCATCGTAGGGACGTCGTAAACGTCTCCTTTTGATATCTTGAGGATCTCATTCAGACCTTCAGTCGTGTATTCGGAGTTACCGGTCCAGGTGATGTTTCTGAAATAATATTTCTTTCCCTTGTCAATGTCGAAATGGATATTGAGCTTCCCGTCTTCATCACGGAACAGGGAGTCCTTGACTATCTTCGCATCACGATATCCCGCCTCATTGAACGCCTCTACCAGCTTCTCCTTGTCACCGACATACTCGCTCTCAATGAATTTCTTGGAAGAAAAGAGGTTATACCACTTTGCATCCTTCGTCTTCTTCATCGAACGGTCAAGTTTGAATTTCGAAAGTTCTCCGTTTCCATCGTAAGTGATGTGATGGACTTTCAGTTTCTTTCCTTTGTCAACGTTGAAAGTCACGCGAACCGCATTTCTGATGATGGTGTCGTTGGCAATCTCCACATCAACGTTTACATCGGCGAATCCTTTCTCCTTGTAGAATTTTTTGATGATGTCAATGGAAGAAGACTTTACGTATTCGGAGAGCTGTGATCCCCTTCGCAGGTTGAGACGTTGCTTGATTTCATCCTGATCGCCTTTCTTTATCCCTTTGTAGCTCCACGAAATGACTCTCGGACGCTCCTGAAGCACAAGTTTGAAGAATGCAGTGTCCCGGGCCGCGGAGAGGGAATCGATTACGAGGGATATGTCGGAAACGGCGCCCTGAAGCCAGATTCGCTTGAGAGCTGCGGAAAGATCGGCCCCCGGAACGGTGACTTTCTGTCCTTCGCGCAAACCGAGAACGGAAACAACCTGTGCTTTGCTCAGATATTTGAGTCCTTCAATCTCCACACCACCGACGACGTACTCCTTGGGATTATTATAGTCAATCTCTACGTCATTGGCGGACATTGTCTTCTGTTCCTGTGCCATACACGGACTGAACAGCAGAACTGCGAAGAAAAACAACGATATCAGGTATCTTCTCATCAAATCTTGGCTCGAATAGAATTACAAATATAGCAAAAATTTCAATTTATTCAACTTTACCATATCGTCTTTCCCTTTCGTTGAAACTTCGTATGGCAAGCTCGAAGTCGACTTTGCGAAAATCGGGCCAAAGGACCGGTGTGAAATAAAACTCCGTATAAGCGCACTGCCAGAGCATATAATTGCTCAGGCGCTGTTCCCCGCTCGTCCTGATCATCAAGTCGGGGTCAGGGATGCCATACGTGCTGAGATATTTTTCGAATCCCCTCTCATCCACATCAACCCTCTTTCCTGCATCGAGCATATCCTCCGCGTAGCGCTTGGCCGCCTGCAGGATATCCCATTTGCCGCTATAGCTGAGCATCACTATCAGATTCAACCCGGTATTGCAGGCAGTCGCCGACTCCGTCTTCTCTATTCCCTCCACCACATCTGCCGGCAGGGCAGTCCTGTTGCCGATTACACGAAATTTGACGTTCTGCTTGAGAAAGACAGGAAGTTCAGCAACCATAGATTTGACCATCAAGGACATAAGCCCGTCAATCTCTGCCTGTGGCCTTCCCCAGTTCTCCTCGGAGAAAGCAAAGAGACTGAGGTATTTTATCCCGTGCTCAACTGCATATTCGCAACAGGCCCTCACGCTTTCCACCCCGACATTGTGGCCGAAAAGTCTGACCTTTCCCTGTTTCTTCGCCCATCTTCCATTACCGTCCATAATGATTGTCACATGGGTGGGCATCTGCAATTCCTTGTCCTCTTTCATTCTGTCTATTCGAAATTTCTTTTGTCTTCTCCCCAAAGCAATTTGGTCCTCAACGCATTGAAGAATCCGTTTTCGGAAAGTGACACATACCTGAACCCGTATTCACCTTTGGTTATCCTGAAAACGTCCCCTTCCTTCACCTCCACGGAACGGTTGTCAAGAGTGAGAGAAGCCCGTCCCTCCCTTGACCGGAATCTCAGTTCGAACTGCGAATCCACCGGGGCCACCAACGGGCGCACGTTCAGGTTGTGAGGAGCAATAGGAGCGATTATCAGGACCTTCGACGACGGTACGACAATCGGCCCCCCGACACTCATACTATAGGCAGTACTGCCTGTAGCCGTGGCGATTACAATGCCATCAGCCCAATATGGAGGAATAGGCCGCCCATTGATTTTGAGGTCAACCGTAAGCATTCCTGCGCCCTGCCTCTGAATTGTGATTTCATTGCCCGCATAAGGATAGAAATCCACCGGCAGTACATCGGAGGATATCTTGAGAATATCTCTCGTCTCCGTCGTGTATCTCCCTTCCAGGAGATCTTTCACCCATCCGAGCCTCCCCTCCTCCACCTTTGCGGTGGTAAGAAAGCCAAGTCTGCCGAAATTGATGCCTGCAACTGGAATCTGCCTCTCGCGCACGTAAGTCAGAGCCTGAAGGAAGGTCCCGTCACCCCCCAAAGAGAGGAATAGGCCCACATCTTCAGGAAGATCCGACCATGAAGTGAAATCGCGGCCGTGAATGCACAACTCTGCACCGCCTGCGGCGAGTTCACGTTCAAGCAGTTCCAATGACGGAATCTGCCATTTGTCCAATTCTCTGAAAAATACTGCGACCTTCATATCACAACTTCCTGTAATGCAAATTTAGGAAACTGTTTTGAATAATCTCCCCCAAAAGCACTATATTTGTAAAATATGACAAAATTATCCGTAAACATCAACAAGATAGCCACTCTGCGCAATGCCAGAGGCGGCAATATGCCTGACGTACTTAAAGCGGCTGAAGATTGCGAACGTTTTGGCGCACAAGGCATCACCGTTCATCCCAGACCGGATGAACGGCATATCAGATACAGCGATGTGATCGCACTCAAACCACTGATCACCACCGAATTCAACATCGAAGGCAATCCTATTGACAAATTTACGGAGCTGGTTCTCAAGGTCAGACCCACCCAGGTAACCCTCGTTCCGGACGCTGAGAATGCGCTCACTTCCAACGCAGGATGGGACACCAGAAGAAATCTCAACTTCCTCAGGAAAATATGCAAGGTCTTCAATGACGAGGGCATCCGCACCTCCATATTCGTAGACCCGATAAAGGAGATGGTACAATATGCGGCCGAGACAGGTTGCAAAAGAATAGAGCTCTATACGGAGGCATACGCAAGAAATTATCACATCAACCGGGAACAAGCCGTGGAGCCATATTTCAAGGCAGCCCAGGAAGCAGTGAAACTGGGACTCGGCATCAATGCGGGCCACGACCTGAATCTTGACAATCTTGAATATTTCAACAGGACCGTCCCCGGATTGCTTGAAGTTTCCATAGGACACGCGCTTATCTGCGACGCGCTTTATCTCGGTCTTGAAAAGACGATCAAGGCATACCTCGGAGAGTTGAAATAAATTTATTATATTTGCATCTTTAACGGAATATCAATTTACAAATCAAATAAAATGAAAAAAACCCCTCTTATCCTAAGCATCGTAGCTGTGGTTGCAGCTGTCGCTGCATTGGCAATCGCCATCGCATCACCGGCAAAGAACAAAAAAGCCGCAAGCGAAACAACTGTTGAAACCACAGCCCAGGCCGGAGATATCGTTTACCTCCGCATTGACACACTTGTAGTGCAATACGATATGTACAATGACCTCCGCTCCGCTTTCGAAGCAAAAGCCACAGGCGTTCAGGATGACCTCCAGAAGAAGAGCCGCAAATTCGACAGCGACGTCAAATCATTCGAGAATCAGATAAACAAGGGCCTTCTCACCCGTTCGGCAGCAGAACAGCAGCAGGCAGCCCTTCAGCAGCGTCAGCAGGATCTCCAGAATGAAGCCGCACAGAAACAATATGAACTTCAGGAAGAAGAAGCCGTAATGATGAACCAGGTAATGGATGCCATCAAGACATACCTTGCCGAATACAACAAGGATCATAATTTCGCAGCTATCCTCACCACAAGCGAAGCCACGAATGTTGTCATAATGGGCAGCCCTGCTCTCGACATCACTCAGGAGATTGTTGAAGGCCTCAACGCAAACTATATCAGAACAAGAAACAACCAGTAATGCGCAGAAAACTTTTTCTGTCGATGGTTCTGTTGCTGACAGTATGGACGTTGTCGGCACAGGATTATGAGGCTCCTGAAGTAAAAATATCTTCGGAGCGCGCCAACATTGCAGGAAAAGTATATTATGTACACAAAGTTGAGCCGAAGCAGACCATTTTTTCAATCTGCAAGGCATACGGAATAACTCAGGAAGCCCTGCTTGAGGCCAACCCGTCAATGGCGGACGGCCTTAAAGCGGGCTCTTCCATTCTTGTACCGGAAGCGGTACGGGAAAACGTTCCGGATGCCGTTCAGGAGAAGGTTTCTGACGACAATCCGGAAAAGGGACAGACCAAGTGGTATGAAAAACTGCTGGGCCTGTTCAACAAATCAAAGAAGAACGAAGAAGAGGAGCCGGCACAACTCATCGTAACAGCAGCGCCCATTTCCCCTATTGTGAGCGTGAATGATCAGGACTCTCTTCAGTTACAGGATCAAGTCAGTGAGGAGATCCGGGAGTCGGTGACATTCCGCATTTTCGACAGGACAAGGCCTCTGAGAATATCGCTGCTCCTTCCATTCAACGCATCAAATGACCCTTCTTCCAACTATTTCGATTTCTACTGCGGAGTTCTGTCTGCTTTGAGAGAATTGAAAGAAGATGGTTACTGCGTGGAGTTGTCGGTTTTCGACACCAAAGCCTCAAATCCATTGAACGATTCATCTCTCAAGGAGAGCGACCTGATTATCGGGCCTGTGCATGCTTCCGACATAGGATCGTATGCAGAATTCGCCAAAGAGAATGAAATTCCGATGGTCTCTCCGATGGACAGCAGGTCCGCAACGTTCATTCCGGAGAATCCATATTTCTTCCTTGCACCGGCAACTGACTCCATCCAGCTGTGCAATCTTGTAAAGAGTCTCAACGTGTCGTTTGACGACAACGTCTATGTATTCTACAACTCCACCTTGAAGGAGAAATCCCTTGTGGACAGAATCACAGCCTCACTTGACTCTGCCGGAATCCCATATCGCCATGAGGCCTACGACATCCTCATGGGCCGAGAACTTGGTGAAATGCTCGGACACCAGTGGTCAGAAAAGGGTTCCTACAAAATCATCGTGGCTTCATCTGACGCGGCCTTTGCACCTGATGTCGTCAGAAACCTGAAACAGATTACAAGGAACAACGTTCCATTGAAGATATACTGCCTGAATGAACTCAGGAGTTTCGAATCATCGATCGATTACGACACGTTCTTCTTGACGAACGCTCATTTCTCAGCTCCGTACTGGGTTGACTATTCCAACCAGCAGACACACGACTTCCTTCTCAAATACCGTGCTCTGTTCAACGCCGAACCGACAGCATTCTCATTTCAGGGATACGACCTGATGAAATATTGCGTATCGGCAATGTACGACGGAGCCACCGACTTCACACAGACCACTTCACTGCCTTATATGCGCGGGCTTCAGGGCAACTTCAGATTCGAGCGTTCTGATAAAAACAGCGGATGGCAGAACACTGCCACCCGCGATATAATCTATTCTCCCGACTTTACCGTTACATTAACGAGGTAGGATCGAGATTCTTCTTTTCAATATCCTTGAAATAGTTCACAGTTCCGACTTTCAATTCGACAGTCGCTGCATCGTCGCATACGATGATTCCCTTCGGATGCATCTGAAGAACGGAAATCGTCCACATATGATTCACGGAACCCTCGACTGCGTGATACAGGGCACGTGCCTTATTGTGTCCATTGGCGAGAATCATTACCTCCTTGGCAGACATTATTGTGGCAACACCTACGGTAAGCGCCGTCTTCGGAACCTTATTGATATCGTTGTCAAAGAAACGCGAGTTGGCAATGATGGTATCGGTGGTAAGCGATTTCACTCTGGTACGTGAGCTGAGGGAAGAACCCGGTTCGTTGAATGCAATATGACCGTCCGGACCGATTCCACCCATGAACAGGTCTATTCCGCCATAAGATGCGATCTTGTCTTCATATTCCCTGCATTCGGCTTCAGGATCAGCGGCATTGCCGTTAAGAATGTTCACATTCTCCTTCTTGATGTTGATATGTGAGAAGAAATGGTCCCACATGAACGTATGGTAGCTCTCAGGATGATTCTCCGGAATTCCGATATACTCATCCATATTGAATGTCACCACATTCTCAAACGAAACTTTTCCTGTTTCATAAAGGTGAATCAATTCCTTGTAGGTTCCTATTGGAGTGGATCCTGTAGGAAGGCCCAGAACGAACGGCCTTTCAGCTGTCGGATTAAATTCATTGATTCTTTTTGCAATGTATGCCGCAGCCCACTGCGAC
This sequence comes from Candidatus Cacconaster equi, assembly GCA_018065895.1. GTDB lineage: Bacteria > Bacteroidota > Bacteroidia > Bacteroidales > UBA932 > Cacconaster > Cacconaster equi. The sequence goes on from JAGHSK010000001.1 coordinate 21,710, forward strand.
ATTTTTCCATAGGATTCTTGAATAATTAAACGCATATCTCTGTATGTTATTTATTTCCATCCAAAAGGACTCTCGCGTTCGCAAGAGCCGCATCAGTCAGGGTGCTTCCGCTCAACATACGGGCTATCTCCCTGACTCTTTCCTCCCCTTCAATCCTTCTTATCCTTGTCTGAGGGTTGGTCCCCCCTTCATTTTCCTTATAAACCAGATAATGGGCCGAACCTTTGCTGGCCACCTGCGGAAGATGCGTGATCGCAAAGACCTGCATCGACTTTCCGGCATCGACAACCATCGCGCCCATCTTGTCGGCAATGCTGCCGGAAACGCCCGTATCTATTTCATCGAATATCAGTGTAGGCATACCGGTATATTTCGCCATTTCAGACTTGAGGCACAGCATTATTCTTGAAAGCTCACCTCCGCTGGCACATTTTGCAAGGTTCTGGAATTCTCCACCGTTGGCATTGAACTCGAAAACAATGTCATCCTTTCCGTCAGGGCCGAACGTCGGCTTTTCATCAATTCTCACACGGAACTTCGCATAAGGCATCTCCAGCGATTTTATCTTCTTCTCCAAATCCATTGAGAATCGTGGTGCGGCCTCTACTCTTGACTTATGCAGACTCAGTGAAGCATCCTCACAGGATTTTTTCAGTGCATCGCATTTGTTGGAGAGTTCCACTCTCTCCGCCTCGCGGTCCGCTCCGTCCCCAAGTTTTTTTGCCAGGGAGTCCCTGATGTCAATCAATGCTGCGGCATTTTCCACGGAGTGCTTGCGCATCAGGTCATACAGCATTGACATTCTTTGTTCGACGTCAGAAAGCCTCTGTGGAGAGCATTCTATGGATTCTTCCCTTGATGCAATGTCCCCGCATATATCCTTGAGCTCCAATCTCGACGATTCCAATCTTTCTGCCAATCCTGCCAGATCGGGCAAAAAATGCGAAAGGCGGGAAAGGACATTTTCCACCTCCTTCAAACTTGATTCCATCGATACTCCGTTGCCTTCGAAAATCTGATTGACCTTCGCAAGGCCCTCCCGGATCTGCTCACTGTTCGCCAGGCGGGAATGTTCCATTTCGAGTTCTTCCAATTCTCCAGGCTTCAGGGAAGCGGCTTTCAACTGCTCATACTGGAACTCCAGATAGTCACGCTCTCTGGCATCCGATGCCAGCTCCGAATCAAGCCGTTCCAAACGCCCGCAGCATTCAGTGTATTCCGAGTAAAGGGAATCATAGGCCCTCAGCTCCCCACCAAGTGAGGCGAACCCGTCAAGTGCGGCAAGCTGGAATTTCTTGTCGGAAAGAAGCAACTGCTGATGCTGGGAATGGATGTCCACCAGGCCACCGGCGGCATCCCGCAACTGGTCAAGCGAAACCGGTTCATCATCAATAAAGGCACGTGAACGTCCGGCAGGATTCACCACCCTTCGGACAATCATATCAGTTTCACCGCCGAACTCAGCTTCAACCACGCAATTGTGTGACTTGTCCTTGATGGCGGATGCATCAGCCCTTGCGCCAAGGAGAAGCGACAGCGCACCGAGCATGACTGATTTGCCTGCTCCTGTCTCCCCCGTAATAATAACAAGGTCACCCGGAAATTCAATATCCAGGTGATCTATCAGCGCATAGTTCTCGATGCTGAGCCGTTTGAGCATTGCAAAAGGCTATTTCGCAGCCTTACGATAGATGATTTCACCGTCCTGAAACTCCTTGGTAGCAATCAAGGTAGGCTTTGGAAGGCGTTCATAGTATTTGGAAATTTCAATCTGCTCCCTATTCTCGAATGTCTCTTCAAGAGTGTCGGCATAATTTGAGAACTCCTCAAGTTTCTTGCTCAATTCCTGCTTGATGTCGGCTGCGATCATGTTGGAGCGTTTTGCTATGATCATAACAGTCTCATAAATGTTGCCTGTAGGAGCAGCGAACTCTGAAAGGTTACGTGTAACGGTGTTGTTCGGAACTTGTTTCTTAATTTCCATTTTCTGTATCTGTGTTATCTTTCTTTAATATTTTCTGGACTTTGTCGTATATCCTGTCAAGTTCCTTGCGGTACTTGGTGTCAGGATACTCGCCTATGATGTTGAGATAGTCGTCAACGAAGACGAGATATCTTTCGTGCTGTTTCTCGGGGATACTGTTCAAAGCAAGCTTGTATGCCGACATCGCCGTGTAGTACAGCACATCTTCGCGATAGCGGTTGTCAGCATTGTCCCTGAGCACATTCTTCAACGCATGATGGGCGGCGAGATAATCCTCCATATGGTAATAGAGGTGTGCGGACTTGTATGCCTTCAACTCCAGTCTGCCCTTCAATTCGTCGATAAGCGGTTCGATCACATCCCTGTACTGGCTGTCAGGATTTTCCCTGAGGAAAATTTCCATTTCGGAAATAGCCTTGTACGTAGGAAGCGGGTCGAGCTGGTATCTGTAGGTGCCTCTATAAAGGCAATCTATCCTGAGGTACTTGGCATCCTCTATGAAGGCGCTTACCGGGAAAGTGCTGATGAATTGGGAGAGATTTGACTCGGCTGTAATGAAGTCGCCGTAGTTATAGTTGCTCAACGCCCAATAATACTGCACGGTATCATCCTGAGCGGTTCCCTTTGTCATCAACGACAAAGATTCGAACATTTCGGCCGCCTTGGCGAATTTCTTTGCGTTGAAAAGGTCGAACGCCATTTGATATTTCGCTGACAGATCCGAGCCGTTCATCACCTTGTGGAACTGCGAAGCGCAAGAGGATGACAGCAAAAGCGCCGCAAGCAATGCAAACAGTATTTTTCCTTTCATCTGTTCCTTTATTTCTTTGACAATATATATCGTTCAGCATCAAGCGCCGCGCGACATCCGCTGCCCGCAGCCGCAATCGCCTGTCTGTACTGCGGATCCTGCACGTCACCGGCTGCAAACACCCCTTCGACATTTGTCCTTGAACTCCTGCCGTCAGTTACAATATAGCCGTTCTCATCCGTCTCAACCCACTGTTTGAACATATCGGACATCGGATGATGGCCTATCGCGAGGAAGAAACCGTCTATCTTCCTGTCGAACGTCTCTCCATCCTTACGGACAAGCCTTACACCGGTCACACCGGTCTGATCACCGAGAACCTCCTGAGTATTGCACTCCCAAAGGACTTCGATATTCTCCGTTGCCGCCACACGTGACTGCATCGCCTTTGATGCACGCAATTCGTTTCTGCGTACAATCATATAAACCTTTCTGCAAAGAGATGCCAGGTAAGTGGCCTCTTCACATGCGGTGTCCCCGCCTCCGACCACTGCAACATCCTTGCCGCGATAGAAGAAACCGTCGCAAGTGGCGCACGCTGAAACTCCCATTCCGCGAAATTTGCTCTCGCTCGGAAGGCCCAGATATTTCGCCGTGGCACCGGTAGCGATAATGACCGTATCAGCCTCTATCTCCAAGGAACCATCAGCAACGGCCTTGAACGGTCTTGAGGAAAGGTCAATTTCCGAAATGCACCCCGGGCGCACGTCGGCGCCGAGATTCACAGCCTGCTGACGCATCGAAGCCATAAGTTCATTGGCATCTATTCCCTCAGGATATCCCGGAAAATTCTCTATGAGTGTCGTGGTCGTGAGCTGTCCTCCAGGCTGGAGTCCCTCAAACAAAATCGGTGAAAGAGCAGACCTGGATGCATATATGGCGGCGGTATATCCCGCAGGACCACTGCCGATTATCAGACATTTTGTGTGTAGTGCACTCATTCAGCTGAAATATTTGAAACTGCAAATGTAATCATTTTTTGGAAAACTTGTCAGAGATATAAAATTCCAATCTCTGTTCCCACACAAGAATAATAGCCATCAGCCACCTGCTCAACAGCAGTATCCACCATACTGCACCTGTTGCGGAAAGCAGGATAAGATCTTCAAGGTTGCTGTGTGATATGCAGATATGGCTGTCCAGCAGTTTGACGTCACGTTCTGAAAGCGTATTTCGCGACAGGGAGTCGAGAATAGCCGCAGCGCCATAGCCCAGACCTATCACATTCGCCACTATCCATAGAAAAACCGTCCCTTCCGGAAGTCCGAATACCTTCATCAAAGGTTTGAACACTTTGGCTATCTTATCTATTATTCCAAATTCCTGAAGCACACGTTGAAGGACATTCAATGCATAGATGATACATATCATCATCACCACAAGCTTCAGTGTCGAGAGGACCCAGGCGCCTAATTGAGGAAGGAAAGCACCCCTCTCTGCGACCGCAGCCGCCGAGGCATCCAAAGTTGCTTCCCCGGGGAGGACAAGGTTAAGGCCCACGCCCAGCACAAAGGCGCTCAGTGTCCTGACAGCGACCATTCTCACGCCGCTCACGCCGGTTTTCTTGAGGACAGGCGTTTCAAGGAACATCGAATGGGCCGCCATTACCATCGTACTCAATATGGTAATGGCCCTCCAGTCGAGGTCAAGTGACGTCATGACCGCAATTGCGGAATACACGTTGACACAGTAGCCGGACACAAAGGCCAGGGCCGTCGATCCAGGCAATCCGAAGATGCTGAATACCGGACTGATAAAATCGGAAATGTACGGCAGTATATTGAAATACTTCAGAAGCATCATCGCGAATGAAACTCCTACCGTAATCTTGATTATCCAGATACAGGTTTTTGTCGTCGATGGGATTATCTCCCTGACGCATCTCTTGAACCTTTCCTTATTAGTCTCTTCCATAGGGAAATCATTTGACAAATTCACCGGTAAAATGCACGTCCACGTGTTCCAGCTGGAAGTTGTGTGGCTTCTTTGCAGCGAAATAGTCCGAAATTATGTGAATCAGCTCGGAGTCATCAAAATCCGTGAGTGTATGGCTCTTGACATCATACAAATGGCAGTGGTCGTAGGTATTGACGTCGAAATACATCTTGCTGTTGATGCTCGGACGCCTTACGAGCAATCCCGCATCCGCCAGGCATTTCAGGGTGTTGTAAATGGTGGCCAGCGTATATTTACGGTCGGCTTCCCGATCCATCTTCCCTATCTCCGCCATCACCATGTCGGCGCAGGCGTGACCGAGCTTCGTCATAGCTTCAAGGATAAGAAGCCTCTGCGACGTCGCTTTCAGCCCGTGTTGATTCAGCAAAGCCCTGAAATCACGAATTTTTTTCTCCATAGATTATTTTGCACTGCGTCCGGCAATGAGTTGTTCGGCCAGTTCAGGAGCATTGGTAGTGATGAAGTCCACTCCCATATCAAGCATTTCAGTTATCTGCTCCTCCTTGTTCACTGTCCACGCATTGCATATCATTCCGAGGGAATGAGCCTCCTCAACCCACTCCGGATGCTTCTCAAAGACGGTGTAATGGTAATCAATTCCATTGATTCCCATCTCCTTGAGCTCTGCAGGCGCAATTTCGCCTCCAAGGTACTCAACCATCATGGCAGGAATCCTGCGGGCCATCTCCTGACAAGCCGTGAGGCTGAAGGATATGAAATCGGTGCGTTCAATAAGGTTGCGCTGCTCAAGCTTCTCAATCAGCAAAGGAATGGCACGTGCCTCATACGCGGAATCCCCCTCGCTCTTGAGCTCAAACACGAGCTGAAGGTCAGGATATTCGCAAAAGAGGTCAAGATAACTGTCAAGTGTAGGAATGACCTCCCCGTTGGCCAGGGTGGAGTCCTTTATCGCCTCATAAGTGTTCTCAGCGATAAGGATATCGTGGAAAGTGAAGTCGTGGTTGACTACAAGAACGTCGTCACTGGTGAGGTTCACATCGAATTCACTGCCATAAAAGCCGTGTTCACCGGCCTGACGGAGTGCTTCCAACGAGTTCTGGGCACTGCCCTCAATATCCCAATATCCGCGGTGAGCCACAACCTGCGGGCCTGCCGGCTGTTGCTTACAGGAAATAACCGCCATCAGAACGATGGCCGACAAAAACAATTTTTTCATAGCGAAAGGTTTATATGCCACAAAGATAGAAAATTTCATAAAATGTTTTTTATCTTTATGGTTCAAACGCCAATATCCTTACAAAATGAAATTTTTCAAGCTGTTCACTCTTGCAACAATGGTAGCAATCACCTCATCCTGCAACTCAGGAAACGGAAACACCGCATTCTGGAATTCCCTTCTCGACAAATATGCAAAGAACCCGGAGGTAAACCAGATACTGCTCGTCAAATGCACTCAGGGATATGATGCCGAGGCTTATTTCTATGTAAAGGACGCATCGGGGAAATGGGAGCTGCAGCGCAGCAGCGACGCCCAACTCGGAAAGAACGGACTTGGAAAACAGGTCGACGGAGACATGAAGACTCCTGAAGGTGAATTCGGAATACGCTGCGCCTTCGGCATCCTGCCGAACCCCGGCACATCGATAGAATACATAGACGTTACCCCTTCCGTATATGGCTGCAGCGATGACTGCCAATATTACAACCAGATTATCGACACATCTGCCGTGCACCACGAATGTCACGGGGAGCATATGATAGAAATTGCCCCGGACTACAACTACGGAATGTCAATAGACTACAACCACGACAACACCGCAGGTCTGGGCAATTCAATATTTCTTCACGGAAAGGGCGCATACCCGTACACTGAGGGATGCGTTGCAATCGACGAGGACTTTATGAAAGAAATTCTTGTCAAATCTGACAAGAATTTCAAAATATGCATCTACAACAAGTAACTTATTTTGCAAGAGCGGCCATTGCCTTGGCGAGGTTCTTGCCGTATTGACGGAGACGGTCCCTGTCGCCGTATCCGACATTGTTGCCTCTCAAGTAATTGAGGTCGAAAGCGGCAACTACGTTCTGAGTACCGTGCTCATATACGTACATTATGCCCTTGGCGATATTGCCACCTGCCTTGACTGATCCGACAGCCACAAAATGTCCCATGTCAAAAAGTGCGAGTTTTATGACAACATCATACTTCTTTTCAACATTCGCGAACTCGGGAATATCGGATATCTCGGGGATTTCAGGGACTTCGGGATAGAATTCCACCTTAAGCTTCTTGTTCATCTGGACACAGGTGTTGACCACAAGTTGCATCAGGCACTCCGGCCAGTCCCTTACAAAATCCTCCCCGTGGCTGGCGTTGTAGTCATCAATCGAGCCGAAATCCTTGATGACAGTCTTGTTGTCTCTGTCGAAATTTACAATATGCGCTTGACTGAAATCGTATGTCAGAGAGCAGGCAATGCCCTTTTCGTTGAAAATAGAAGGACTTCCTGAAATCACGCCGACAGCATCAAGTTCTTTTGTTCCTTCATACATGAGGTCAGAATTCTGGGCTGAAACGTTGTGGCTCACCGCAATGGCAGCAAAGACCGCAATCATTGAGAAAATTTTCTTCATATCTGTGTACTTTGACGAACTTATACAAAAAGAGGAGTTGCTTTCGTAACTCCCCTCCAGTGGTGCCACCGGGAATTGAACCAGGGACACAAGGATTTTCAGTCCTTTGCTCTACCAACTGAGCTATGGCACCATTTCATTCCGCCGGACGGCTCAAAGCCGAATTCCAAACGGGAATGCAAAGGTATATTTTTATTCTTTATCTGCAAAAAAAAATATTAATTTCGCACGATGACTGACTCAAAAAAATATGTGGAAGTGCTTTTGCCGCTCAAGCTGGCAGGTACCCTTACCTACTGCGTCCCTCAGGAAGTTGAGGACGACATCCGGCAGGGAACCTGGGTCAGAGTCATATTGAGAGCAAAGCAATATACCGGCATAGTTCTGGGCGTCAGCAACTCAGCTCCATCCGACATTCCTGCCGGGAAGATACTGCCTCTGGAGGAAGTCATCGACAGAGCGCCTGTACAGGCTTCAGAAATAAGGTTCTGGAAGGAACTCTCGGAATACTATATGTGCACTGCCGGAGAGGTCTTCCGCGCGGCATACACCGTTTTCCTGAAAGATGCGCCATCCGCCAAAAGGCGGAGGAAGAAAGAAGGTAATCGCGAAACGCCGCAAAACGTTCAGTCTGAACTGTCCGAAGCCCAATCGGAAGCTTACGCGGCAATCAAGGAAGCTTTCAGCCGCGGCAAAAGGGTCCTTCTCCACGGAGTTACCGGTTCCGGCAAGACCGAAATATACACGCATCTTGCCTCGGAGCAACTGAATAAGGGAAAGCAAGTACTCTATCTCGTGCCGGAAATAGCTGTCTCAAAGCAATTGCAGACAAGGCTGGAAAAGTGTTTCGGAAACAGGCTTCTGACATTTCATTCAAAAATGACCTCAGCCTCACGGAGAAGTGTCATAGAGGCGCTCTCCGGATCAGGCGGCCCATATATCGTTTTGGGGACCCGCTCCGCAGTCCTGCTGCCTTTCTCAAATCTCGGTCTGATAGTGGTCGATGAAGAGCACGACCAGTCGTACAAACAGGTCGACCCGGCTCCGCGATACAACGGACGTGATGCAGCAATGATGCTCTCGGCAATCCACAATTCCTCCATGTTGTTGGGAAGCGCCACTCCTTCATACGAATCACTTTATAATGCGGCCGACGGAAAACTCGTAAAAGTTGACCTCGCGCAGAAATTTTACAACAACGTACCTCCTGTTGTCAGGATAATAGACACCAACAGGGAAAGAAGACTTCGCAATATGCGCGGAGACTTCTCGGCATCTCTTCTCAAGGAGATGAAAAACACATTGGAACGCGGCGGCCAGATTCTGGTCTTCCGTTCAAGAAGAGCCTATGCTCCGTTTGTACAGTGTACGGAGTGCGGGGACGTGCCCAAATGTCCCAGATGCGACGTTACGTTGAGCTATCACAAATACAACAATTCCCTCTCGTGCCATTACTGCGGTTACAGGGAGCCGTTCACCACCCGCTGCAAGAGCTGCTCTGAGCCGGCCCTCGCCCTAAGGGGAGCAGGTACGGAAAAAATTGAAGAGGAGCTCCAGGAATTGTTCCCTGACAAGGCCATTGCACGTTTCGATTCGGAAACAACTGCAAGCAAAAGCCGCGAGGAGAAGATGATACGCGATTTCGCCGCCCACAGGATCGACATTCTTGTAGGTACTCAAATGATAACCAAGGGCTTCGACTTCGAAAGGCTCGAACTTGTCGTACTGATGAACGCCGACAGCCTTTTCGCCGTACAGGACTTCAGGAGTGACGAAAGAGCCGCACAACTCATCACGCAGCTTCTCGGAAGAGCCGGGCGACGCGACACCCCCGGGCGTATCGTAATCCAAACGGCGCAGCCGGAACATCCTGTCTTGAGCGGAACGCTCTCCGAAGCGGACAAACTCAAGGAACGGGCATTGTTCAGATATCCCCCTTACGTCAGATTGCTCACCATTACGGTGAAGGATAAGAATGAGGGGAGGCTTTGGAACGCCTGCAGGATGATAGACGATGCGGCACGCAGATGCGGCATAAGCGAAATCTCCGGTCCCGTAGCTCCTGCAATTTCCACGATTGACGGGACCAGCATTCGTGAATTCTGGATAAAGTTCGACAAGGCAAAGAGTTCCAAAGGCATAAAAGCCGCCCTTCTCAGGGAGTTATGGAACATAGAAAAAGAACTCAAAGGCGGCTCAATCATCATTCCGGACGTCGATCCGATATAAAGGTATCTACAATTGGGAATTATTGCGTATTTTTGTAGAATAATTCGCATTTTCGGAGCGCTATGAAGCAATTTATGACAAAATACGGCGGTTATTTTGCAATCGCGGCCCTTTTTTTAATACTGGCATACGTTTATTGCAAACCCGAACTTTCCGGAAAGGTACTCCAGTCATCCGATGACATCAATGCCATTTCGGCCGTTCACGAAGCCACGACGCATGACAAGGCCGATGGAGAGTATGGATTCTGGAACAGTTCAATGTTCAGCGGAATGCCGAATTATCAGATTGGAGGCGGTCATTATAAATCCACCGATCTCATAGCTCCTTTCTCTAACTTCCTGCAGCGTGGTCCGAAACATCCCGCATGGATTCTGATATTCTATTTCATCAGTTTCTTCATTCTTCTAAGATCTTTCGGAATTGAAAAATGGCTCTCCGCGGTCGGTGCTGTGGCAGTGGCTCTGTCATCCTATTTCATTGTCATCATTGCCGCAGGCCACGGAGGAAAAACCATAGCAATATCGTACATAACCCTTGTGGCAGCAGGTTTCTATTTGATTTACCGGAAGAAATACGGCATAGGAGCCATCTTTACGATGTTCTTCACCTGCATAGGATTCAGTATCCATCCGCAGATGGCTTACTATCTATTTATGATGATCGGCATCTTCTTCCTTGCTGAATTATGGATTCACCTGAAGGAGAAGAGATACAGGGACCTCATCGTAGCAACAATCATTTTCGCCGTATCGCTCGGCATAGGATTCGGAACACGCTGCTCCAACGTTTTTGCAAACAAGGAATATGCGGAGCAGACTATGCGCGGCGGCCACTCCGACCTTGTCAGGGATGGCGATGATGCCTCAAAGGTGAAAAACAACGGTCTCGACATAGAATACGCCACACAGTGGAGCTATGGCCTTGACGAAAGTTTCAGTTTCCTGATACCGGGGTTCAAAGGCGGTTCATCCAATTACAATGCAGGCACCAAATCACAGACATACAAAGAGATAATTTCCCACGGATATCCTCCTCGCACAGCTGCCGATTTCTGCGCCAATCTCCCGATGTACTGGGGCGACCAGCCGTTCACTGCGGGGAACGTGTATATGGGGGCCATAGTGTGTTTCCTCTTCATTCTCGGGCTGCTGATTGTCAAAGGCCCTTACAAGTGGGCGCTTCTTGCCGCAACACTTTTCTCCGTAATGCTTGCCTGGGGCAGCAATTTCATGTGGCTGACCGAACTGTTCTTCAACCACTTTCCTTTATATAACAAATTCAGGGCAGTCTCCTCAATTCTGATAGTCGCTGAAATTTCGATGCCGCTTCTGGGATTTCTGGCAGTCAAGGAAATCATGGACGGGAAATGCGACAGGCGGCAGATAGAGAAAAACATCCTCATTTCAGGAGGAATCACTGCGGGACTCTGCCTGATATTTGCCATTTTCGGAAGTTCCATCTACAGCTTCATATCTCCGTCAGACGCAATGTATGCGCAGCAGATGCCTGACTGGCTTTATGCTTCCATAGTGAACGAACGCGCAGCTCTTTTGAAAAGCGACTCCTGGAGAAGTTTCCTGTTCATTGCAGCAGCGGTCGCTCTGATGTTTGCATACAACCGACAGAAAATCAAGAGCAGATGGATGGTAGCCGTTCTGGGCGTGCTGGTGATTGCAGACATGTGGCCCGTTGACCGCAGATATTTCAACGACGACAATTTCATCAGTCCGCGTCAGAGCAACAACGTATATGCAATGCAGCCATACGAGGAGTTGATTTCAAACGATCCTGACCCTCACTTCAGGGTGATGAACCTCTGCACGAATACGTTCAATGACGGAAGAACCTCCTACTACCTCAAGTCGGTCGGAGGATACTGCGCGGCCAAACTGAGGAGATATCAGGACCTGATTGACGAGCATCTCTCAAAGATGCATCTGCCTGTTATCAGTATGCTCAACGCAAAATACCTGATAGTTCAGGATGAACAGGGACAGCCTGCCGCTCAGGTTAACCCTTATGCAATGGGCAATGCCTGGTTCGTCGATTCTCTCGTAATTGCCGATACCCCAAACATTGAAAGTGATGCTCTCAACAACATCGATCTGGCAACAACTGCCGTTGTTGGCAACGATTTCAAGGATTTTGCGGAAAGTGCCGTTCAAGGACACGACGATCAAGCTCAGGTCACTCTCACGAAATTCACCCCGAGATTCATAGATTACGAGTACTCAGCCTCGAAGGAGGGTACGATCATATTCTCTGAAATATACTACCCTTACGGATGGAAAGCATCGATAGACGGCCAGCCAGCCGGACATTTCCGGGCAGACTATCTGCTCAGGGCGATGAACGTTCCGTCAGGAAGCCACAAGATACATTTCGAATTCGACCCTGACAGTGTGCGGACAGGCGACACGATAGCTACCATATGCATTCTTGTAATGTATGCCATTATGGTTGCTCTGATTGCCGTCGCAGTTGTCAGACGCAGGAGAAGTTGATTCAATACATCAGGTATCATGTCCAAGATTTCAATAATCACTCCGGTTTACAATGTCAGCGGGTATATTGGCGCCTGCCTGGAGAGTATTGCCGCACAAACTCTAAGCGGAATCGAAGTCGTGCTCGTAGATGATCACGGCAGTGACGGCAGTGTACATAATGCCAAGGATTTCGCAGAAAAACACCCTGAAATTGAGTGGAAATTCACGAAGACGCCTCTCAACAGCGGTCCCGGAGCGGCGCGTAACTACGGATTGACCGTGGCGGCAGGCGAGTATATTTGTTTCGTGGACGCAGATGACTGGATTGAACCGACATTCTGCGAAAAGCTGTACAACACGGCAAAATCCTCCAATGCAGATATGGCATGCTGCGACATATTCTTCGGTGCCCAGGTACGCAGGAACCCTTCCACAAATAACAAGAAGTTCTTCCTGCGTCACTTCGTATCATATTTCACCACGTTCATCTACCGGAGAACCTTCCTTAAGGAAAACGGCATCATCTTTCCTGATACTCACAGCGCGGAGGACACCTGCTTCCTCACCTGCTCACTGATATGCGCCGAAAGGATTGCCTCCGTGCGTGAACCGCTTTACCATTACGTCATCAGGCCATCATCAGTAAGTCAGAAGCCCGACAGACAGAGAGCTTCCCAGCGCCTTGCATCATTCGAATATCTGATTGATTTTGCCAAGAAACATGGTCTGTACGAAAAATATCCTTTCGAACTTCAGCTGATACGCTTCAAAAAAGGATGGCTGATGTCATTGAAAGACCGCTTCATAGGATGACACCACGCATAAAGATATTCACACGCTCGTTTGACCTGCGCCTCTATCGGCTTTCAAAAGGACTATATGAAGGCTTGGAGTGGGAAGGGATGAAAATTCCCTGCGTAAGGCTTACGGACCAGAGCGCAGACGGCTATTTCTTTACGATGCTTCGCGATACGGAGTGTGACATCGCCATAAATATTGACGAAGACGCATTCATCACAAATCCGCAGCCTGTAATTGATCTCATAAAAACAGTCATTGACGGAGGATATGCCAACGCTGGAGCATCAGACGGCGACAGCGCCACAACAGGCAGGAACAAAATAGTCACGAATCCATTCTTCAATATATTCAATCTCGACCTGATACGGAGCAAATTCAACAAATCGCTGATGATACGCGAATTGAACGACGCCGAGCCATACTATCCGTTTTTCAGATGGATGGCATCCGAGTTCAAAACATTGTATCTGCCCTGCGTACGCCACAAAGATGGAATCACAACCATTCTGCTCGACGAAAAAGGGAGAGAAATATGCCTCCACACCTGGTTCTCCAGATTCTATTCGATGCCTTCGTGGATCGTGCGCAAAATCGAACCGACTCAGGGAATGCAGAAGGCGCGCATCGACGCCATAATTCGTGAAGCCTACGAAAAAGCGGAGTGCGCAATCCCCGAATTCGGTCTATCCGACAAAGCGGCTTTCGCCGCCAACAAAGTTGTCCGTTGGATGATAAAAATCCCTCAGCGCGTATCACGCTGGCCATACAAGATCAAACGGAAGATTCTCAGGAGCAAAAGCCAGAATCGCTGATAACCTGTTCTATGCGGTTGGCATAGGTATGATTTCTCATCGTTGTTACGTGAGCCCTTGATGCCGCTTCCGATTTATCTGAAGCAAGGGCCTCCCGTATCCTTTCAACAAGTTCATCAGCATCTGCGTAAAGTTCCACATCACCGTCAGGAAAAATGGTTCTGACATAAGGATTGGCATCACAGATCTGATAGGCCCCGCTGCCGCAAATCTCAAAGACGCGAGGATTCGCGCCGTCCTTCTGATCATCCCGGTGGATATTCAGCACTATCCTTGCTCTGTTGTAGAAGGCATTCACGGCTGAAGCAGGAACGTTTCCGTTGGTATAGACATCCCTGTGTTCGCGCAGCAACCACTTCAGAGGATTCTTGTACCACGGCTTGTATTTGCCGATAATGAGAATTCTATTATGAGGAAACTCCTCAACCACCCTCTTGAGCAAAGCCTGACGATTGGGATAATAATACAGGTCGCCTACAAAAAGAATGTCAATATCCTTTTTCTGAGGCACGGGATAATACAACTCCGTATCGCAAGCCTGCGGCAGGAACGACGCCTCCATACCGGAGCGATTCAATTCAGCCACATCCCTGCGGTCGAAACTGTACAGACGGTCACAATGCCCTGCTATGTCACGGCACGACGACATCTTTGACAGATTGTCGAAAAGCCAGAGGGCCACTTTTGCTTTTGAGCGGAAATGCTCCAAAGTGTCAGGATGAAGGATGTCTCCATTCATTATAAAGACCAAGTCAGGTGCCTCCGTATCGAAAATGGCGACTGCCTTTGCGTTGAAGGATTTTTCGCTTTCATTCCGAAGTTTTTTGCGGCAGGAGCTGCATCCCAGTTTGTAGCGCACCTTCATTGCTGCCGTATAAGGGTCTATCGGATTGTCGTACCCGATTACAGTACAGTCCCATCCCAGTCCAAGAAATGCCTTCGATACGGCATTCAGAAAATTGTAATAATTGGGACCTATTACCAGAGCCTTGTGCAGATGTTTCATTTTTCCGGTTGATTCCATACCATCAGGCCCTCCTGCCGAATTTTTCTTTAATCACCTTCACTGCGCCGGCTCTTTCCGATCCGGACATACCGAGGAAATATATTGATACCGCAGTCATCACAACAGATGCCGCCGATACCACGAAGAAACGCATTGTTCCGTCAGGAAGAGAGATCTCCAGCAACAAAGGGACCAATGCCGACGCCACGGACACTTTCAGAACGGGAGCTATGACTCCAGAGAGATAGCTGCCAGTCGAAAGGCCCACCGCATTCCGAACATAGAGCACCCGCACGGCCAGAGCCACGAGGCACAATATGATGGTGACATAGTATATGCTTTCAGGTGCAAAGTGCAGCTTGAAGAGCAGATATCCCACAGGAAGCACCGAAAGGGTAATCAGTCCGGTGGCAACCTGGTAGTTGCGGATATCGCCATGAGCCTGCATCACCGTATTGAGCGGGCTCTCCAGCACTATTATCAAGGAATTGACGAGAGCCAGACGGGCGAACAGCGTCGTGTGCTCCGGAACATCCTTCAACCAGACATCCAGTATGAAAGGCATCTCGAAAAGGAATGGAAGCGCTACGATAAGCATCAAGTAGTATGCGAAACGCGATGTCTGATTGACCAGTTTCAGCGTCCCCTTCACGTCCCCTGACGAATAGGACTTGAGCAGCTGAGGATAGAATGCCGTGATGAAATTCTCAACAAACTGACGGAGAGTCGCGAACACTTTGTAGGCCATTCCGCGGGCGGCATTGATTACCGGTCCGAAGAATATGTTGAGCAATATGTTGACTCCCTGATTCTGGCATACGAGAGAGGCGGAGCCGAACATACTCCATCCTGCGAATGAGAAGAGCTTTGCAAACTGCGTCTTTTCGAAATAGAACCTGTAGCGGCACTCCTTGTAGAATATGGTGCAGTATGCCACGTAAAAGAGCGTCACCACTATGCTGACACACATCATCAGCACTGAATAGAGAATAAGCTTGTCACTGCCGGTCCTGAGCAGCATCAATGCTACGGCCAGGTTGCCGCACGCCTCGAACACGCTCACGTAGGCGAACACCTTCATCTTCTCGCGGATAGTGACCATCGCCATATAAGGAGTGCGCAGTATCACGAAGACAACCGACACTATGCTGCACTGGAACACCCATCTGGCAGCCGCCATCCTGCCGGCAACCTTTATCTTTCTATAGAGCAGCCACAGGCCCACCGTTTCGGAGAGAACCACAGCCAGCAGAGCTATTAAAATGAATACGAAGAGACAGAGGTTGAAAGTACGGTGAAGCCCCTCATAGTCCTCCCTGCCAAGTTCGTATGCATAGAACCTGTTGCAGGCACTGGCCATCGCTCCATTGATAAAGGCCATCATCATCACGATTCCGCCCACTGCATTGTAAATGCCGAAGTCCACCTCCCCCAAAGCATCCAGAACTATCCTGGATGTGTAGAGGCTGACAAGCATCACCACTGCCATACGCACGTAGAGCAGCATTGCATTCTTCGCTATCCTTCTCTGGTCAATGACTGTCATACGGGTAAATTTCGATGTTGACATTGTGCCCTCCGCGCTGTTCCTCAGGCGGGAGTTTCATATAATCGCCGAACAAAGCCTTAAGATATCCATCATAGTTGCCCGGAGCGAAGAATCGATGTCCCTCAAAATCAAGCTCGGTCAGAGGGAAGACGTGACTCAGGTAGCGCGGATTGCGGAACCCCACGTAATATCGGCCTATCATATCGCTGCGCGTAAGATTGGCATATAGCCTGAAAATTCCTGTAAAAGCCCATACGAATGGCCAGAGCAGATATGCGGCAACCTTCGTCCAGATACGGCGGAAGCGGGAGCTGTACATTGCCTCGCCGTAGTTGTGCATCGTTCTGGTGACCCGTCCATAAAGCAGATATACCAGATGCTGCACCTTCATCGAAGGAATTCTCTCAAGCAGCACCACATCCAGGAAAAGGCCTCTGTACTTCTGTTTTCTCTCCAAGGGAAGGTCGAAAAGAGAGTATCTGTCCCTTATGCGCGGCGACATTTCAAAATGGTAAGGATCAGTAGTCCAGTCCTGATATGCGAATCGTTCAGGCAGACATTCCAGCATTGCCTGTTTGAACCGCCTGTAATCTTTCTTGTTTATGCAGATGTCAAGGTCGTCGTCCCACGGAATAAAACCGCCGTGCCGTACTGCGCCGAGAAGGGTTCCGGCATCCATCCAATAGTCAATCCCCCGCTCACGGCATATTTTATCGACCTCAACGAGTATGTCGAGCATTCTCAGCTGGGCCTCTCTGAGAACCGAGCCATCGGGATTGTATGGATTGAGCTCTGTCATACCCAGAATTTGGATGTCACATTCTCAAAGTCAGTCTCCCCCACTTCCGCTTCGATCATATCATAGATTCGTGATGCGAAAAGAACATCGTGAAGGCCGATGCCTATGTTGTAACTCAGGATACGTTGCGAATTGTCCGTGCGCCCCTCACATTTTCCGGCTAGGACATTCCCGATTTCACCGAAAGATCTGAACCTGTCGAAATATTTGAAACCGCATACATGCGAACGGTCGTCAGCGAAAACCTTGTCAAAAAAGAGGTCGCAATTCTGAAAGCCCTTTGTATGAACCGGCACGACAAGAATGCCTTCAGGGAATACCCGGTCATCAGGACAGATAAGACTCCCGGCGTCAGTCACACAACTGAAAAGAACCGTGGATGTTCCTACCAGTGCCTCAACATTATCCACATATTCGAAACAAACGTTATCGTAGTCTGAGAACCTTTGAGAGAAGAGCTCTGCCTGATCTTTATATCTGAGCAGTCGAACCTTGTGATTCATATTCCTTTCAGACTCCAGAAGACACAGTAAAGTGGCCCTTGCAGTGTTTCCAAGCCCTATGAACGAGTAGACCTGTTCTCCTGACAAGCGGAAGGTCTGTGCAGCAAGCGCTGCGACGGCCCCGGTACGCATCATTGTAATCCAGTTTGCATCCATTATTGCAAGCAACCTGCCTGTAAGGGAATCATAAAGCAGTTCAACCGCATC
This sequence comes from Candidatus Cacconaster equi, assembly GCA_018065895.1. Lineage (GTDB taxonomy): Bacteria > Bacteroidota > Bacteroidia > Bacteroidales > UBA932 > Cacconaster > Cacconaster equi. The sequence goes on from JAGHSK010000001.1 coordinate 39,451, forward strand.
AATTGACGGCACTGCACCAGCCACTCTGCGAACCTCCTTGACACCGAACCTATGGAATTCATCCGGAAGAAGACAGGGCATTGTATTGAAGAAATCGTTTCCCTGAGGATGAATGCTGGTTTTTGCGGGCAACACAGAACGATCCTTCATCAGAAAAGACTCCCTAACCCACTCAACGCAAGTTGCAGGGCCTATCCGAAGTGACTTTATATCATTGAATCCCAGTAATTTCATACTCTTTCAACACATTTATCAAACGAGCATTGGCTCCCCTGTCGCGCACCGCAATGCGGATAAAGTCCTTTCCACCGAACCCCTTCTTTCCACTACAATCCTTGATAAGGATATCGTGTTCGTTCAGAAGCCTTTCCGTCAATTCTGACGAAGAAATCCCAAGAGTCCGACAAAGAAAATAATTTGCCTGACTCGGAATCACCCTCAAAAACGGCACAGTGCTCAGGTCTTCGAAGAAAATGGTTCTCTCCTGCAGAAATTTTTCGCGTGCATAACGATAATCCACCTCATATTTGTTGAATATCTGCATGAAAAACTCCGCAAAGGAGTTGATGTTCCATATAGGGACATCCGTTTTCAATGAAGCAATCAGGTTCCTGTCAGCAGACGCAAGCAATCCGAGCCTGAGTCCCGGCACTCCGTACGATTTGGAGATACTTTTTATGACCACCATCCCGGGATAGCGCTCCAATGATTCATTTTTCAACATTGACTGTGTCAACCCGTCCTGCGCGAAATCCAGGAAAGATTCATCGAGAATCAGCCTGATGCCGTTGCTTTTGCACCACTCCGCCACACTCTCCACATCCTCTGTCGGAAGCAGGTTGCCGGACGGGTTGTCAGGATTGACAAGAAGCAGATTTTCGACCTTGTGCGATCCGAAATACGATATGATCTCTTCTGCATTGTATCTGAAATCACTGTCAGCAGGAACGAATTCCACCACACGCGAAGAATCCATCCTGTTAGGATACTCCTCAAATGTAGGGAATACCACGCCGAGTTTTCCTGTGAGTCTGTCGATGAGGCTCTTTATCAATTCCGCAGCGCCGTTGCCTGGCAGAATATACTCTTCCCTGACTCCGAAACACTTGCTTGCAAGGAGACAGTTCATTTTCATTCCGGAAGGATATTGAGTCAGAAGGGTGTCGAAATTGGAGCGTAATTCATCCTTCATTCTTGACGAAGGAAAATACGGATTGACGAGATAGCAGAAATCAAGCATCTTCGGGAAACGCCAGTAGCCCCCGTAGCGTTTCTGGTACTTTTCAAGCCTTTCCCTGCCTTGAGCGAAAATTGAAGAGGCAACGTCTATGTCGGCCTTGTCATCGGATTCGTACCACTTTGCGCCGTCAACAGGCAGAGCCTTCAAGTCGGAGGTGTTCAGCATACATATCACGCGCAGAACCTGTTCGTAATACTCATTGTTGCCAAGAGCCTTGCAATAGGCATCCAGGAAAGGCACATACTTGTGCGTAGAGAATTCGCGGCTGAACTTGTATACATTTACGGTCTTGTAATAGGAATCCGTCTGGGAATATTTGAATGCCTTCTTTGGGATAAAGTTCACTATGTTGCTGTCATCGTCAATCTGCACCATCGTCCCATCCATCCAAGTCTGATACTTGGCCACCAGTGCAATGTTCGGGTAAGGATTGCCGACAATCATAGGCAGTATCGAATCGTCAAGCATAAGATCCGACTCTATGAGAAGTGTATCGTCTTCAGTCAGCTGCTTCTTGGCAAGGGCAAGCGAATAGATATTGTTGGTCCTTTCATAGACCGGATTCTCAACATATTCAACCTTCAGTCCCCCAAGGTCAAGAGATTTGATATGTTCAGTGAGATTCTCAGCCTGATAGCCGACCACTATGACCACCCTTTTGAGGTTCAGCTCACCCAACTGACGGAGCAATCTGTCAATCATAGGAACGCCATTGACGGGAACCATACATTTGGTGTTGTTCCTGGTGTACTCACCAAGTCTCCTTCCCATTCCGGCAGCCAGAATAATCGCCTGCATAATACCTGATTTCTAAAAATAACTTATAAAGTTACAACTATTTATCAAAATTCTCAAATCATCGGAGAACCGCATCCGCCATGGCCTTCCAAGAGTACTTTTCCTTCTCGGACTTCAATCCCTGTGAAAAATCCACGGGATTTTCCGAGAACTCAACCAAAGCGTCAGCGATGGCCTTTACAGATGGTTCGACACAATAACCGGCTTTCCCGTCGGGAACCACTTCCGGCAGCCCTCCCACCCTTGTAACGAGCATAGGTCTCTCAAAATGATACGCTATCTGCGTTATACCGCTCTGAGTGGCTGACTTGTATGGCTGAACAACCATATCAGCCGCACAAAAATGGTATTTCACCATACCGTCAGGCACGAATTCAGTGTTCCATATCAAACGGTCGTTCAAACAAAGCCTGTCCGCCAACTCGTGATATTTCTTCCCATCTCCGTAGAATTCACCGGCTATGATAAGTTTAAGATCCTTCTGTGCAGAAAGCCGCTCGTCAGCGAATGCCTCCATCAACCAGTCAAGACCCTTATAATCCCGGATCAATCCGAAAAAGAGCAGATAACGGCACTTGTCATCAAGCCCCAGCACTCTGCAGGCCTCCCCTTTCGTCACCGTCGCCCCGAAATTATCATACAGCGGATGTGGGCTGAAAGAGCAGATTTTTTCAGGCGCAAAATCCTTCAAGTCACTTCTGACAGATTCAGACATGGCCACAAAGGAATCCATGGCATCGCAGAAATATCGGGCAAATCGTGTATCGCCGGGACGTTTCTCATGCGGAACCAGATTATGCAGCAGTCCCACCATCTTCGTATTTCCTCCACTGCCGGACTTGGCCACCCTTGCGACCGTTCCGAAGGCAGGAGCCATATACGGCAGCCAGAAAGCGAAAACGACATAATCAGGATGCATCTTCCTGATTTGTATGCCTGTTCTGAGCCAATTCAACGGATTTATGGAATTGAGCATTCTGACTATTTTCAGTCCGATAGGAGCGGAAGAAGTGGAATACTGGGTTTGCCCAGGAAAGAGGAATGACGGATATTGCAACGTAAAGGTGCAGAGGATAACCTCATGTCCCTGAAGTTGGAACTCCCTTGCCAATCTCTCACTGAAAGCGGCTATCCCACCCCTATAGGGATGTGCAGGACCGACTATGACAATTTTACTCATAACTTGCAAATTTACCATTTTTTTAAAAAGGAAATGTATTTTTAAAATCGAAAAAACTTTCAGGTCATAACCGCACAAAAGCCTTCCCGTGCTTTGAGAATAGCCATACAGGTGCTAATTTAGCAGTATTAACATAAAAAAGGAGGTAATATGAAAAGATTTGTGTTGATGGGGATAACCTCCATCGCGATGTCGCTTGTCGCTGCGACCGGTTGCAATTGGGACGATTCCAAGTCCGAAGCCGAAAACGGTGCAAAACTTGTTTTCGAATTTCTGCAGACAAAAGCACAGGAGACGCCTGTCGATGACTTCACCTTGAAAGTCTGCTCTCTTCAGGGAGACACCTGTTACATCGGGCGTTTCGGGGACAGACCTCAATCTCTCAACGTAAAGCCAGGTACCTATGAAGTGAGCCTCTACTCGAAGTTCGACTCCCCGGCGTTCGAAGCGCCTCAATATGGTGACATTGTAGAGGTCAACGTTAAAAAAAGAGAGCAGGTTACAGTTAATCTGATATGCAGGCTGATCAATTCGGGGCTCTCGTTCTCATTCAGCGATGCATTCAGGAAAGAGTACGGGAATTCCACCATACAGCTCTCTCAAGCAGGCGAAGTGCTCGAATATCCCGTTTCCCAAAGAAACGTGGCCTACTTCAATCCGGGAAGAGTGTTCCTTCTGCTGAACGGAGAAGTTGCCCTTTACAAAGATCTGGAACGCGGAGAATTACGCCATTTGAACCTGGATGCGGTTCACACCTCTTCGGATGTGGGCTTTACGGTAAGTATTGACACCGACACACCTGTAACCGACGAAGATTTCACCTTGGAGGAACCCATATTCGGAGCCGATCAAGCCTGCCTGTTCGACATCGGCCTGACAGCACGTGTGGAGGGAATAATTGTGGGTGCAGTGAAAAGCAGCAAGTTGATTCCGTCAGGAACGGCCGGCCTGGATGTCACCAGCAACATATTCATAGCCACATCAGCAGATGCCGGCAACATAAAGGACGGGATGCCTGTAGAACTTACGAATTCTTTCAAGGGAGAACTGAATCTGGTGGACCATCCGGAATTCGCGGGAAAGCGGATTGCCGTAAAAGGAACGATTCTCCCCTATTTTGGCGTAAAAGGGATAAAGAACTTGACGGAATATGAATTTATTTACTAAACTTGGAAAAGATGACGTAACATCAATGCGAATATGGCACAGCCGGGAGTCACCACTTCTTGTCATCTTCATCGTGGCACCTCTTTTGGGTGGCGCATTGGCTGCAGGCGTTTGGAAATGCCTGAGCAAATAACAAATCGGGATCGAAACAGGAAGAGGCCGGCAAAAACCGACCTCTTTTTTTCATCGCGACCCTGTGTCAAACCGCCGGAAAAATTCATTTTCTGCCACCGATCCTGTAACTTACGCCCAGAATTATCCGACGATTATACAGGTCATATGCATATTCTGTTGTATTTGCTCCCGATTGGGATATATCTGTTGTGACATTGTCGAACACGTCGCTGAATTCAAGATGCAGGGTCCAGTTCCCCAATCTTTTAGCAAACTTTATCTGCCCGAGAAAACAATCACCGTCCATTTCATACCGTCTTTCTATGGCACTGTTGTAGATGAACCGGCCACTGAGCATCCAGTCTCCCTCAAAATTAAAGATTGGAGTGAGCCCGACATTGAAATAATTGCAATGCTCACGTTCTTTGTTCTTTAACATTGTATTCGAAAAAAAATTCCCGGAAACAGCGAGAGTAAGGATGTTGTAGGAATATATCACCGACATATTGGCCATGACTATATTGCTGATACCGGTATTTTCATAAGTTGTGTACACACTTGTGAAAGCTTTGTCGCTTTCTTTGACGGGATTTTCATATATGACCTGATCCCTCTCCTCAATCAAGCCATCTCCCCTTATATAGCCCCCGTTTACGTTGAATAGGATATTGTGTCCATTCCGTTGCCAGTCGAACATATATTCAAGCTTGACCGTGTGGAGGTATGCATTGGACAGGTCGGGATTGCCGATTTTCCAACGTTTCGAACTGACATCAAAATACGGGTCAGGGTAAAGCATTGCTTCTGTAGGCTGGATGGTGTTCCTGACGAGTGACAATTTCAGGGCATGATGGTCCTTCATCCGCCATATCGTATTGATTTCCCCGATAAAGTCGTGGTTATCAACGTTTTTTACGGTCTTCTCCTTCAGCATATTGAAATCACGGCCATAGTACTGATACCTGAACGTTACGTCGGTTGACCACCGGTCGCTCCTTTGCTGGAATGTAAAATATGGAGAGAGGTATGTGGTCCTTCCCTCCAGGATATTGGTCGTCGACCGCTTGTATGAGACGTTCATTCCGGTTATCATCGACAGCAGTTTTTTGCCATCGCGTATCATCAAAGGGAATGTCATCTTGGCCTGTCCGTCAACTGCATTCTGGCGATTGGCGGAACTGCCGATACAAGGTTTGGATTCCATACCGGCGAAAATGGTCAATGTCGAGTTAGGATTGAATTTGTGCGAGTACTCCCCTTTGGCATTGAGCAGTGTCGTCTTGTTTACTGAAAATGTCGTATCCTTATAATTTTTGATCTGCGCCCAACCTTCTCCGACAATATCCTTGCCGTCAATCTCGAAATGGTTGTTCTGAATCTGAGTGGTCTTGGAGTTTTCACAGCTTTCAACAAACCACCCCTTGAGAATATCCTTGTCGCTAATGTCGTATTTTACAATCAGATTTGCCGTCTCCTGAAAATATTTGCCATCGCTCATCTTCTCACCCTCCCATAAATATTGAGGAGTGGTCTGCCTGAATGTCCTGTAGTCATATGGCCAGAGAGCTTCCAGGTCAGCGTGCCCGTACAACTGTAATTTCTCTTTCCCGTAATTGATGTCAGCGCTCGGCATCAGGCCCGGCTCAGAAGAGGCGTCAAGGTAAACATCCCCGCTGATGCCTTCTTCCAACTTTCTGGGAATCAGATTGATTATACCGCTATAAAAACTGTTCTGCTGAGTAGCCACGGAAGAAGTGGAAATCTCTATCTTTTCAATTTGACTCAACTTGGTCTGAAACAGGAATATGTCGCGCCCCGCTCCAACACTCTTCCCGTCATATTGTATGTCGAAATTGCTGTAAAGCTCGTCTCCGCGGGCTATACACTCAGGAAAGATCTGCAAAAGGTCACTGACATTGACATACCCAGGCAGACCGATCTTGTCAACATATATGATTTTTTTACCCGGAATTATTTCAACACTCTGGTTCTGGGCGGATGCAGCCACCCCGGTCAACACGATGATACATATTGACGGCAGAAGAAACAAAAATAATTTGACTGATTTCATGGCAGAAAATCAACAGTTCCCATAACAGCACAAATTTACAAAAATTATGTAAGTTTGTAGATTATAAAAGGCCTTCACAATGAGTCTTTATAGCAACAAGCTTATTAATCACAGTCTTTTCTTTGTTCTCATTTCCACCGTGTTCACGGCGGCGGCACCACTCATTGCCGTTTTCGTGGACGGAGTGTTCACCAGCAACCTCCTGGGAAAGGATGCCTTCAATGCGATAAACCTTGTACTTCCCATTTCAAACCTGGTTATGGTACTCACCCTGATCTGCAATATGGGAGGCAGTCTCTTCGCCGCAAGGGCGATGGCCGTCGGTGACCATGAAACGCAGAACAAGTATTTTACCGCAAGTCTGGTGGCCTCTGTAGCCGTAGCCTGGCTGGCTATCGCCGTAATCGGACTGGGAATTGACAGAATCTCGACCCGCCTCTGCCCTATCGAGACCGGAGCGGTCTATTTCAAGGACTATCTGAGTGTGATGCTGGTCTATTTCGTTTTCCTTCCTTTCGCTACGACCTTCAACAATATGGTTCAGATGGAAGGATATCCGAAGCTTGCCACACAGATTGTTATAGCTGCAAACATAGTCAACGTCATCCTTGATTATGTATTTATCGTTGTCCTGCATTGGGGCATCAAAGGCGCTGCTTGGGCGACAGTGGCATCCGGTCTGATAAACGTGGTGCTCTATCTGCCGTATTTCGCCCGAGGGCGGAGCAGCTACAGGCTGAAGAAACTTATGCTGAAGGACGGTCCGATATTCAAGAAGATGTTCATCCATGGTGTTGGGTTCAATATATTCTACATCATGACGAATCTTCTTCTCCTTATGACGAACAAACTTATCCTCAGCCGCCTCGGCTCTGACGGAATGCTCATATATGGAGTATGCACTCAAATTCAGTCACTGACGTTCTGCGTGGTCGTAGGAATGAACATAGGCGGTATCGCGGAGATTACTGCTCTCAGCGGAGAACATGACATAAACGGTGTGAAATACACGTTCCGCAAGATAACTGCAGCGAATGCGGTGTTCTATCTCCTCCTCCTTCTGCTCATGGCCATTGCTCCGGCGCTCGTAGCGTCCTGCTTCGGCATCAAAGACCCGGACATCTTGTCTGAGTGCCGGTTCCCGTTCACCTGCTACTGCATTTATTACCTGTGTTTCGCGATGATTGCCGTACACACCACACTTTCCTATCAGCTCAACGGTCACGTCGGGGCCAAGGCTTTCTATGTATTCGGTCTTGGCATAGTGGTGTACCTTCTTATGCTGGCATTATCCTTCTTCAGCACCAGACTTATGTGGTTGGCATTCCCGGTGGGAGGAATCACCATGCTGATGGCCACTCTCTCATTCGGATACAGGAGATACCTCAAGGACAGGAACCTCACTACTTTCAGCCTGTTTAACCGATATCCCGACGATGTCAGAGTCAACTGTACGGTAGACTATGCCGGCAAGGACATGCCGGAGATGTTGCGAGCTCTTGAAGTATTCCAAGATGTGTGCGAACTGAAGAAAGAGACCCGCTACTTCATTGAGATGTGTGCGAGGGAGTTCTGCGACGAAATCACTTCCCGACGGCCACCTCTTTTCAACGACGTGTTCAACGTCTCATTCAGCTATCGTGACGATGAATTCGTGATGACCTTCAAGAATCCCGGCGCTCCATTCCAAATGAAACTCGACCCGGAGGAGATGAATGTAATCAGGAATACCGACGATATTTCGGTGGAGGATATCCGCAAACTTATCATCAACGGATTACCCGACAGCATTTCCTTCAACTATCAGTTCGGTCTTAACGTCACACAGTTCCACTGGCGTCTCAACTGAGATTCGCCCGAGCTCGACCCGAATGAGCGAAGCGAGTGGGAGAGGCAATTGAAGGGAGCAGACACAGAGCCTCATTTAAAAAAGATAAGTCGCTGATATTCAGCGACTTATCTGTGATCCGCTTGGGGCTCGAACCCAAGACCCCAGCATTAAAAGTGCTGTGCTCTACCAACTGAGCTAGCGAATCGACACTTCCCTTAAAAAGGGATTGCAAATGTAGACATTAATTTATAAAAAACAAAAAAAAGTGAGCCGGAATTATCCGGCTCACAATTTTTCATCCCTATGCGCCAAAATTGTCGTAAAGGATATTTTCAGGTTGTACTCCCAGTGAATCGAGCAGATTTACAACTGCACCGACCATCATAGGAGGGCCGCACATAAAGTACTTGATATCTTCAGGAGCCTCATGATCCTTGAGATAAGTCTCGTACATCACGTTGTGAACGAAACCTGCCACATACTTCACACCAGCTGCATCCGCTGCAGGATCAGGACGGTCGAGGGCAAGATGGAAGTGGAAGTTAGGGAATTCACGCTCGATTTCGGCAAAATCCTCAAGGTAGAAGGCCTCGACAAGAGCACGCGCACCATAGAAGAAGTGAACGGTCTTTCCGGTCTTGAGAGTCTTGAAGAGTTGCATGATGTGGCTGCGCAAAGGTGCCATTCCGGCGCCGCCGCCAACAAAGATGTACTCCTGTGAATCAGGATCGTCCTTAGGAAGAAGGAATTCTCCGTAAGGTCCGCTGATCATAACCTTGTCGCCAGGTTTGCGTGTGAACACATATGAAGATGCGATACCAGGGTTGACAGGAAGAAGCTTCGGTCCGAGTTCTTTCGGAACACTGCGGTCGAACGGCGGTGTGGCGATGCGGACATTGAGCTTGATGATACCCTTCTCACCAGGATAAGAGGCCATAGAGTATGCTCTGATTGTAGGAACAGGGTTGGAAGAGTGGAGATTGAAGAATCCGAATTTCTCCCAGTCTTTCCTGTATTCAGGAGCTACGTCGATATCCTTGAAATCAAGTTCGTATGCAGGAATGTCGATCTGGATGTACTCACCAGACTTGAATTCGAGGTTCTCGCCCTCCGGAAGCTTCACTGTGAACTCCTTGATGAAGGTGGCCACATTGTCGTTGGAGATAACCTCACATTCGAGTTTCTTTACGCTCAATACAGAATCAGGAACGTGAATCTTGAGATTGTCCTTGACCTTCACCTGGCATCCGAGACGCCAGTTGTCCATAATCTGCTTGCGTGAGAAGAATCCGACCTCTGTAGGGAGGATCGATCCGCCGCCCTCGAGAACCTGGCACTTGCACTGTCCGCAGTTGCCCTTTCCACCACAGGCAGAAGGAAGGAAAATCTTCTGTTCGGCAAGGGTTGAAAGAAGGGATCCGCCCATAGGAGCCTCAACGACCTTCTTACCCTCATTTATGTCGATGGTGACTGTTCCTGAAGGAGTGAGTTTGATCTTGATGAAAAGAAGCAGCGCAACGAGCAAAAGAGTTACAACTACGATAACTGCGACTGCCGATATAATTGTCATATTCATATTACCGCCTCCTCATTAAAGTTTGATACCCATGAATGACATGAAAGCAATACCCATCAGGCCTACCACGATAAAAGTGATGCCGATACCCTTGAGCCCCTTTGGAACGTGGCAGTAAGCCATTTTCTCGCGGATAGCTGCAAGGGCCACGATAGCCAGATACCAGCCGATACCTGAACCGAGGGCATATACTACCGGCTCGCCGAAATTGGTGAAGTCTCTCTGCTGCATGAAGAGTGATCCACCGAGGATGGCACAGTTCACGGCAATCAGAGGAAGGTATATGCCGAGTGACGAGTAAAGCGAAGGAAGGAATTTTTCAACTACCATCTCCACAACCTGAGTGATGGCGGCAATGACTGCGATGAAGATGATGAAACTGAGGAAGCTCAGGTCAACGTCAGCCAAGGCAGGGCTTATCCAGCTCATTGCGCCAGGTTTGAGGAAATATGTGAAAAGCAGGTAGTTGACAGGAAGAGTGATGAGCAGCACCCCGATCACGGCAATTCCCAGACCGTTGGCTGTCTTCACATTTTTGGATACCGCCAGGTATGAACACATACCGAGGAAGTATGCAAAAATCATATTATCAACGAAAATTCACTTTACGAATAAGCTTAAATATTCCCTAATCGATAAGAGTTACATTATTTTTCCTGGAGATCTTTATCAATACTTCTGTGGATCCAGATGATGCATCCCAGAAGAATCAGTGCGAATGGAGGCAGGATTACGAGTCCGTTGTTGACATATCCTGCTGCGTAGAATGAGTCAGGAATAACCTGAAGACCGAAGAGTGTGCCGCTTCCGAGAAGTTCACGGAAGAAGGCCACGATAATCAGAATCATACCATAACCCACACCGTTTGACAGACCGTCAAGCAAAGAAGGGACAGGGCTGTTGCCGAGAGCGTATGCCTCGATGCGTCCCATCACGATACAGTTGGTGATGATAAGGCCGATGTAAACGGAAAGCTGTTTGTCGATGGCGTATGTCGCCTCAAAGGCCTTGAGGAACTGGTCGACAAGGATAACCATAAGAGCCACTACAACCAGCTGCACGATGATGCGCACGCGGTTAGGAATGGTCTTTCTGAGAAGCGAGCATACAAAGCTTGACAGGCCGGTAACCACAGTTACCGACAGGGCCATTACGAAAGCGCCCTTGAGCCCTACTGTAACGGCCAGGGAAGAGCAGATACCCAATACAAGGACAGTGATAGGATTGCCTTTGAGTATAGGGTTCAGAATAGTTTCTTTCATATTTGCCATAGCTTATTCCTCCACATTTTCAATTGCCACTGCGACGGTATCGGCTGCAGCGCTCTGGGCTGCAAGAGCCTGTGCCGCCTTGAGGGCGGATACGTACTGTTTGAGCCAGTTTCCGATGGCATCATTCAAACCGTTGCTGGTCATTGTGGCACCACTGATGGCATCGACCTTGCTTGTCATGTCGAGACCTTTGGCTGTTCCGTTCTTGACGATTTCGAAAGGCATGTCAGCATCTTCGAAATCCACCTTCTTGCCTTGGAACAATGCGCGGAATGCCGGGTCATCCTTGATTTTTCCACCAAGCCCCGGAGTCTCCGACTCGTGGTCGAAATATGCACCTACAATTGTCTGATAATCGGTATCGAAGGCAATGAATCCCCAGACAGGGCCCCATAGACCGGCACCGTAAACCGGAATCACGGAGATGCCGTTCTTGAACTCGTAATACGGAAGTTCAGCTTCATCGACCGAACCTTCCTTGATCTTATAGTTGAGAGCCTTGAGGGTTGAAGGGGAAACCACCGCCTGTTCATTTGCAATGTTCTCATTGAAGAACTTGATGGTAGCGGCATTCCCGATCTCCTGCCAATGCTCCTTTTCACCGAACTGTGCAGCCGTAAGGATCTGGCTGATGGTCTCAGCTTTCTCGTTTGCCTCCTGCATAGGCTTGAGGGACTGCGAAACGAAAGCAAGAACCGCAGCGACAATCACAACAATGACTGTCGTGTACACTACTGTATAAACGTTACTGTTTGTATTCATGACTACACCGTTTTAGCTCTTGAAAGTCTCTTCTTGATATTTCTGCTGACAACCAGATGGTCGATCAGAGGTGCAAACGTGTTCATCAGCAGAATCGCAAGCATCATTCCCTCAGGATAGCCAGGGTTGAACAGACGGATGACTACGGCGAGTACACCGATAAGGAATCCGTAGATCCATTTACCACATTCTGTCTGAGCTGCAGTCACAGGGTCTGTTGCCATGAATACGCTTCCGAAGAGGAATCCGCCCATAAGCAGATGATAGTATGCAGGAACGTCCGTTGCTCCGCAGACATTTGCAAGCCAACCCACGAACAGTCCGCCTACAACGCTTGAAAGCATGATCTTCCAGCTGCCGACTCCAGTGTAAATGAGAATCAGCGCGCCGATGAGAATGCAGAGTTTGGATGTCTCTCCAACTGAACCAGGTATGAAGCCGAAGAACATGTCAGCGACTGAATACTGAATATTCTCTACTCCACCGCTCATCTGTGCAAGCGGTGTGGCCGCACTTACGCCGTCAACGATGGTCTCGCCCTTGCGGAGAGAGAACCATATTCCGTCACCGGACATCTGGTTAGGATATGAGAAGAACAGAAAAGCGCGTGCAAGGAGAGCCGGGTTCCAGATGTTCATACCGGTTCCGCCGAACACCTCTTTTCCGATGATCACTGCGAATGCAACCGCAACTGCAAGCATCCACAGAGGAATGGATACAGGAACGATGAGAGGAATGATCAGACCTGTGAAGAGGAATCCCTCGTTGACCTCATGCCCGTTGATCTGTGCGGAACCGAATTCGATTGCAAGACCCACGATGTAGGTTACGAGATAGAGAGGGAGTATCCTGAGGAAGCCGTATCCCACGATAGGCCAGAAACCCATATTTCCGCCAACAGCCACATTGTGCTGATAGCCTATGTTGTACATTCCGAAGAGCACCGACGGGAGAAGCGCCACCAATGCGACTGTGATGACTCTCTTGAGGTCAACGCTGTCGTGGACGTGAGCACCTTTCTTCGACACTGTGTTCGGAACAAAGAGGAAGCTTTCGAATGCCTCGAAAGTCGAGCCGAGCCAGCTCAACTTACCACCTTTGGAGAAGGTTGGCTTGATTTTATCTGTCAGATTTCTTAATCCGTTCATATTGTCTCCTCCTTAAGCCATTTCTTTAATCATAAGGTCAATGCCCTTGCTTACGATAGACTGGATCTCAATCTTTGAAGGATCTACGAACTCGCACAGAGCGACGTCCTCCTCAATGATCTCATAGATTCCAAGTTCCTCCATCTTTTCGATGTTGCCGGCAAGAATGGCCTTGAACAGGTAAACAGGATAGATGTCCATCGGAAGGACCTTGCCATAAGTGTCTGAAACAACGAATGCGCGAGGACCGCCGTTGAGGTTGGTGTCCATATCATATTTCCTGCTCCGAGGGCACAGCCAGCTCCAATATGAGCGTGAGAAGCTGAATTTATGAAGACGCAGCGGTTTGCACCATCCGAACATCTCATAATAGTTTCCTTCAGGGACAAGGGACACGAGATTGTCATAGAATCCGAGGAATCCGTCCGGTCCGACGTTCTCACCTGAAAGAACGTCACCGCTGACAACTCGTACGGTACCCTTTGAATCATCGAAATACTCTGCGATATCCTGCATTGACACGCCGCAAGGAACCTCCACATATGAAGGATTCTTGGCGGCAGGACCTGCCACTGCAATCATACGGTGGGCGTCATACACACCTTTCAGGAAAAGACGTCCGATAACTGCGACGAGGAACATATCCACGGTCCACACATATTCACCCTTGTTGATAGGGCTGATATGGTTGATCTGGACACCCACGTTACCAGCCGGATGAGGACCATCAAACTGATGGAGAATCACACCCTCAAGTTTGTGGAAATCGCTTCCAGCATAATTCTTCTGGGATATTGAGAGATGAACTCCCCCGGTCGTGAGTTTGCCGAGCGCTTTGATTCCAGCCTGTATGGCATCGAAATCCATAGCGAGGGCGAAATCCAGGTCTGCTGCCAGAGGGGCGGTAGGCATTGCTGAAATAAAAATTGATTTTGGAGCAACGGCAGGGTTGGCTATGATGCCATAAGGACGTTGCTTGATGCAAGGCCAAACACCGCTCTCAAGAAGAAGTTTCACGATTGCAGCCCTGTCGAGCTTGTCAATGCTTGGAACCTCGTGATGAACAGCTTCGTTCTGACCATCCGACTTGACTGTCACTGCAAGGAGCTTGCGTTTCTCGCCGCGGACAACCGCATCTACAGTGCCGCTTACAGGAGAAACGAAAACAACTTCAGGATTGGTCTTGTCAGCGAACAGCGGAGTGCCGGCTTTCACTGAATCGCCCTCCTTCACCAGAAGACGTGGAACCACGCCTCTGAAGTCGGTAGGCTTGACAGCCACGATACCGGGCTTCACTGTCTTGGTCACCTTGCAAAGGGCCTCTCCCGAAATAGGGATATCCAGTCCTTTTTTCAGTTTGATGTGATCTGACATTTTTATGAAGTTATAAATAAATATGTTACGAATAATCAGCAAAGATACCCATAAAAAGGCGAAAAAAAAAGGCTTTAAAGTGGATTTTTAAGAGTAAATTTGCAGACGATATGGAGAGAAGCGAAACAGATTTGTTCGAAGGATTGAACAGTGCCCAGAAAGAGGCCGTAATGAATACGGAGGGGCCTTCCCTGATTGTTGCAGGAGCAGGATCAGGGAAGACGAGAGTGCTCACCTGCAGGGTTGCGCACATCCTCGAAAGCGGGTGCAGGCCAAGCGAAGTGCTTGCCCTGACTTTCACCAACAAAGCGGCCCGGGAGATGAAGGAGAGAATAGCCACGCTCGTCGGAGAGCGCAAGGCCAGGTGGATCTTTATGGGGACCTTCCACTCGATCTTCATCAGATTTCTCAGGGAGTACGCCGAAAGGATCGGATATCCGCAGCACTTCACGATATACGACCAGACAGAATCGCGGAGCATCGTGAAGCAATGTATCAAGGAGCTGAATCTTGACGACAAGACATACAAAGCCAACCAGATTCAAAGCCGGATCTCTCTTGCAAAGAACAATCTGATAACGGTGACAGGATATCGCAACAGCCTGGAGCTGACCGAAAGCGACAGGGTGTCCCGCCACCCGCGCACAGTGGATATCTACGAACTGTACCAGAAGAAATGCCTCGCCGCAGGAGCGATGGACTTTGATGACATACTGCTCAACATGAACATACTCCTGCGTGACTGTCCCGACGCAAGGGATGAGATAGCCGGCAGATTCCGCTACATCATGGTTGACGAGTACCAGGACACTAACCACGCCCAATACATCATCCTCAAGAAACTTGCCGCAGACCACCGCAATATCTGCGTCGTGGGCGACGATTCCCAGAGTATCTACGGTTTCCGTGGCGCGCGGATCGAGAACATACTGCGTTTTCAGAAGGACTATCCGGAAGCGAAAACTTTCCGTCTTGAACAGAACTACCGCTCAACTCAAACCATAGTGAATGCCGCCAACAGCCTTATAGCCAAGAATGAACACAGGCTGCAGAAGGAATGTTACTCGAGAGCGGAAGTCGGAGAGAAGATCAAAGTGATAAAAGCCTTCACCGAAACGGAAGAGGCATATCTGATTGCATCCTCCATCGTTGACAGGATATTCTCCGACAAGGTGTCGTACGACAACTTCGCAATCCTGTACCGCACCAACGCGCAGTCACGAGCTCTTGAGGAGAGCCTCAGAAAGAAGAACCTCCCATACAGGATATACGGCAGTCATTCTTTCTATGAGCGGGCTGAAATCAAGGATATGCTCTCCTACTTCAAACTTGTGGTGAATTCCCTGGATGATGAAGCATTCGGAAGAGTCATCAACGTGCCGTCCCGCGGAATTGGAGATACCTCCATGGAGAGGCTTGCCGCCGCAGCTGCGGTGGCAGGATGCTCACTTTATGAAGCAACATTCCTTCCATCAGAGAAACTTCGCGAGGCAGGGTTGAAAGATGCGGCCATTGCCAAATTCAGAGCATTCTCGGCAATAATTGAGCAACTGGCGCAAAAGGCAGCGGTTTCCGACTGCTATGAGCTTGCCGTGGAAACAGGTAACGCTTCAGGATATCTCCAGGCACTCCATTCCGACAACTCGCCGGAGGGTGTTGCACGCTTTGAAAATGTGGAGGAGCTGTTCAACTCCATCAAGGAGTTCAGCGAGGAAGAGAGTGAGCTGCGCCGGACTCTTGAAGAGGATGGACAGGGCAAGGTTGACACTATTGTCACTCTCGGCGATTATCTGGAAAACATATACCTCCTGAGCGAAGCCGAAAAGGATGATGAGCAGGATCCTGACATCGACAATTCCAACAAGATAACGCTGATGACGGTCCATGCCTCCAAAGGACTTGAATTCCCATACGTATACATTGCCGGAATGGAGGAGAACCTTTTTCCTTCTGAAAGCATGAACGACTCTTTGGAAAAAATTGAAGAGGAGCGCCGTCTTTTTTATGTCGCAATCACCAGAGCGCAGAAAGGGGTTGCGGTATCATTCGCCCAGAACCGGCGGAAATGGGGCAGCGACGAAAGCAACCGCCCGTCGCGATTCCTCAAGGAGATCGACCAGAAGTTCCTCTCCTCTCCTGTTTCGAGTGATGAGAACCATTATGACGATATGCCTCGGACTCCATTCAAGAAGAGTGATTTCCACACGCCACAGCGCAGCGGCTTTTCGCAGATTCCAGGTCCGGTACAGCGGGTCCCATCGGCACAGCACGTCACTTCGCCGGGCTTCAAACCATCTGCCATTTCCGACCTTCGTGTAGGACAGAGGGTTGAGCATGACCGTTTCGGTTTCGGCGAGATTCTGAGCTTTGACGGAGAGGGAGCAAATATGAAGGCCGTGGTAAGGTTTGACAATTCAGGAGAGAAGACGCTTCTCCTGAAATTTGCCAAACTTTCCATCGTGGCACGGGGTTTGTAACATACTTAAACGAAGTTTTTCATAGTTTAAGTTTAAGTTTAGGTTAAGTAGCAGGGATCGGAGGCATAAGCCACCAGTCCCTGCGAAACTTTTTAATCAGACGCTACAACAGCACGTCAAGATATACCGCAACGGCAAAAATAAGCGAAGCAATGCCATTTGAAGTAAAGAAAGCGGCATCCAGTCTTCTCAGGTCGGTCGGAGAAACAATCAGGTGCTGATAGGCAAGCATAGCCAGGAAAAGGCCGGCCCCTATCCAGGCGACCGTACCGAGCCCCGCAGTCGAAACAAACATCGGAACCAGCACGAAATCGAACAGGTGTACTGCAATTGAGATAATCATCGCATTCCTGCGCCCGAATCTTTGCGGTATGGAATGGAGTCCCTGTGCACGGTCAATCTCTTCATCGGGGAGAGCATAAATGATATCGAAACCACTCGACCAGAAGAAAACAACAGCGGAAAGAAGGCATACGGCCGGAGAGAGATGCCCTGTAACGGCAATGTACGCACCGGCAGGCGCGATGCAGAGAGATGCTCCCACACCGAAATGGCAGAGCCATGTAAAACGCTTCAGATAGCTGTATCCACACAGGAAGAGCAGCGCAACGAAAGAGAGGTAAAAGCACAACTTGTTGATGGTAAGCGCCGTAATCACGAATACCAGGCCATTGACAATGCAGAAAACGGCGGCCTCGCGTTCCGTCACTCTTCCGGCAGGGATATCCCTGAGCGCGGTACGCGGATTGAGCGCATCTATCTTTCTGTCTGCGTAGCGGTTGAAGCCGAGAGAAGTGTTGCGCGCAGCCACCATGCATACAAGAATCTGCAAAAGAAGGATCCACGAAAAGGATACTCCCGGCTCATTCAAAGCCAGGAGAAAGGCTGTCAAAGCGAACGGCATGGCGAAGATTGTATGGGCAAACTTCACCAGAGAGCCATACTTTTTAACGGAGAGAAGCGCCGAACTTGTTTTCAAAGGTCTTGAGCAATTTGTTCATAGCCTGTTCCACAGCAGCATCCGTAAGTGTCTTTTCCATATCCTGAAGGACAAAGCTGACAGCATACTGCTTCTTGCCCTCGCCAATCTTGCTTCCGCGGAATACGTCAAACAGAGTAACCTGCTTTAAAAGACCCTTTTCAGCCTGGAGCGCAGCCTTTCTGATATCTGAGAAGCTGACGTTTTCATCGAGAAGAAGGGCAAGGTCACGACGAACCTCCGGATATTTAGGCAACTCCTTGTATTTGACTTTGTCCCGTTTAACAAGTTCGAAGAAGACAGGCCAGTTCACCTCTGCCACATACACTTTCTGCTTTATGTCAAAAGCTTTGAGAAGCTGATTCGAAACAGTTCCGGCAACGGCCAGGCGCTTGCCCTGAAGCTTGTATTCAAGTCCCTCGGCAAAGAGATCCGAAGGTGCCGAGTCCATCTCCATATCGTAAATATCAGCCCCGAAACGATGCAGCAACAGTTCAAGATAGCCTTTGAGCTGGAAATAGTTCCCGCAACCCAATTCATTGCGCCAGGCCTTGCTGCCCGGTCCGGTCACAGCCAGACACAAACGCATTTCCTCGCGGTAGCTCTTCAACTGAGCCTCCGGATTCTCTGTCCCCTCCTTAGGCTGACAGCTGTAGCAGTTGCCGATTTCAAACACCTTCAAATCGTTGATCTGATGATTTATATTGCGCGAAACAACCTCAAGTGCATTGAGAATCAATGTCTGGCGCATAACGTTCAGATCGGAGCTCAAAGGATTGACTATTCTTACGCAGTTCTGCTCAGGGTAAGATTTGAGCTTGCTGTAATAGTCGCTCTTCGTCAGAGAGTTGTTCATAATCTCAACGAATCCCCTGTTGGCAAAGAAGTCGGAAACGGTTTTGCGGACTGACTCAGGATCAGGATGCAGTGAAGGGTTGATTGAAACCCTCATGTTGGCCGGCAGTTCCACGTTGTTGTAGCCATATATGCGGAGTACTTCCTCGACAACATCGCACTCACGCGTTACGTCCACCCTGTATGAAGGAACAATGACAGTGCATCCTCCGGCAGTTTCATTTTCAATTCCGAATTCAAGACTTCTGAGGATGTTCTTTATGGTCTCTTCCCCGATGTTCTTTCCTATAAGGGCCTCCATACGTGCGAAATCCAGCTCCACGCGAGCCTCTTCGAACTTATGGGGATATGATTCCTGCATTTCACCTACAACCTCTCCGCCGGCAAGTTCCTGAACAAGAAGAGCAGCACGCCTGGCAGCGAGTTCCGTTGCCATCGGGTCTATTCCGCGCTCATAGCGGAAAGAAGCATCTGTCTTGATGCCATGGCGCTTCGAAGTCTTGCGGACAGTAACAGGATTGAAATAGGCGGCTTCAATGAAGATTTCAGTGGTGTCATCGCTCACGCCGCTGTCTTCACCGCCGAAAACTCCGGCGATGCACATAGGCTCCTGAGTGTTGCAGATTACAAGATCGTTGGAACTGAGAGTGCGCTCAACACCATCCAGTGTCTTGAATTTGCATCCTTCTTCACTTCTGCGTACAACCACCTTGCGGCCTTTTATTTTAGCCGCATCGAAAGCATGCAGAGGATGTCCCATTTCGTTCAGTACGAAATTGGTGATATCCACTATATTGTTGATCGGACGCTGACCGATGGCCTGGAGCCGTTCCTTCATCCAGTCAGGTGAAGGGCCCACCTTGACGTTCTTCATCGTAATGCCGATATATCGAGGCGCGAGCTCCGGATCCTTCACCTCAACAGGAATAGCCTCCCCCTTGCCCTCCTTGAAGGCGGATACGTCCGGAAGAGTCCATTCGCAAGGAATGTTGTTGGTCCTGCAGTAAGCGTAGAGGTCACGGGCCACTCCTATATGGCTGGCACCGTCCACACGGTTCGGCGTCAGACCTATTTCAAAGATAGTATCAGTTTTAAGATGCAGATAATCCTTTGCAGGAGTTCCAGGGACGGCCGAAGGGTCAAGAACCATAATTCCGGAATGATCGTTCCCGATTCCGAGTTCATCTTCAGCACATATCATTCCGAGACTTTCAACTCCACGGATTTTCGAACGTTTGATTTTGAACTTGGAGCCATCGTCAGTAGGAAGGTCCGTTCCCACTGTGGCCAGAAGCACCTTCTGACCGGCAGCGACATTAGGCGCCCCGCATACCACCTGAAGCAGTTCCGCCTGTCCCATATTCAACTTCGTTATATGGAGATGGTCGGAGTCAGGGTGTTCCACACATTCCACAACTTCCGCAACAACCACACCTGCAAGTCCACCGGGAATTTGTTCCGTGGTTTCAACGTGTTCGACTTCAAGACCTGTGGAAGTGAGGATCTTCTCGACCTCTTCCGGAGTCAGGTCAAATTTCAAATAATCCTTCAGCCAATTGAATGATACTACCATTGTATGCTATTTAAATAATGATTCAACAAATTCGTGACAATCGAAGATTTTCAGGTCGTCTATTTTCTCGCCGACTCCGATGAACTTGATCGGAATCTTGAACTGGTCGCTTATGCCTATCACCACTCCACCTTTTGCCGAGCCG
Organism: Candidatus Cacconaster equi; assembly: GCA_018065895.1. GTDB lineage: Bacteria > Bacteroidota > Bacteroidia > Bacteroidales > UBA932 > Cacconaster > Cacconaster equi. Next base: position 60,012 of record JAGHSK010000001.1, read on the forward strand.
TCAAGTTTCGTTACGGCAAGAGCGGTCACGTCAGTAGCCCTGGTGAACTCGCGCGCCTGAACGAAAGCATTCTGGCCGGTTGACCCGTCAATGACAAGGAGCACCTCATGGGGAGCATCCGGGACTACCTTCGCCATCACGTTCTTGATCTTTGTAAGCTCGTTCATCAGATTGATCTTGTTGTGAAGTCTGCCTGCGGTATCAATGATAACCACATCCGCCTCTTTCGCGACAGCGCTCTTGAGTGTATCGTATGCTACAGATGCCGGATCACTGCCCATCTCCTGTCTGACGATGTCCACACCTGAGCGTTCCGCCCACACTTCAAGCTGTTCAACAGCTGCAGCACGGAACGTGTCGGCCGCCCCGAGAATCACCTTCTTGCCCTGAGCGTGCAGTTGTGAGGCGATTTTGCCTATTGTGGTAGTCTTGCCGACACCATTGACCCCAACCACCATTATCACGTACGGTTTCTTCGAAAAATCGTATGGCGCGTGGTTTCTGCCGTCTGCCGCCTTGTCCAGCAGCTGTTCTATTTCCTCATAGAGGTACGTGTTGATTTCATCAGGATTGAGATATTTGTCCCTGGCCACACGAGCCTCAAGTTTCTCTATGATATTCTGGGTGGTCTCGATTCCTATGTCGGATGCGATCAACGCCTCCTCTATTGAGTCAAGCACATCTTCATCCACAACGCTCTTACCGGCCACGGCATAAGAAAGCTTCTCGAATATGGAGCGCTTTGTCTTCTGCAATCCGGCTTCGAGGTCTCCCTGTGGGGAATCATTTTTTTTCAACCAGTTGAACAAGCCCATCTCTACAGCGGTTTATAAAGTTCCCTGATACATCCATCTGCAAGCGCCTCAAGGGATGATATTCCCATCTCCTCCGGCAGCCCCGTTGCCTGATATGCTACCGGGAGTTCCGTGCAGGCCCCTACTACCGGAAGCTTCTCGATTTCCCATAGCTTTTCAATCGCCGCACGATATCTCTCCCCCGATTCCCTGATTTTTCCCGCTTTCACCATATCGGTGATTGCATGGATCTCCTTCTGCATCGCCTCGTCTGGGACAAGGAAGCGGTATCCGCTGTCAGCCGCATGGCGCTGGTATATCCCCGTGTTCATTGTTCCGAGGGTCGCCGTCAACCAGGCTCCTTTCGGACTGCGCTGCTGGCAGGTGCGGATGGTCTCGTCAATGATATGGATTACAGGTACCGATATCTTTCCTTCCGCGAGGAATCTGTCCACAAAGTTGTGTGCAGTGTTGCAGGTAACCGCAAGCCTGTCCGCTCCCCATTTGACAAGGGTCTGGAGACCTTCAAGCAGATATGGTGACGGATCGGGCCCTTTTCCGAGAAGAAATGTAGTGCGGTCAGGGGTGATCGGATTGGAATAGACAATCATTCGCGGATGCTCCTGATCTTTTTCTGCAGGCGCCTTTATGGCCAGCAGTCTTTGAAATTCTGCGGTTGCCGCTGGTCCCATTCCTCCCAGCACGCCCAATGTCAGTCCGTTATTTTTCATGATATATCAGTATCTCTTGACAGTAAACCATCACATCCTGCAAAGGTAATAAAAAAATGCCACCAATCCTCCCTCAAAATACCCAATTGCACAGGCAAATAAATGCAGGGAATTCTGGATTTTTCACTACATTTGTCAGATAATAGAAGAGGCATGAAGAAACAGGTCGTAATCATTCCAACGTACAACGAGAAGGAGAATATTGAAAAGATAATCCTCGCTGTAAGAGCGCAGGACATTGATTTCCATATCCTTATCATTGATGACGGCTCACCTGACGGAACAGCCGCCATCGTCAAGGAGATGCAGAAATCCCTGCCGGACAAACTTTTTCTCATCGAAAGGGCCGGCAAACTCGGACTCGGAACAGCCTACATAACAGGATTCCGATGGGCTCTTGAAAACGGCTACGACTACATTTTTGAAATGGACGCCGACTTCTCACACAACCCGAACGACCTTCCACGCCTTTACGAGGCCTGTGACAAGCGAGGAGCAGGACTGGCCATAGGCTCGCGATACTGCAACGGCATAAGCGTCATCAACTGGCCTATCGGACGGGTGATAATGTCCTACTACGCATCGGCATATGTCCGCACCGTCCTCAGAATGAAAGTATATGACTGCACTGCAGGATTCAAATGCTACACCAGAGAGCTGCTCGAGGCCATCGACCTCGACCGCATCAGGATGCACGGCTACGGATTCCGGATTGAAATGAAATACAACGCCTACAAACTGGGATTCAAGATAGAGGAGGTGCCTATCATATTTGAGGACCGGAAAGAGGGCACGTCAAAGATGTCATCAGGAATATTCGGGGAAGCTTTCTGGGGCGTGATCAAACTCAGGTTCCGCAAGATATCACCACGCAGGAAATGAAAAAAGGCAGCACTTTCACTGCATATATTCTCATTTCGGTAGCCATATTCTTCTGGGGGCTGTCCCTCATATGGACCGATATGGTCATCGATATGCAAGTGCCGGTCTTCGTGTTCACATTCCTCAGAATGTGCATTGCAGGAGTGGTGATGCTCATTGCATCAGGCATCTCCGGGAAACTCCAGAAAATACAGAAAGGCGACCTCAAGTGGTTCATTCTGATGGTGTTCAGCGAACCGTTCCTCTACTTCATAGGCGAATCTTTCGGGCTCAAATACACAGGTTCGCCGACACTTGTAGCCACTATCATAGCCACCATCCCCGTATTCGTAATGATTCTGGGATATATTTTCTTCAAAGAGAACCTGTCACTCACCAACCGAGCAGGGGTGCTGATAACCCTCACTGGTGTGATAATGTTCGTGCTGCTTGGAGGAGAACCCCTTCACGCCGACTACTTCTACGGCCTTGCCATAATAATGGTGGCGATTCTGGGGTCCTGCGGATATTCGCTTATCTGCAAGAAGCTGACTTCCAAGTACACGCCATTCACGATCACAACATACCAGTTCGTCTTCGCTATACCGTTCTTTACGGTGACCTTTCTGATATGGGGTCTTCCGGAGTGGAAACCGGAGTTCCTTTCCTTTCAGGTGCTCCGCCCCATACTGTACCTTGCAGTACTTTGTTCCTGCCTCTGCTTCGGCCTTTATTCGAATGCCATCGACAAAATCGGTATGACCAAATCATCCATCTTCACCGCCATCATACCGATAGTGTCAGCCGTCTTCGCCTACTTTATGGGACGCGACAGCTTCACCACCCTACAATTGGCAGGAATGGCCATCACCCTTGTAGGAGTAGTACTGTCACAGTACAAACCCCTTCAGAGATAATCCTATACGTTTCTTCTGCAGATCGACACTTACAACCCGGGCCTGAAGCTGCTGGTTGACCTTCAACACCTTTGAAGGGTCACTGACGTATTTGTCAGCCATCTGGGAGACATGTACCAACCCGTTTTCGTGTATTCCGATATCCACGAAAGCGCCGAATGCCGTGACATTTGTAACTATTCCCGGGAGAATCATTCCAACCTTGACATCTTCGATCGTCCTTATGTCAGGCGAGAACTCAAACACCTTTATTGATCCCCGGGGATCTCTTCCCCTCTTGGAAATTTCAGACATAATGTCATTGAGTGTCGGCATACCGGCATCTTCTGAAACATACCGCTTCAGATCAACTTTCTGACGCACCTCAGACGATTCTATGAATTCAGACAGGGAGACTCCCGCATCGGATGCCATACGCTCGACAAGAGCATATCTCTCCGGATGTACGGCAGTGTTGTCGAGCAGGTTCGTCGCCCCGGGAATTCTGAGAAAACCGGCACACTGCTCGAAAACCTTATCTCCAAGACGCTTGACATTCTTCAATTGATTCCTGGAAGAGAAAGGACCGTTCTCGGCGCGGTAATCTGTAATATTCTTGGCAAGTACCTGACCTATTCCTGAAACATAACTCAGAAGATGGCTCGAGGCTGTATTCAAATTGACGCCCACACTGTTCACGCAACTCTCCACCGTCTCGTCGAGACGGGATTTGAGAAGGGCTTGATCCACATCGTGCTGATATTGTCCCACGCCGATGCTCTTCGGATCAATCTTGACGAGTTCCGCAAGCGGGTCCATCAGCCTACGGCCAATGGAGACAGCGCCTCTGACTGTCACGTCGTACGAAGGAAATTCGGCGCGAGCTGTCTCGGATGCAGAATAAACGGATGCTCCATCCTCTGAAACCGAATAGACCTTCACACCTTCCGGAAGTCCTATTTTCTGAATAAAGGACTCTGTTTCCCTGCCTGCAGTGCCGTTTCCTATAGCTATGGCTTCTATCTTATATGCCTCCACCATCTGGGAGATCTTCTTCATCGCAGCGATTTTCTCATTTACAGGAGGATGTGGATAGATTGTATCGTTATGCAGCAGATTCCCCTGCGCATCCAGGCACACTACCTTGCATCCGGTACGGAAACCTGGATCGATGGCGAGCGTTCTTTTCTGCCCGACAGGTGGAGCCAGAAGCAATTCACGCAGATTCTCTCCGAATACCCTGATCGCTTCGATATCCGCCCTCTCCTTTGCAGATGAGAGCACCTCATTTTCAATGGATGGATGCAGAAGCCGTTTGTATGAATCTTCGCACGCCATATCCATCCGCCTGCGGCAGGCTTCAGAAGGACGTTTCTTCCCGCAGTAAACCTTGCGGGAGATACGCTCCAATGCATGATCCTGCGATACTTCAATCTTCACGCTCAGATATCCCTGATCGAATGCCCTAAGGATGGCAAGAAGCCTGTGAGAAGGTATCTTGTCCACTCTCTGCGAAAAATCGAAATAATTTTCATATTTGAGAGCCTCCTGATCGTCCGTCTTTCCTTTTGCCTGTTTCGAAACTACAGTTCCCCAACGCGAATACAGGTCGCGCAACTCCGAACGTACAGGCTGAAGATCCGCGACCATCTCCGCAATGATGTCTCCCGCTCCGGAAAGCGCATCCTCCACGGAAACAACGTCACCTTTGACGAATCGTTCTGCTTCCCGCTCCGGGCTTTGGCAGGACATATCCCAGATCATCATCGCCAACGGCTCCAGTCCTTTCTCACGAGCCGCTGACGCACGTGTGCGCCGTTTAGGACGATACGGTAAATACAAATCCTCAACAGTCTGTGCATCAATCTCATTTTCTATCGCACTGCGGAGCTCTCCTGTAAGCTTTCCCTGTTCATCAATGCTGCTGAGAATAGCCTGCTTGCGTTTCTCCAGGTCATTGAACTTCAAATACCAGTGTCTGATTTCAGCCACCTGCATTTCGTCAAGCGCTCCTGTCCGCTCCTTTCGGTAACGGCTTATGAACGGGACGGTAGCGCCCTCATCCAACAGTGCGATGCAATGTTCCACCTGCCAGGAAGCCACATCAAGCTGCCCGGCAATGTAGTCTGTGTATAACTTATTCATGGGAAACTTGTTTAAGCTGTTCTCTGTATGATGAGAAAATCTTGCTCTTCGACACAAAACCTATGTACTTGTTTTCATCATCAACCACCGGAAGATTCCATGCATTGGTGGTTTCGAATTTCTTCATCACACTCTCCATCTTCTCATCGGCATATACGAAAGCGGGAGCGCTCTTCATTATGTGATATATCTTGGTCGTATCGTATTTTGAAGAATCAAACATTATGTCGCGCACGTCGTCAAGTGTAACCACACCCTGAAAGCGGCCCTTGGAATCGAGCACGGGAAATATGTTGCGATGAGTGAGGGAAATAGTCTTTACGAGGTCTCCGAGTGAGTTCTCCACGTATATCGGGGTGAAGTCGTTCTCAATCATAGAGGATGTCTTGAGCAGCGTGAGCACCGCCTGGTCGCTGTCGTGAGTCAGCAGGTCACCTTGAGCGGCAATGCGCTTGGTGTAGATGGAATATGGCTCCACGATGCGGATGGTTGCAAAACTTACCGCAGCCGTCACGATAAGCGGGATAAACAGGTCATATCCCCCGGTTATCTCCGCGATAAGGAAGATAGCCGTCAACGGAGCCTGCATCACGCCAGCCATCATTCCGGCCATACCGACAAGTGCGAAATTCGCCTCCGGCAATACGGTTATGCCCGTAAGATTTATCAGACGCGCAACCACAAAGCCTGCAAGGCCTCCGGTCACCAGTGTCGGGCCGAACGTTCCACCCACGCCACCACCGCCGTTGGTAAGAGCGGTCGCATATACCTTGAAGAACATCACCGCAGCGAAGAATGCAAGAAACGCCCACTCATTGCTCAAAAGCTTGTCCCCGAATATGCCTCCGGCAACTTCCGAAGCATTGTTGTTGAGCATGGACACCAGTGAATCATACCCTTCTCCGTAGAGTGGAGGGAAGAGAAATATCAGTATTCCAAGCAATATGGCGCACAATATCCATCTTATATAAGGCTTGGATATCCTGCGCAGCTTATCCTCCAGACGCATGGATGTCCGTATAAAATACAGGGACATACCTCCACAGAATATACCCAGAACGAGATAACCCGGTATGTTGATCATGCGGAACGATTCTATCGTATTGGAAAACTCCACGGAATTTCCCATCAGAAGATAGGTCACCACGGTGGCTGTTACCGAAGATATCATAATCGGGAGTATCGAGCTCATCGAAATGTTGAACAGGAGTATTTCCAACGTGAACAGCACTCCCGCCATAGGCGCCTTGAAGATTCCCGCCACAGCCGCGGCAGCACCGCATCCGAGCAGCAATGTCATATTCCGGTATGACATTCCCACCTTTCTCGCCACATTTGAGCCGATTGCAGCACCGGTATAGACTATAGGCGCCTCAGCTCCGACGGAACCGCCGAATCCGATTGTAAGCGCACTCGCCACAATGGAAGCCCATGTATTGCGTGGATGTATTCTGGATTCATTCCTGGAGACCGCCAGCAGCACTTTTGTCACTCCGTGGCTGATGTCCTCCTTAGCCAGATATTTGACGAAAAGCAGCGACAGAAGCATTCCGATTCCTGGATATAGCAGGTAAAAGAAGCTGTCGCCCGGGGTTTCGAACCAGGAGGTAAGACCCTCCCGTATGAGGAATATGAGTTTCTTCAGGATAACGGCAGCCAGACCGCACAACAAACCCACCGCCACTGCCAGAAGCAGCAGAAGGTTCTTTTCTGAAAGTGTACTGAGGGGTTTAGTCTTCACCGTCCTGTTCGGCGGCCTCGGCAGCGGCTATATCATCGTCGCTTGCAGGGAATGAGCCTTCCTCCTCTGCACCTTCGACGTCACCGCCATCATCTTCATCCTTGAAGAGCTCGCTCTCCACATCTCCGTAATCATCAACCTTCACTTTTATCTTGACAAGATAAAGAGCATCAGGTATCTCGAGCGAAACAGCATAAAACGAACTGCCGTCCGGTTTCTCCACCTTGAAAATATCACCCATATAGTCGGCATAGCCGTGAGGATACTTCTCCCTGAAGGCATCCATCAGTTCGTCTGACATATTTTCATAGCTGATTACAGCTCTCTTCTTTGGAATATTATTTATTGCCATTGCCTTTTCGTTTTCGGCCACAATAATAGGGCGATTTTTTGATACAAACAAAAAATTCTAATGTTTCTTGAAGAAAAATGTTTTCTGCTGCTGTTTTTTTAAAATATCCCTTTCAACGAACACAGGCTTGCCATTTCTCGGGTCTTTTCCGGTATGGAACATTTCTGTCGAAACCGTCATTGGCGTAGGAGTGAAATCCTGTACCTGATCCATATAAAGTCCGTGAAGAGCCTCCTTTCTGCTCAACGCATCCATCTCCCGCATGCCACAGCCCGGATGGCCCGACATGAAATACGGTACGAGCTGATATTTAAGATTATGTTTCCTGTTTATCTTGTCGAACTCTAACCTCAGCCTCTCGAAAAGCTTGAAACCCGGCTTTGCCATCGCATTCAGAACCTGGTCTTCAGTATGTTCCGGAGCCACCTTCAGGCGCCCGCTGGTATGGTTGACCACAAGCTCCTCAAAATACCTGCGTCCGTCTTCACTCAGGAAACCATTTTCGTCGAGGAAAAGGTCATAACGTATGCCGCTGCCTATATAGGCGTGTTTGACTCCCGGGACTTTCAACACCTTTTCGTACAAATTCAGCAGGGCTGTATGGTCGTGATTGAGATTCTTGCACCTGTTGGGGAAGAGACAGGAAGTCCTTCGACATTTCTCGCATATTGTACGGTCCAGTCCCCCCATTCTGTACATATTTGCAGTAGGGGCGCCCAGATCGGTTATTGTACCGCGGAAATCCGGCAGCTTGGTCAAGGCTTCCACCTCCCGGAGGATTGACTCTTCGCTTCGCGACTGGATTATTTTGCCCTGATGTGCAGTTATCGCGCAGAAATTACATCCCCCGAAACATCCCCTGTGGGTAGTTATGGAGAACTTTATCATGTCGTAAGCGGGTATACGTTTTCCTTTGTATCTGGGATGAGGCAGCCGGGTATAAGGCAGGTCGTATATTCTGTCAAGTTCTTCAGTTGTCAGCGGGGCACCGAAATACTCCTTTTTGAGAGGTTCCCCATTTTCAATGGCGTGCGCAATCTCGACGACAGGTTTTTCTCCCATACCGGCAATGAGGCAGTCCGCACCGCTCGTTTCAAGAATCGGAGGCATCATTCTGTTTTCCCAATAGTCGTAGTGGCGTTCTCTCCTGAGAGAGGCCTCGATGCCACCTATAACGACAGGCACATCGGGATAGAGTTTCTTCAATATGGTGCTGTAAACCGTCACTGCCCGGTCTGGCCGCTGTCCCGCCCTTCCTTCCGGAGTATATGCGTCATCACTGCGCAGACGCTTGGCGGCAGTGTAATGGTTCACCATCGAATCCATCGACCCGGATGTAACACCGAAAAAGAGGCGTGGAACGCCCAGTTTCCTGAAGTCGCGCAGATCATCTCTCCAGTTTGGCTGCGGAACCACCGCCACTCTGTAGCCTTCAGCCTCGAGAACTCTTGCAATTACAGCCGCTCCGAAGGCAGGATGGTCGATGTAGGCATCTCCCGTAAAGAGAATCACGTCGATGCTGTCCCAACCGAGAGCCTCTACCTCTTTTTTTGATGTCGGCAGGAATGGTGTCATAGGAGAGCGAATTTTTCAGTTTCCGAGAAATCCAAAACGTCACCGCGTCCGCACCTGATGCCGGCCGCCTCTTCCAAACAGATATAATCCCCTATTCTTATGGAAGTGTGTGCGGTGACAAAGGAGATTGCCTTTGCGAACTGTGACAGTTCCTCTCCCCCAACCTGACGCAGGTCCGGATTGATGATTGTCGAGCCATCTATATAAGGTGTCATCCGTGGATTTCCGTCAGTGTCTTTTTCAGAAAAAACACCATAAAGAATCATTCCTGCGCCGCTTCCCTCGATATACCTTTCAGCGAAACGTTCGGCGACAGCCTTTCCGGCTTTCTTGACTTTTATATATCTGCACTTGAAAGCCTGCACACTTTCGCAATCATCCGGCAGATAGAAATCCTTGCATTCCCGTTCCAAAGTCGTGTCGGGACGCGCGGAATAGTTTCCATCCGGAGTGACAACGAATATATTCATCAGATACTCCCCAACTTGATTTTTGTGATGACCTGCTTCGTATCGAGCGTAAACTCCCCATTCATCATCCACTCGTAGTATGAAGGCTCAGTCCTGAATACGTCGGCCACACGGCGGCCCTTATGCTTGCCGAAATTGAAGACCGGCTCATCCTTCTCATCAAGTATGATTCTGCCGGCATAATCCACAAAGCGGCTCTGGCAGGAATATTTCGAAAGATAGCTGACATCGTTGAGAAGCGGGTCAACCTTGTCAGAGGCATATTTGTCAAGCTGGGCCTCAAGAACCTCATAGGTGGCCATTGTATCAGCCTCGGCTGAATGGGCCTTCTCAAGGTCCTTTTCGCAGTAGAACATATAGGCGGCTTTCAGAGTGCGCTGCTCTTTCTTGTGGAAGATATTCTGTACGTCAACAAGTTTCCGCTTGCGGAAGTCAAAGTCCACGCCTGCGCGGATAAATTCCTCCGCAAGCATGGGAATATCGAACTTGAGGGAATTGTATCCCGCAATGTCGCATCCCTCCATCCACGCTGCAAGGGACTTGGCAAGCTGCCGGAATGTCGGCTCATCCTTTACGTCCTCATCGCTTATGCCATGCACGGCATAGGCACTCGGTGAAATGGGAATAGTGGGATTCACTCTCCGCGTCTTCACCTCAATCTTGTTGGGCTGGCCGGGCGCACCCGGAGAGACCTTGACCATAGATATCTCCACAATACGGTCAGATGCGACATTCAGACCCGTACTCTCGATATCAAAGAACAAAAGCGGGTTTTTGAGTGCAAGTTGCATGGCGGCAAGGATTAGGCGTTGATCATTACCGGCATCAGAAGAGCGCGGATATCAACGTCCGATGCAGTATCGTCGGCAGAGACTATCAGAGCCGCACGTGCAGGGTCCGCAAGTTCCACACAGATATTCTGGTATGGCAGATTGCCCAGAATTTCGAGAAGGAACGGTGATTTGAAGCCGATTTCCATCTCCTGGCCATCGTACTGGCAAGGAAGTTTCTCATACGCCGACATTGAGAAGTTGAGATCCTGAGCGGAAACAAGAACTTCGTTCAAGGAGAGTCTGAGCTTTATCTGGTTTGAAGTCTGGTTTGAGCAGACAGCAATACGCTTTACGACATTGAGCAGTTCGCTTCTTCCAATGACCATCTTGTTGATGTTGTTCTTAGGGATAACCGAACGGTAGGCTGGATAATTGCCCTCGATCAGGCGGCATACGAGAATATTGTTGGAGAATGTGAAATATGCATTCCTGTTGTCGAACTTGACCTCGATGTCCTCGTCACATTTTGCAAGAAGTCCGCGAAGGATTGCCGCAGGCTTCTTGTGCAGGATGAAATTCGACTTCTGCGGCACCTGGGCCCCTTTGAAACTGTAGCATATCAGTTTGTGGGCATCTGAAGCCACGAACGTGGCGCATTCCGGTTCAAGGTCGAAGAAGATACCGTTCATTACAGGACGGAGTTCCTCTTCCGCTGTCGCATATATGGTATTGTTGATGCCATCAAGCAGAGAGACTGACGGAATGACGACACTTTCAGATATCCCGCTGATCTGCGGAAGTTCCGGAAAATCAGCCGCATCGAAACAAGGAATTTTCGAAGCTCCGCTTGCCCAGCGTATTTCCATTACGGAGCCGCTTTCGTTCGAGAAAGTCAGAGGCTGGTCAGGAAACTCTTTCAGAGAATCAGTCAGAATCTTTGCAGGGACTGCCACAGCTCCTTCCTGTTCAACCTGAGCTATTTCAACGTTTGTCTTGAGAGTAGTCTCCCCGTCGGAAGCGGTTACAGTAAGAGTATTTCCGTTCAGCTGGAAAAGGAAGTTCTCCAGTATGGAATTGGTCGGTTTAGGCGCAATCACCTTCGAAACAGCCATCAGGCCGCTCAGCAACTCTGAGCTTGAAACTGAAAATTTCATATTTATCCTTATTTTACTACTTTTGCACGATGTTTGAATTACAAATATAATGTTTTGTTGTTAAAATATTTTAGCTATGGGAAAAAAACTTGTCTATTTGCTACTAATTGTCGCAATATCAGGAGTTACCGCATATCTTGCAGCATCGTTTGCAGTCAAACGCAAAATCGCTGAAGAGGGCGTGGCATTCGTGTCTGTCCCTTCATCCGATGAAGAAGGCAAAACAGAAATCAGAAGAGTTGTCACGAAAGAGGTTCCGAATTTCTCCGATGCCGCTGAAGCCTGCGTGCAGGCGGTAGCCTATGTCAAGGTCACCCAGAAAGCAAAAGTACAACAGCCCAACTCAATCTTCGACCTGCTGTTCGGCTTCGCGCAGATCCCGAAGGATCAGGTCGGCCTCGGTTCAGGTGTCATCATCCGTTCTGACGGATATATAGTCACGAACAATCACGTAATTGCCGGAGCAGACGTAATAGAGGTGACTCTGGAAGACAACAGAGTATTTCCGGCCACTCTTGTAGGCACCGATCCCGCAACCGATATCGCTCTGCTCAAGATTGAAGGGGCAGACCTTCCGACCATTCCTCTGGGAAACTCCGATGCAGTCAGACTCGGAGAGTGGGTTCTCGCCATAGGCAGCCCTTATGACCTGCGTTCCACAATCACGGCCGGTATCGTGAGCGCCAAGGGACGCGCATTGCCTAATTACGACGGGCAGTACCGAGTCGAGTCATTCATACAGACCGATGCTGCGGTCAACCCCGGCAACAGTGGCGGAGCGCTTGTCAACGCACTGGGCGAGCTGGTCGGAATCAACACGTCAATCATTTCGTTGACAGGTTCATACACCGGATATTCATTCGCAGTCCCAGTAAACATCGTAAAGAAAATCACTGACGATTTCATCCAGTACGGATCCGTTCAAAGGGCAATGCTCGGTGTAAGCATCGCTGAAATAACTCCTGATATGGCGAAGGAGCTTGGAGTGGAGAATGCAGGCGGCGTATATGTTGCCGAGGTTCAGAAAGGCGGTGTGGCAGACAGGGCCGGAATACGCAAAGGCGACATCATCACCGAAATAAACCTCAACAAGGTGCACGCTCCGGCAGCCCTTCAGGAACAGGTAAACCGTCTCCGTCCGGGCGAACAGGCAGTGGTTACAGTGCTTCGCGACGGTGCACAGAAAGAGTTCATCGTCACCTTCTAAGCAGACATTCCGAAAAATTGCGCAAACCTGCTGAAAATTTGAAACAAAATCCAATGGATTTCGTATAACGATTGTCGTCAATTTACGGACGGCGTCTTATACATAAAGCAATATGCGTCAATTAAAGATCACCAAGTCCATAACGAACCGCGAAAGCGCCTCGCTGGACAAATATCTGCAGGAAATCGGCCGTGAGGAGCTCATTACTGTAGAAGAGGAAGTGGAACTGGCCCAGCGCATCAAGAAAGGCGACCAGGCCGCGCTTGAAAAACTGACAAGGGCAAATCTCCGCTTCGTAGTTTCAGTTGCAAAACAATATCAGAACCAAGGCATCAGCCTTCCCGACCTTATCAACGAAGGCAATCTCGGCCTTATCAAAGCCGCAGAGAAATTCGATGAGACCCGCGGTTTCAAATTCATCTCATACGCAGTATGGTGGATTCGTCAGAGCATACTCCAGGCATTGGCGGAACAGAGCCGCATCGTGCGTCTCCCGCTCAACCAGGTAGGCTCTCTGAACAAGATCAACAAGGCTCTCTCAAAATTCGAGCAGGAGAATGAAAGAATGCCTTCTCCGGACGAACTGGCGGAAATGCTCGAACTGCCACGCGAAAAAATCAACGACACCCTGCGCGTTTCAGGCCGTCACGTATCAGTGGACGCTCCATTCATTGACGGAGAAGACAACAGCCTGCTCGACGTTCTGGTCAACAATGACTCGCCGAACGCAGACAAAGGACTGGTGAATGAATCCCTCAACAAGGAGATTGAACGCGCTCTTTCCACTCTCACGGAACGTGAACGCGATATCGTGCGCTACTTCTTCGGCATCGGATGTCAGGAGATGACCCTCGAGGAAATCGGAGAGAAATTCGGTCTGACACGCGAACGCGTGCGTCAGATCAAGGAGAAAGCAATCCGCCGTCTGCGCCACAGTGCACGAAGCAAACTGCTCAAAGGCTATCTCGGATAAATTCTACAAATAAAGAGTTACACAACACGACCTTGAACATACTATGGGAAATTTCTGGAATTCAATAGGCAACGGCATTGCCTCATTCAGTGACTTCATCTGCGGGTATCCGCTTTTCTTCCTGCTGATCGGCGGTGGACTGTTCTTCCTTTTCTACTCCAAATTCGCGCCTCTGCGCTTTTATGGAAAGGCCATCAATGCACTCAGAGTGAAGGATGACAATGCTGCAGGGCAGATCTCCTCATTTGAAGCCCTCACGAGCGCAATCGCAGCGACAGTGGGAATGGGCAACATAGCCGGAGTGGCGGTAGCCCTGTCAATCGGAGGGCCTGGCGCCATCTTCTGGATGTGGATAAGCGCCATCGTGGGAATGGCCACCAAACTCTTTGAAGGCACACTCGCGGTGATGTACAAAGGCAAGGATGACGCAGGAGAGGCGCAGGGCGGTCCTATGTATATGATTCTTTCCGGCTTGGGCAAGAAATGGAAGCCGCTTGCAGTTTTCTTCTCGATATTCGGACTCATCGGTACACTCTGCATCATGCAGGCAAACCAGCTGACCGAATCCATAACAACCATATTCTTCGCTCCTGAACAGAACACTCTTATGCTCCGCTTCATCATCGGAGTATGCATCACGGTAATCGTGGCCTTCGTAATCATCGGAGGCATCCAGCGCATCTCAAAAATCGCCACGAAACTCGTTCCGGCAATGGTCGGCCTCTATTTCATACTGGTACTCTTCATTATAGTCCGCCACGGATCACTCATTCCGGGTGTATTCAGAGATATATTCACCGGCGCCTTCACACCGCGCGGAGCCCTGGGCGGAGGTATCGGCTCGATAATAATGGTGGCTCTCACCGGTGTACGCCGTGCCGCCCTGGTCAATGAGGCCGGCGTGGGAACAGCATCTATGATGCACGGAGCATCAAAGAACAATGAGCCTGTACGTGAGGGTCTCGTGGCCATGATCGGTCCTTCAATCGACTCCGGACTCGTCTGCACGCTCACCGCCATCGCCATTCTGATCGGATCAACGCTTAATCCTTCAATAATGCCTGCCGGCAGCGGAATGGGCTCAATGGAAGGGCTCAAATATGCTCTCAACGCATTCGAAGCCGCAATACCGGGCTGTGGAAGTTACCTGCTCTTTGTTATGGTAATCCTGTTTGCCTTCAGCACAATGTTCTCATATTCATACTATGGGCAGAAATGCACCGGATTCCTCTTCGGATCGAAGAACGCAAAATACTACAACTACTTCTTCCTCGCAATGCTCGTCGTCTCAGCGATGATTCCGCTCAAGGCCGCCGTAAGCCTCATTGACTCGGCATACGCCCTGATGGCATTCCCTACGATGTTCACACTCTTCTGCCTGGCACCAAAAGCCCGCAAGCAGATGGACATTTACTTTGCGAAATTGAAGAAGGAAAAAAAGGATAATAAAAAGAATGACTGATGGGACCTTTTGAATACATAACTGCAGCAGCGGTCAATGCTGTCAAGGCACTCTATAACGTTGACGCAGCAGACAATCTCATACAGACTCAGCCTACGAGAAAGGAGTTTGAAGGAGACGTGACACTTGTCACATTCCCGCTTCTGAGGACAAGCCACAAATCACCCGAAGCAACTGCAACGGAAATCGGTCAATGGATCAAGGACAACTGCGGGGAGATTGCATCTTTCAACGTTGTCAAAGGCTTCCTGAACATAAAACTTTCAGGCGCCTTCTGGTCGGACACCTTGAAGAACATCGCCTCTGCCCCGAACTATGGCCAGCTGCCGGAGACAGGCAAGACGGTAATGGTGGAGTTTTCATCTCCCAACACCAACAAGCCCCTCCATTTGGGCCACGTTCGCAACAACCTCCTCGGATGGAGTGTATCACAACTGCTTTCCGCCAACGGGCACAACGTAATCAAAGTCAACCTGGTCAACGACCGTGGAATCCATATCTGCAAGTCGATGATTGCCTGGTTGCGCTGCGGTGACGGAATCACCCCGGAAAAAGCCGGAAAGAAGGGCGACCATCTCATAGGTGACTACTACGTCAAATTCAACGATCTCTACAAGGAGGAAGTCGCTGAGCTCACAGCTGCGGGAATGAGCCAGGAAGATGCCGAAAAGAATGCCCCTATCCTCAAAGAGGCACAGGCGATGCTTGTCAAGTGGGAACAGGGCGACCCTCAGGTGCGTGCTCTCTGGAAGAAGATGAATGACTGGGTTTATGCCGGCTTTGACCAGACCTACGCTGCACTTGGCATATCGTTCGACAAGACATACTATGAATCCAACACATACCTGCTCGGCAAATCGCTTGTTGAGGAGGGGCTCAAGAAAGGTGTTTTCGAACGTCACGACGACAACTCGGTATGGTGCGACCTGACAGCGGACGGCCTTGACAAAAAACTTCTTCTCAGAAGCGACGGCACCTCTGTATATATGACCCAGGACCTCGGCACTGCAGTGTCCCGCTACAACGAATACCATTTCGATGAACATATATATGTCGTGGGAAACGAGCAGAACTACCATTTCCAAGTATTGAAGCTCATTCTCAAGAAACTCGGATTCGACTGGTCGGACGCAATCTATCACCTCTCCTACGGAATGGTGGAACTCCCTGAAGGGAAGATGAAATCACGTGAGGGAACCGTTGTTGACGCAGACGATCTCATCGAGAAGATGTACACTACGGCAAAGGAAACCTCGCAGGAACTCGGCAAACTCGAAGGAATGACCGAAGAGGAAAAAGACGAGCTCTATATGATGCTCGGACTTGGAGCGCTGAAGTACTTCATCATAAAAGTGGACCCGAAGAAAACGATGCTCTTCGACCCTAAGGAGTCCATCGACTTCAACGGAAACACAGGTCCGTTCATTCAGTACACCCACGCCCGCATCAGGTCCATCCTGCGCCGTGCTCAGGACAAGCCGCAATCAACAGATGCAGAGCTGCTTCCAAAGGAAGAATCGCTCATCAAGATACTTGCATCCTATCCCGACAAGATACGCGAAGCAGGCATTGCCCATTCTCCGGCAATCATCGCGAACTATGCGTATGACCTGGCAAAAGAGTTCAACCAGTATTATCACGATACACAGATTCTCAAGGAACCTGATACAGCCATCCGTGCACAAAGGCTTCTGCTCATCGAGACCATTGCCCGCGTGCTGACTCATTCAATGGGTATTTTGGGAATCAGTCTGCCTGAAAGAATGTAAGCAGACGCTTTGCGGCACTACAACCGGCAAGGGCACCTGTAGAAAACGCTATCTGCAAGTTATACCCTCCGGTATCACCATCAAGATCCAGGACTTCTCCGGCAAGGAAGAGTCCTGGTTTTATTTTTGACTCCATAGTCTTTTGGGAAACCTCCTTAAGACTGACACCGCCGGCAGTGACGACGGCACGCTCATAGCCCTTGTATCCTGAAATTCTGAAACGCCACTCTTTCAATCGAGGTGCGAGATTTTCAATGTCAAGACCCGGATTTGCAGAAATGAACGGATCAATCATCCGCTCGGGCATCAATCCGCGCAGCAATGAACGCATACGAGGCTTACCGGGCATTTCTGTCACATCCCTTGCAATGCGTACCGAGAGCTTTTCCAACGAAAGCGCCGGTTTGAGGTCAAGCACCACCTCAACTTTCTGACCGTTTACCATTGCCCATACCGCCCTCCTTGATATCTTGTATGCGATGCCGCTTTCAAGCCCGTCGTCAGTGAAGATAAAGTCACCCTCCTCCCGCTGGACCATATCTTTGTCGATGAAAAGGGAGAGCCCGACATTCTTCATTTCAAGACCCTCAAGGTCCCTATTGTACTCTTTCGGCATCAGAGCCGTCTCTGAAGGGAAGAGCGATGTCACCGTATGACCTGCACCCGAGGCGAATTGATATCCGTCTCCCGTGGAACCAGTCATCGGATATGATTTGCCTCCCGTAGCCAGGACAACGGGACCTTCAGAAAGAAGCGACATAAACCGGTTCAGATCAACAGACTCCTTGCGGACGTCTATTCCAAGAGCGTGAATACGTTTTTCAAGAGCCCTCGCGACATCAGCCGCCTTGAGAGAGGCTGGAAACACACGCTGTCCCTGAAGCACAATCACAGGGACGCCAAGTTCTTCAAAAAAACGCATCACGTCCTCATTGGAAAAGGACCTGAATGCGTGCTTGAGAAAACCTTTGTCAGGATGTATATGCTGTGAAAAATCAGACCACGGACGAGTGTTGGTAATATTGCACCGACCCCTGCCGGTCAGATATATCTTCCGTCCAAGAATATCATTCTTGTCAAAAAGAACAACCTTTTCACCAGCATCGGCGACGCCGGCCCGATCAAGAGTCGCCACTGCCTTTATTGCAGCAAGCATCCCCGCCGGGCCTCCGCCTATCACCGCTATTTTCACTGCGTCACTCATATCCGTGATACAGTCAAATACTATTTGAAGTATCTGAAAGCCTCTCCGAGAATGATGTAGAACGAGTCGTCGATATCATTGCTGGAGCTGTTTCCCCAGCTGGTGTCCCAAGTCAAATTATCAACGTATGAACGGGAGTTACATATGATCGCACCGCTCATCTTCTCACTGAAATTACCCTTTCCGTCACCGGTTGCGCCACCTACCCACATAGTTGCAGTTCCAGCCATATTTCCGCCGTGGAAATGGGAACCGAAGAAACGCTTTGCATTGTTCATTCTCCATCCGAGTCCGTAGGTATTGTAATCCTGTCCGGAATATTTGTACGGAGTGTACATTTCAGCGAGAGTTTCCTTTGTGAAGAAATCAGGAACATCATCGTCGCCGTCGATATGCTTGAGAATTTCCATCATCTGAGATGTAGAGGTGATGATACCTGCCGCTCCCGCAAGATTGCGCAGAGGATTGGCATAACCGTTGCCACCTCCCTGAGAATAAACTACGCACTCGTTTGACCTGCGTTCTCTCTCATAGCCGCCGATATAGGTATCGGTCACGCCCATCTTGGCGAGGACGTCCTCTCTGAGGAACGACTCATAATCTTTGCCACTGACTACCTCTACAATGCGATGCAGAACACAGAATCCCACGTTGCTGTAGTTGTATCGTTCACCTGCCGAATACTCTGCGGAACCGTTTTTATAAGGAGTTTTCCTGTCATCAAGTGTGCGCTGGATGAGAGTGTCGGTAGGCACAGGATCACTTGACCTGCCGCCGAAGTATCTGTAAGAAGAGTTGAATGCAGGATCGTCGAGGCCGGCACAGATTCCACTTGAGTGGCTCAGAAGGTGGCGTACTGTGATTGTTTCGTGGTAAGGAGTCGTACGGAAGATGCCCTTGAGGATTCCCTTGTCGCCGAATACCTTGTCGTCAAGTTTCAGCTTACCCTCTTCCTTGAGCCGCATGATGCACATCGTACAGAACTGCTTTGAAATACTTGCCATACGGAAAAGAGTGTTCGGCGTAACCTTCTCCTTGTCAACCACAGCCCAACCATATCCCTTCGAATATACGACTGTAGAGCCCTTCATTACAGCGAAAGCAACACCAGGGACACTGCAATGGTCCATCAACTTCCAGATATAGGTATCAATGAAATTGTCACCGATCTCGCCCTTGAGGCTGTAAATCTTCGATGTGGTACCAGCCTCCGAAATAACCTTTATGTATGCGCCGTTTGACAGGTCATACGTGTCACCCTCTTTATAGAGCTGGTCACCGACATAGATGGTGGCCTTGTCGGAAGCTTTCAACGTAGGTTTGAGTGCAGCCATATCCAGTGATTCCGGAATGGAGAATTTAATCTGATCTCTTGAAAAGTACCCGGTAATGGCCTTGGCCAGCCCTGTACTGCCAGGTTGGAGGGTGAATGATGTCAATTCTGCCTTTGTACTCTTCTCAGGTTCCTGCTCCGCAGGGTCGAGAGGGTCAACTGACTTGCCGCCGCCGCAGGATGCAATTGTGAATGCGACGAAAGCAAGTGCAAACAATCTGACGATGTCAAAACGTGAATTTTTCATTTGTTCAATTTATTTTTTTGATTATTGTTATTCATCTATCACCCCGCTGCCGGTCATCTCCCCGTCTTCAGCATACCAGGCGGCAAACTGTCCCGGGGTCACGCCTCTCTGCGGTACGTCGAAACGTATATACATCCCATCGGGACGCGCGCACAGGGTGGCCTTCTGCAACGGTTGACGGTAGCGGATGCGGACAAGGCAGTCACGCTCCTCCCCCTCTTCCATTGCAAGGTCAGGACGGATCCAATGCACCTCCTCAGGCCTTATCCTCAAGGCTTTGCGGTAAAGCCCCGGATGGCTCTGCCCTTCCCCCACATATATTATATTCTTCTCTATGTCGTTGGCTATTATGAATACAGGCTCCTTATGACCGCCTATGTTCAAGCCTTTCCTTTGTCCTATAGTATAATATTGGGCGCCTATATGCCTGCCGATGACCTTTCCGTCGGTTTTTTCATAATGGATGGGAGCAGCCATCTCCTCCAAAGTGGAGGCATCCTTGCGGCCTTCATAGAAATCCCTGAAAATCTCGACGATTTCACCGTCTTTCGGCTTTAGCTTCTGCTGCAGAAAAACCGGAAGATCAACCTTCCCGACAAAACATATCCCCTGGGAATCCTTCTTGTCAGCACTTGGAAGGCCCGCTTCGCGAGCGATTCTGCGAACCTCGCTCTTGCAGATGTCTCCTATCGGAAACATAGCCTTGGAAAGCTGTTCCTGCGAAAGCTGGCAGAGAAAATAGCTCTGGTCCTTGTTGGGATCCGTGCCGGAGAGAATCCTGTAAATCTTTCTGCCGGAAGCATCCGTAAACTCATCCTTCCTGCAGTAGTGCCCTGTTGCCACCATATCCGCGCCAAGGGCCTGAGCGGCCTTCAGGAATGCGTCAAACTTTATCTCGCGATTGCACAAGACGTCAGGATTAGGGGTACGTCCCTTCTCATATTCGCTGAACATATAATCGACGACCCTCTGACGATAGATGTCGCTCAGATCCACGAAATGGAAAGGAATGCCCACCTTCCTGGCCACCATCTCCGCCACGGAGCGGTCCTCCTCCCACTCGCAGTCGCCGTGAAGCGTGCCCGTGGTGTCGTGCCAGTTCTGCATGAAAAGAGCGAAAACATCGTAGCCCTGCTGCTTGAGCAGATATGCGGCGACGCTCGAATCAACTCCTCCCGACAATCCTATACAAATTTTCATCTTTTAAAAAATGTTCTTATCTTTGTGCCCGGGTAAGTCATATACGACCAGCTCCCACTGAACTCCCCCAGGGCTTGACCGCAGCAAGGGTAGGTGGTTGTAGCGGTGCGATATATCAAGCTTACCCTTTTTTTTGTGTCCAAAGGTCAGCCAGATCAGCCGCCGCACCGGAAACCACTACAAATCTACCAAAAAATTCCTTAAAAAGTTCAGATTCCTTCCCCTACTTCCTGGAGCGGGCGTTCAAGGCTTTGTGATAGGCGCGGGCATTGGCCATATGCCCGGACAAGGTGGATGCGAAGTTGTGCTGGCCGTCGAAAGTCTCCCTTGCACAGAAATAGAGATAGTTGTTGCGCTCATAATTCAATACGGCATCAAGAGAGACAACCGGCGACATGGTTATCGGCCCGGGAGGCAAGCCCCTGTGAATATATGTGTTGTATGGAGAGTCAACCTTCAGATGCTTGTTGAGGACTCTGGTGATGCCGGCTTGATTGCATGCATAGACTACAGTCGGATCGGCCTGCAACGGCATGCCCTTATGCAGACGATTCATATATACGCCGGCGATACGTGGCATCTCAGGCACGTGCTTTGTCTCACTTATGACAATTGAGGCCAATGTACTCACCTCCTTTGGAGAAAGCCCTATCTTCTTTGATTTAGCGCTTCTCTCTTCATTCCAGAAAGCCATGTACTCCTTGTTCATACGGTCAACGAACTTTTCCGGAGAAATGGTCCAGTACACCTCATAAGTATTCGGAATGAACATTCCTATGAAACTCTCCTTCTCAAAGCCGTACCTGGCCATTACGGCAGTATCAGTAAGAACTGCCGCGAAACTGGCGGAATCGGCTTCAAGCTTTTCAGAAAGGATTTTGGCAAAGCGGTCCAAAGTGCGCACATATCCCGCGAAGGATATATTGACGGGTGTCTGCCACCCGTTGGCAATCATCCTTACGATTTCCTTGTTGTTCATCCCATCCTTCAGACGATAGTATCCAGCCTTGAACCCGCCTGTAAGCTTCATCGATCTGGCCGCACGGAAGAAACTGCGCTTGTTGACAATGGATCCACAGCTGTCCACAGCATTGCACAAATCCTCAAAACCGTAATGATGATATATCCTCAATGCGGCTGTCTCCCCGGCATTTTCCGTGGAATCATCGATTCTGACGTTACTCTTGTGGAATGTCACGTAATAATATCCTGCCAGCAGGATTGCAATGACTGCCCCCACGCAAAGGGCAACGACCAGCTTTTTGTTAACTTTCTTCTTAGCGCCCATTTATTTATGCTTTTTGGATTTACGCAGCAGAAGTACGGTTCCAGGAGCAGGTTCCTCTCCTCTGCGCATATTGTTGTATTGATACAGATATTTCAGTTGGATGGCGTACCTCTGCGACAGTCCGTACATGGTCTCGCCCTCCTCGACCACATGTTTGTCAAGATGACGCGCACTTGAGCGTTTCTTCTTTTCGAGATACACTCTCGTTCCCGCCTGGAGCGGCTCATCCCGGTCCAGATCATTGAAACGCAGCAATTCACCCTTGAAAAGATTGTATTCCCCGGCAAGGAATCCATAACTGTCTTTATTGGTGGCAATAATATACGGCACACCATTCTGCTCGAACACCTCCCGGTATATCGCTATCTTATAGAGCCTCGAGGTACTGCCGGGCCTTATTTCGACACTTGCAGCCGCCTGAATGGGTGTCGGGGGGACCTCCACTTCCACTGAATCCTCAAGCACATCGAACCGCCCGAGATCATTTTCCTCTATTATCTTTATAAGTTTTGCCGGGTAAGCCGGATCAGTCGCATATCCGGCCTTTTTAAGGCCATACGCCCATCCTTTGTAGTCAGTACGGTCAATTTCAAAGAGAAAGGAATAACGGTCGCTGTAGCGCAAAAAATCGCTATGGTCAGAGAAGGACTCTTTTGCATCGCCATATTTTCTGAAGCACTCCTTTCCGCTTTCCGCATCGTGGGCTATGGTCTCTCCCTTCCAGCGTGCGTGGCATTTTATTCCAAAATGGTTGTTCGCCTCCACAGCAAGGGTGCTGTTTCCATCAGCGCTTTCAAGACAGGCCTGCGCAAGGGTGATACTGGCGGGAATCCCCTTCTCAATCATCTGTTCTATGGCGATATCCCTGTATGTCTCGATATACTGTGCGCGTGTGAGGCGTTCCGCCGTCTGGGAGAGAGCCCCTACAGAGGTAATGCACATTATAACGATGGCGAGCGATATCTTGACGAACCTGTTCATATTTCAAAAGATTTACCCTCCTCCGCCAGTTCAGTGGCAGGAAAGACCTCACGAGCCTGATCAAGCAGAAGATTCAGATTGTCATAGCGTGAGGAAAAATGGCCGATGACAAGTTTCGAAGCCCCGGCCTCTGCCGCCACCTGAGCCGCCTCACGCGCTGTGGAATGATACATCTTGTGTGCCAGGCCGATGTGTTCATCGGCGAAAGTAGCCTCGTGATAAATAAGATCCACGCCCTTCAGCCACTGAGCCTCCTGTGGGAAAACCATCGTATCGGAGCAATACGCAAACGACTGTTGAACAGGCAGATCCTGCTCTTCTGCGGGCAGAGATGGTCTTGGCGTCTTTTCATATATGATTTTGAAGCCGAAGCACTCTATATGATGTTGCAGAGGAAATGCTTCCACACGGCAATGCCTGAAAGAGGCAATCTCCCGCGGCTCCTTCATAGTGAGCGGAATATGGTGTATTTCATACTTGATGCCCTCTCCGAAATGTGACAGGAAGAAGTGCAGTATCGAGCCGAAATCCCGCGGAGCATAGATATAAAGAGGAGCGGTGCGTCCATCCAGAGCCATCGTCGAGAGCATACCGAATATGCCGAAAATGTGGTCTCCGTGAAGATGGGATACGAGAATATTGTCCAGATGTCCCTTGGATATCCGGAATCGCTTCATCTGCACTTGCGTCCCCTCTCCGCAGTCGATTAAAAACAAGCGCCCATGTAGATTTACCACGTGGGCGCTTTGACATTTATCGACAATCGGGCGGGCTGAAGCCGTACCCAGAGTTGTCAGATAGAAATTCATTCAGACTATTTTGCCTCTTCTTCGAGTTTCTCCTTAAGTGCCGCAAGTTCAGAGATGTCACCGAGAGTTGTCTTCTCAAGGTTATCCTTGATCTTCTTCACAGCCTTGTGAGTATTGTTGGCCTCAGCGTCACGCTCTTTTGCGACCTTCTGTGCCTCTTCCTTCTTAGCCTCTTCGAAAAGTTTCGTGTGAGAAAGAACAATCTTCTTGCTGTTCTTGTTGAAGTCCATTACCTTGAATTCAAGAGTTTCGCCCTCCTTAGCTGAAGTACCGTCCTCTTTTACAAGATTCTTGACTGAGCAGAAACCTTCAACACCCTCTGCGAGTGATACGGTAGCGCCCTTCTCACCGATAGCCATAACGGTTCCGTTATGTACTGAACCTACAGTGTAAACTGACTCATAGCCATCCCAAGGATTCTCCTCAAGCTGCTTGTGACCAAGGCTCAGACGACGGTTCTCCTGATCCACCTCAAGGACTACAACCTCAAGCTTTTCTCCGATAGCGGTGAACTCTGATGGATGTTTGATCTTCTTGGTCCAGCTCAGATCGCTGATATGTACAAGACCGTCAACACCCTCTTCAAGCTCTACGAAGACACCGAAATTGGTGAAGTTGCGTACAGTTGCAGTGTGCTTTGAATTGATAGGATATTTTTCTGCGATGGTTGCCCATGGATCCGGTTTAAGCTGCTTGATACCAAGGCTCATCTTGCGCTCTTCGCGGTCGAGGGTAAGGATAACTGCCTCTACCTCTTCGCCCACCTTCAGGAAATCCTGAGCGCTGCGCAGATGGAGACTCCAGCTCATCTCTGAAACGTGGATAAGACCTTCAACACCCGGCTGGATCTCGATGAATGCACCATAATCGGCAATGACAACTACTTTACCTTTAACTTTGTCACCCACCTTGAGTTCAGGATCGAGAGCATCCCAAGGATGAGGATTGAGCTGCTTCAGACCAAGAGCGATACGCTTCTTGCTGTCGTCGAAATCAAGGATAACGACGTTGATCATCTGGTCGAGAGAAACAACCTCTTCCGGATGGTTGATGCGGCCCCAGCTGAGGTCAGTGATGTGGATAAGACCGTCAACACCACCGAGGTCAACGAATACACCATAAGATGTAATGTTCTTGACAGTACCTTCAAGAATCTGGCCTTTCTCAAGTTTGCCGATGATGTCAGCCTTCTGAGCTTCGATTTCAGCCTCGATGAGAGCCTTGTGTGAAACAACAACGTTACGGAATTCCTGATTGATCTTGACGATCTTGAATTCCATTGTCTTATTTACGAATACATCGTAATCTCTGATAGGTTTGACATCAATCTGTGAACCAGGAAGGAATGCCTCGATGCCGAATACGTCAACGATCATACCACCCTTGGTGCGGCACTTGATGTAACCCTTAACGATTTCATCCTTTTCGCAGGCCTCGTTAACTCTATCCCAAGACTTCATTGCGCGGGCGCGCTTGTGGGAGAGGATAAGCTGGCCTTTCTTGTCTTCCGCATTTTCTACATAAACTTCAACCTTGTCACCTACAGCGAGGTCAGGGTTGTAGCGGAATTCATTGATTGAGATAACACCTTCGCTCTTATAGCCGATGTTAACGATAACTTCACGCTTGTTAAGCGCAACAACAGTTCCCTCTACAACTTCATTCTCGCTTACGCGATTGAGGGTCTGTGTGTAACTTTCTTCGGTCTTAGCGAGATCTTCTGCGCTGAAACCATCATTTTCAAATGCTTCCCAGTCAAACTTGTCGTTTGCCACTGAAGCGTTGCTCTTCTTTGATTTGGCAGTCTCAAGGACTGGCTCCTCAACGAAATTCTCTACTTGTGTGTTTTCCATTTCTTTGTTTTTTTTTCCTACAAGTGGTTTGACATTATTTATAAACCTGCGGACTCACCGCAAGGAGTGCAAAGGTAATTATTAATCTTGATTATCCAAATAAAAAAAGACCTCAAGTCGAATGACTTAAGGTCTCTTTTCAAAATATGTTTTCAATTATTTGCCGATGATAGCAACACGTGAAAGAACGTTGTTGTTGTAGAAGAGAGGATCTACACCACCGTTTGCAACAACTTCAAGCTGATCTGGGTTAACACCTTCAGCAACGAGTGCGTCGTAAACAGCCTTTGCACGTTTCTCTGAGAGAGTCTGGTTGAATTTAGAAGAACCGGTAGCCTTGTCTGCGTAACCTGAGATGGTGTACTTGACATCCTTGCTTCCAGCCTTGATAGCGTCAGCAAACTGTGACAGACGAACGAGGTCTTTCTGAGAGATCTTGGCTTTGCCGATCTCGAAGAATACTGAAGTGGCAGCTGGGTTAGCAACCTCAACAACTTTCTCGACAACCTTCTCAACAGTTACAGGCTTCTCGACAACCTTCTCAACAACTTTCTCCTCAACAACAGTTTCAACGCGGCCGTACTTCTTAGCGAAGCCGTCTTTGCCGAGTTTACCACCGATTGTCCAAACGAGGTTCAAAGTGAGGCGGTTAGTCATTTCTGCCTTGCGGTTTGCAGAAGCATCACCGAAGATTGAAGGGGTAACGCCTGTGCGGCCTTCAAGACCGAGAGCAACATATTTGCTCAGGTTGAAAGAGAGGCCCAAACCTGCAGTTGCACCGAAACGGGCCTTAACGCCGTCAGCAGGAACAACAACGAGGCGGTTGTTGAATGTATGCTCACCTGTGAACACTGAACCCTTGCTTGAGAGGTTCATTGTAGGACCTACGAAGATTGTGAAATCAACGAGTGGCATGCTTGCCTTGCTGAAGAGCTGTGAGAGGTTCAGAATACCGTCAAGTTCAAGTTCTCCGAAGAGTTTGTTCTTTGAAGTGAATTTTGTCTGGTCTTCAATGTCCCAGCTTCCTTTGTTTTCACCATAAGTCTGGAAAGGACCGGCAATGTTGAGACGGCCGCCCCATACTGGAGTGAAATATTTACCGACCTGAATCTGGCCATAGAATGCAGGAGTGTTGAAGTGGTCAGTTGTAACTGAGATGACACCGCCACCAATACCAAGGAACCAGTCGTTTCCAAGTTTTTCTTCCTGCTGCTGTGCGTTGGCAGAGAATGCGCAACCGATCAACGCAATAGAGAGAACTAATGTCTTAAGTTTCATGTTATTATTTTTTAATTTTTATTTTCAAAACTAGTTAGATGATATTGGAATTAGTCAGCCCAAACGATTCCGCCACCAGCGTTCTTGCTGTAACCGTGAACGTCGTCGTGGCCGTGACCAGGAGTGTAGTGGCTTTCGTGACCCTGGAGAGCCTTCTCCATATACTCTGCGTGAGTGTAGATCTCGCTGAGAGTGATTTCACCGATGAGAGCCTTCTCACCAGTTGATGCCTTCTCGTGATATACGGCGTAAGTTACGTCCTCGTAGTCGTGCCAAGCATTTACTGTGTACATTGCGAAACCTGAGATCTGGATAGGAAGTTCAGCTTCATTTTCAACAACTGTAGGGATTCCGAGGAGCTGTGCATATACGTCAACAACTTCTTGCTCATCCGGAGTGATGTTTTTGCCATATTTCTTCTGGAGAAGCTCGAATACACCGAATGTCTCAGTGTACTTGACGTTGGTCTTGAGAAGGAATACTGATGGGTTGGTTGCCCAGGTCAGTCCGGCGTGGTCAACTGAATGTCCGTCGTGAGGAGCAAAAGTAGCTACGCTCTCTTTAGTGATTACTTCAGCGATTCTTTCATATGAGTATTCGGTAGGAACACCAATGATCAGAGTCACACCATAAGAAGCCTTTGCACCTGCAACGAGTTCGTTGATCTTTACAACCTCAGTTGATGACTCATAGGTTTCAGAATCATATTTTGCAGATGCCTTGACTGAAATCTGCTGAGCGGCGATAGATTTGCAACCGGTAATGGTAACAACGTTTGCTGCAACCTTTACGTCAGCACCGAGCAGATTGCTGGCTGCATCAATAGTGCAGAGCTTAGTGATGTCCTCACCTGTGAATGCATTGAAAACGGTAGCCGTTATGGTTGCCTCTGCAGGCTTAGGATCAAAAGTGGTCTCGATGTCCTCTACTTGGCAAGAAGAAAGAAGGCCGACCAAAGC
>JAGHSK010000048.1 GCA_018065895.1 Candidatus Cacconaster equi
TATATCGTTTGAGAGCTTCACATACGAAGATGCAGTTCCTTCAGCCTTTCAGGAATTCTTCCTCGTCCATAAAGAAATCAATGTGTCCGAATTTGCAAAGAGGATAGGCCTAAATCCCACCCTGATGCGAAACTATATCAATGGTTTCAAGAAGCCGTCAAAGATACGTGAGCAGCAAATCATCAATGCTATACACGAAATCGGCAAAGAATATGTATCTTTTTGTATGGCATAATTGAATTCCACAAAATTCTTCAATCACACCATCCTTGTAAGGTGGATTGGCACGCATGCAGAGTATGTCAAAATAAAAGACGTTACAACATTATGACGAAGATAGAATCCGGAGAACAGTATGAATGGGCACTTGGCAGAATTGAAGCATTGGTAAATGACGTTACCGAAGAGATGCCTGACAATGATCCCAGAAAGGTGGAATATTGCCTTCTTTCCAATCTTGTTGCCGATTATTCTGATGAGCATTTCGACTTGGGAACCCCCACTTTACAGGATTGTCTCAAAGAGCGTATGTTTGAGCAGGGGCTGTCCCAAAAGGAGATTGCCGGAATGCTGGGTACAAGCCAGTCAAGAATCAGCGAACTCCTTGCCGGGAAATGCAATCCTACATTCGAGTTGGCTCAAAACATATGCCGTAATCTTGGCATATCACCGGCCGTGGTTCTTGGGGTTTGACCGTTCCCAGCCTAATTATTCAGGAGACGTATGCTTTTCCATTCAAATATCCATATGAGTTTCCAATTCAAATGAGTATGGTTGAGAAATAACTCGTACCTTTATACAATAATTGGATGGAGTGATATGAAATTCAAATCGATTTTATTTGTCCTGTTGGTAGCAATCGTTGCTTCCTTCAATTTTATCTCATGTCATAAATATGAACCGGAAGATGACGGTTATTCGGATTGGACGGAGGTGACAGAGGCTGATTTGGACGTTTTTACCAAAGCAAGGGTTGCATACCTCGATGATCCGGCTAATGTCACGGCCCCTGAATATGTGAATATGAAATCGATTTCCAAACCATATGCCGTGAGAACAAAGGCAGAGGGGAACGGTATGAATTATCAGTTCGCCTTCACGATTTGCGTTGTTACAATCTACAAGAACGACGGTGATGAGCTCGGAAAGGTGATTGAAATTCAGAGTATTGACGATTATGGAACGCCACTTCCTCCCAAACCCCAGGGAAGGGATACAATACCCTATTAAAGAGCATAATGGAAATGCTCTTCAATCTGAAATACTTTTATTCCAGGATGCCCATCTATTCTGACAGCCGGAATACAATGCTTGGCTTCTAGGGATATTATACATTGCGAGGTAATTTTAGGCCAGCATTTCCCCGAGTAAAGCGCAAAGTATAAACATATTTCGTTTACGCCGTCGACGTGTTACCGCTTACATACAAATAAGGCCGGTCTTTCGGCCGGCCTTATTGTTGAGCATCAGATCTATTCCCACTCGATTGTCGCTGGTGGTTTAGGAGAGCAGTCATAGACTACGCGGTTGATGCCTTCAACCTTGGCGATGATCTCCTCGGAAACTTTGATCAGGAAATCCATAGGGAGCTTCACTACTTCGGCAGTCACGGCGTCAACAGAGTTGACTGCGCGGAGAGCGACCACGTTGTCATAAGTGCGGCGGCCGTCCCTGATGCCGGTGCTCCGTACAGGGAGAAGGACAACGGCGGCCTGCCAGATCTGGTCGTAGAGGCCTTCGCGACGGAGAGCGTCAATGAATACTGCATCAGCCTCCTGAAGGATGTGTATGCGTTCAGGGGTGAGTTCTTCCAGACAGCGTACTCCAAGGCCAGGACCAGGGAAAGGATGGCGGCCGAGGAAGTGCTTGTCGAGACCGAGTTCTTCACCAACCTGGCGTACTTCGAATTTGTAGAGATACTTAAGAGGCTCAACCAGACCGAAGTGGAGGTCTTCAGGAAGGCCGCCGACATTGTGGTGGCTCTTGATTGTGCCCTTGTCGGACTTCGACTCTGCGATATCAGGCCAGATTGTGCCCTGTGCAAGCCATTTTGCATCCTTTACCTTGCGGGCTTCGTCAGCGAAGACATCGATGAATGTCTTGCCGATTGCTTTGCGTTTGAGCTCAGGGTCGATGATTCCCTTGCAGGCGGCGAAGAAGCGGTCGGCAGCGCGGACTCCGATGACATTCAGACCCATTCCCTCGTAATGGCTGAGGACGTCCTCAAACTCATTCTTGCGAAGTAAGCCGTGATCGACAAAGATGCAGACCAGATTGTGGCCGATTGCTTTGTCAATAAGAAGAGCGGTGACTGTGGAGTCAACACCACCGGAAAGGCCGAGCACTACAGTGTCATTTCCGACCTGCGCCTTGATTTCCTTGACAGCGTCTTCGACGAACTGCTTCGGATTGAGTTTTTCATTATTATACATACCTCTGTTTTGTTTTTTGACGGGGCGAAGGTAGCAAAAAAGTGGATATATTTTACTACAAATACGATAATTATTTCTACTTTTGCCGTTTCGAAACAGGAATTGAACATATATGCAGGACATAAGAAATATCGCAATCATAGCTCACGTTGACCACGGAAAGACAACCCTGGTCGACAGGATGATTTATCAGGCACAGCTTACCCGAAAGGCCGAAAATACAGGAGACCTCATTCTTGACAACAATGACCTTGAAAGAGAGAGAGGTATCACAATCCTTTCCAAGAACGTATCTCTTCCGTACAAGGGGGTAAAAATCAATATTATTGATACCCCGGGCCACGCCGATTTCGGAGGCGAGGTGGAACGTGTCCTGAATATGGCTGATGGTGTGCTTCTTCTTGTGGATGCATTCGAGGGTACAATGCCTCAGACACGATTCGTTCTGCAGAAGGCCATCGAAATGGGAAAGAAACCGATTGTTGTCATAAACAAGGTCGATAAACCCAACTGCCGCCCGGAAGAGGTGAACGAGCAGGTTTTCGATTTGATGTTTTCCCTCAACGCGTCTGAGGACCAGCTGGATTTCCGCACGGTATACGGCTCGGCGAAACAGGGATGGATGTCACTCGACTGGAAAAAGCCCGGCAAGGACATAACACCTCTTCTCGACGTTATCCTTGAGGAGATCCCGGCCCCTGAAATGAAGGAAGGAACCCCTCAGATGCTCATCTCCTCTCTTGAATATTCTCCGTATGTCGGACGTATCGCGGTGGGACGAATCACCCGCGGTTCGCTCAGAAGCGGAATGCCTGTTTCGCTCTGCAAGCGCTACGATATCGTGGAAAAGCAGAAAGTCAAGGAACTTATGGTGTTTGAAGGGCTGGAGAAACGCAAGGTTGCTGACGTTCAGTGCGGAGATATCTGTGCAGTGGTTGGAATCGACGGCTTCGAAATAGGTGACACAATCGCTGATTTCGAGAATCCTGAAGCGCTTCCTCCTATCGCCATTGATGAACCTACGATGAGTATGACCTTCTCCATCAACGATTCTCCGTTCTTCGGCCGTGAAGGCAAATTCGTAACCTCGCGTCATATCAGGGAACGTCTCGACAAGGAACTTGAAAAGAACCTTGCTCTCCGTGTGAAGCCGGGCATCAATGCCGATTCATTCGTGGTTTATGGCAGAGGCGTGCTGCATCTCTCGATTCTTATCGAAACGATGCGCCGTGAAGGTTTCGAACTTCAGGTGGGCCAGCCGAGAGTGCTCGACAAGACCATCAACGGTCAGAGGTGTGAGCCAATAGAGTATCTGACAATAGACGTTCCTGAAGAGTTCGTCGGCAGAGCCATTGAATTCTCCACCCGCCGCAAGGCTGCCCTGATTCATATGGAAACCCGTGGGGACCGCACCCACCTCGATTTTGAGATTCCTGCACGTGGCCTGATGGGGCTCCGCAGCAATCTGCTTACGGCAACTCAGGGAGAGGCTGTCGTGGCCCACAGATTCAAAGGATACGAACCATATAAGGGTGAGATTGAAAAGCGTACCAACGGATCCCTTGTCGCCAATGAGACAGGAATGGCGGTGGCCTACGCAATGGACAAACTTCAGGACAGGGGACGTTTCTTCATCGAGCCTGGTGAGGAGGTCTATGCCGGTCAGGTCGTAGGCGAGCATATCCGTGATTTCGACTTGAACATAAATGTTTGCAAGACCAAGAAACTTACCAACGTACGCGCGGCTGGAACCGACGAGAAAGTGATGCTGCCTCCGGCAGTGAAATTCTCCCTCGAAGAGGCTCTCGAATATATTCAGGAGGATGAACTTGTGGAGGTTACGCCGAAATCGATGCGAATGAGAAAAATTATTCTCGACGAGACTCAGCGCAAGAGAGCGGAGAGATAAAAAATTTGGTCTATTTGTAAATTAGTTGTATATTTGCAGCCCTATTTTGCGAGGCGTGGACGAAATGGAAAGTATCATCATACCAGTCAAAGGCTTGCAGGCCGGAGAGCATCAGTTCAGCTACGCGATTGACGGAGAGTTCTTTCAGGGCTTTGACAATGGTCAGATAAAGGATGCGGACTGCACCGTAAAGGTGAGCGTGATCCGGCATCAGACACTTTTGGATATTACTTGCAGCGTTGGTGGTTTTGTCGTTACAGAGTGTGACAGGTGTCTTGAGGATCTGACGTTGAAGGTGGATGTCGACAGAAAATTGACAGTCGGCTTCGGTACAGTCGATGTGGAAGACGGGCGTGAGGATGACGTGATTGTGGTTGACCGGAGCGAGGCTGAACTTTGTTTGGACCAGTTCGTCTATGACTACATCTGCCTCAGCCTTCCGATGGTGAAGGTTCATCCGGAAGGGAAGTGCAATCCCGAGATGTTGAAATACATTTCCAAGGGAGAGCCGGTGGCGAAGGATGGGATGACATCTCCTTTTCAAGGCCTGAAAGATATGTTGAATAGTAAAAACAATTAAAATATTTAAAAATGGCACATCCGAAACACAAAATCTCCAAGCAGCGCAGAGATAAAAGAAGAACCCACGACAAGGCTGTTGCCCCTCAGTTGACAACTTGCCCTAATTGCGGTGCTACTGTTATGTATCACCATGTTTGCCCTGAATGCGGTTTCTATCGCGGAAGGCAGATTATCGACAAGACAGTCGCATAATTTTCGAAAGCAAAGGATGATGCCGAGATGCGACTGCCGCAACCTCGGCATTTTTTCATAGTGGCTTGGCCCGCCCTGGTAGTTCAACGGATAGAATGGAAGTTTCCTAAACTTTAGATGGCAGTTCGATTCTGCCCCGGGGTACCAGATCTGAAGATATAATCAATTAAAACAATAAGAAATGTCAACAACTGTCATATTGATAATCGCCATTGTTGCGCTTGTCATCGCATGGGGGATTTCCGTTCAGAGAAACCTTATCAGCAAGGATGAAATCTGTAAAAACTCCTTGAGTCAGATCGGTGTCCAGCAGGCAAGCCGTTGGGATGCGCTGAAGGCTCTTGCGGAGATGACCAAATCATACTCGGAATATGAGTACAAGACAATCTCGGACGTGATTGCAAAACGTCAGCAGATTACCGGTACAAGCACTGTAGAGGATGCGAATGCCCAGGAAAAACTCTTGACAACTGCTATGAACCGCATCAACGTGGTTGCAGAACAATATCCTGAACTGAAGGCAAGCGAGACCTACGTAAAGACTATGGACAGCATCAACACCTACGAAAATCAGGTGCGTATGAGCAGAATGGTGTTCAACGACAGCGTTACTTCGTACAATCGCATCGTACGCCAGTTCCCGAATTCCATTGTTGCCGGGATGCTTGGTTTTGCAACAAAGCAGTACCTCGTTGAGAATGCAGGCAAGCAAGATATGCCTTCAATGAAAATATGAGAAGACTTTTGACAGCCTTTTTCGCCGCTCTCCTCTTGACAGTGGGGGGCGGTTGTGCTTTTGCACAAAGCCACGTGGTCCGGGACATTGACATAACAGTCAATCTTGCTCAGGACGGCAGTGCGCGTATCCGTGAGATATGGAATGTCTGTGTGGATACCGGCAGCGAATGGTACCTTGTCCGGTACAATTTAGGGGACATTGCAATAAGGGATCTGACTGTCAGTGAAAACGGCAAGCAGTTCATTACTGAAGACGATTGGGACATCCATCGCTCGATGGAGGAAAAGGCAGGCAGATGCGGAATTGTCAGGGTGAGCGATCATGACGGGTGTGAAATCTGTTGGGGGTTGGGATCCTATGGCAATCACATCTTCACGGTGGAGTACACCATGACCAACGTGGTCAAGTCAATGGATGATTATGATTGCCTGCACGTCCAGTTCGTTTCACCGGGCATCAACCCGTATCCACAGCATGCCAGAGTGGAGGTTCATGCCGATTCCCTTCTTTTCGACGGCACTCGCACGGCCATATGGGCTTTCGGCTTCGACGGGACCTGTGATTTCATGGACGGTGCCATAGTTGCGAATACAGAAGCGCCATTCGGCAGCGACAGAGAGTCCGTCATCCTTCTGGCCCGTTTTGACAAGGGAATGTTCTCTCCGGAAAGTTCGATTTCCGCCACTTTCGAACAGAAGTTGGAAAAGGCTTTCGAAGATAGCGACTATAAAGCCTTCCAGGAACAGGAACGAAGGAAGAATTGGGGTATTGCCGGCTTCTTCGTTGCATTTGTCCTTTTCGTTACAGGCACTGTTCTCACCTCTGTCAGACAACGCAACAAGAATATGTTCGGTGTTGTCAAGCTCAAGGAGATAGGTTACCGTCGTGAGGTTCCTTTCGGCGGGGATATCTTCCAATCGCGTTACGTCCTTGCCAAATGTGGCAGATTGGGTTCCGAGGCTAATACTGCCAGCGCTTTGATTCTCAAAATGATCAAAGACGGGCAGCTCCTCGTTTCCAATGCTGCGGACGGAAAGGTCCTCATCGGCTTCAATCCGAACGCCGATCTCAGTGCTCTGAACGATTCTGAAAAGGAGTTCCACGATATGCTTTATGAGGCCAGCGGGGAAGACCATATTCTGCAGGAGAAGGAATTCTCAAGGTGGTCTTCCAGAATGTCCAATTCGAGGCGTGTGGGACGCTGGGTCACAGGACTGACAGGAGAGGCCGTAGCTTTGTTACAGCGTAACAGATACGTTGACAGCAAGGCGTTTACTTTGGCTGGAAAGCAGCAGGCTCAGAATGTTGTCGGGTTCAGGAATTTCCTCAATGATTTCACGTTGTCGAAGGAACGCAAATCCGCCGAAGTGGCCTTATGGCAGGATTACCTGATATTCGCATCTCTTTACGGAATCGCGAAGAAGGTGGCCAAGGAAATGAAGGATATCGACCCGAAGGCATTTCAGGAGTGCTTCGGATACGAATTCGCATCAATGAACAGAGTGCTGCTTATTTCCAATAATATGGGAGGCAGTATAGTTAACTCCGTTGCGAGGGTTCAGAGCCGCTCTTCCGTATCTGGACACGGCGGTACTGCGTCGTTTGGCGGAGGCGGTGGATTCAGCGGTGGGGGATTCGGCGGCGGAGCAAGGTAGATAATCAGCCCCTTGATGCCAGATACAATACGGCGATTCCTCCCATATGGGATATATATCGCACGTCTTTGAAACCGGAGTTCTGCAGTTCGTGGCAGAACTCTTCGTATTGTGGAAACTGTAATACGGATTCAGGCAGATATTTGTATGCGCTTCCATTTCCGGAAAGCAGCCTCCCGATGAGGGGAAGGATGTTCCTGAAGTAGAACAAATAGATGTTTTTCCACGTTTTTCTGCGCGGAATTGCGAATTCCAGAATGGCAAGGGTGCCGTCAGGTCGCAATATCCTGTGAATCTCAGCCAGGCACTTGGACCTGTTGCTGAAGTTGCGTATGCCGAAGGATATTGTGGCCGCGTCGAATGTGCTGTCACCGAAAGGCGTTTCGGCGGCTGATGCGAGGACTAACGAAGGCTCTTTACCTGTGGCCCTCCGGTATTTCTTACCGGCAATATCCAGCATCTCCCTGGTGATGTCCAGTCCCGTAACGGCATATCCGTTTTTTGCCAGCTCGATTGTCAGGTCTCCGGTGCCACACGCCAGATCCAGCACTTTGTGCGCGTTTGTGCCGCGAAGCTGGCGTACCATATGTTTCCTCCACAGTATGTCAATTCCGAAGGAAAGGATATGGTCAAGAGCATCGTAATGACTTGCGATGGAGCTGAACATTCCGGAGATTGCTTCAGGGCTTTTATCCAGGTTTTCCATAAAAATTAGCCAAAAACAAAAAAAGCCAACGTTAAGTTGGCTTATTGTCTTGTGCCCAGGACAAGACTCGAACTTGCACGCCCTATAGCGGGCACTAGCCCCTCAAGCTAGCGTGTCTACCAATTTCACCACCTGGGCGATGGGACTGCAAATATACAACAATTTTTTAAAATACTATCTTTTGGGGTGAAATTTTAAAATATTTTTTTGCCATTTCTCCGAGTCTATATGTGTGTATATTTCGGTTGTAAGAATGCTTTCGTGTCCGAGCATCTGTTGCACAACGCGCAGGTCAGCTCCATTCTCAACCAGGTGCGTTGCGAAGCTGTGTCGGAATGTGTGGGGAGAGATTTCTTTTGTTATGCCGGCGGCAGCGGCATATTTCCTGACAATGTTGAAGACCGCAACTCTTGACATGCTGCCTCCGCGGCTGTTCAGAAAAAGAATATCTTCGGATTTTCGCTCGATTTTGTGGAAAGGCCTTCCTGCAAGGTACAACTCCATAGCTTTGAGAGCAGGCTCTCCGACGGGGACCAGCCTTTGTTTGCTTCCTTTTCCGAACACCTTCAGGAAGCCCTCTTTCAGGAATATGTCAGATATCTTGAGGTTGCACAATTCGCTTACGCGCAGTCCGCACGAATAGAGAATTTCCAGGATGCATCTGTCGCGATGTCCCTCTTTCTGCGAAAGGTCCACGGCATTGAGAATTGCAAGGACCTCATCGACCGAGAGCACGGTAGGGAGATATGGCTGAATTCTGGGAGTGTCGATCTTGTCGCAGGGATTGTTCTGGAATTTCCCCTCCGCCTCCAGGTATTTGTAAAGCGATTTGATGGAACTGGTAATTCTGGCCTGCGTGCGTTTCGAAATTCTGTCGCCTGAGGCGAGATTTATGATGAACCCCGAAATGTCTTCCGGAGAGGCGTCGGCAGGAGCAGTCCTCCTGTTCTTGAGGTAATCCAGGAATTTTTCCACGTCCGAGCAGTAGCTGCTGACGGTGTTGGCGGAAAGACCCCGCTCAAGCTTCAGGTAGCTTTTGAACTCCTGGAATGTTTCTTCGTAAACGTTCATGATATGCGCAGGATTCGCTTATGCCGCACGTTTCGCATTTCGGTTTTCTGGCTGTGCAGACATATCGGCCGTGCAGAATGAGCCAGTGATGCGCTATCGGGCGTATGGATTTGTCAATGTGCTTTTCAAGGTCAAGCTCGACTGCAAGGGGCGTTTTCCCTTTTGAAAGGCCAAGCCTGCGGGCAACACGGAAAACGTGGGTGTCAACGGCAATGACAGGTTCGTTGTTGACGATTGAGGCTACCACGTTGGCGGTTTTGCGTCCGACTCCGGGCAGTTTGACGAGAAGTTCGGAACTGTGGGGAATCTGTCCGTTGAAATCCGATAAGACCATCCGTGCCATCTCGCTCAAATGGCGCGCCTTGCTGTTTGGATATGATATCGAGTGGATGAAGGAGAGAATTTCCTCCGGAGCTGCGGCTGCAAGGTCTTCTATTGAAGGATATTTTTCAAACAGAGCCGGAGTGACCATATTCACCCGCTTGTCCGTGCATTGGGCCGAGAGCATTACGGCCACGATGAGCTGATATGGCGAATTGAAGTTCAGCTCGCTCTGAGCAACCGGCATGTTCTCCTTGAACCAGGAAATTATCTTATCGTAGCGCTTGCTCATCGCATTTCGCTGCAGGTTCCGTCGGATACGGTAAGGATTCTGGCCGGATAATCCTTTACGAGAGCCATGTTATGGGTGACCATCAGAATTGCTGTGCCCGTTCTGTTGATGTCGAAGAGAAGCTTCATTATGCCGTGAGCCGTCTCTTCATCAAGATTTCCGGTGGGTTCGTCAGCGAGGAGCAACTGAGGTTCGTTGAGGAGCGCTCTGGCGATTGCCGTTCTCTGCTGTTCGCCTCCGGACAGCTGGTGAGGAAGTTTATGACCTTTCGTGGACAGGCCTACCAGTTTCAAGGCCTGATAAATGCGCTTTTCCATTCTGGCCTTGTCCTTCCAACCGGTGGCTTTGAGAACGAACCTCAGGTTGTCCTCGATGCTTCTGTCCATAAGAAGCTGGAAATCCTGGAATATGATTCCCATGGTTCTTCTGAGGTACGGTATCTGTTTCTTCTTCAATCCTGCAAGAAGAAAGTCGCCTACTCGTCCATAGCCGCCCGAAAGCGGGTTCTCTCCCGTTATGGTACGTACTATGGTGGTTTTGCCGCATCCTACCTTGCCCGTGAGGTATACGAACTCCCCTTGATGTATCTCAAGGTTCAGATTCTCCAATATGGTGATTTCTCCGTTAGTGATGTCCGCATCGCGAAACTCTACGACAGGTGACTTGTCTGGCTCCATTGTTGCATTCAAATTTTGACAAAAATACAATTTATTTGAGTAAATTTGCAATAGAATATATGAAAGCCATGAAATCCCCTGTATGCCATATTGTTTTCGCGATCCTGCTTGTTTTTGCAGTATCGCCTCTTGGCGCACAGGTCATGAACTCCCAGTTCATGGATCGTATGGAATCGGCGCGCAAACTCTATATAAACGGGTCGTATTTCGCGGCGGAGAAGGCTTTCATGAGCCTGGAACAGTCAATTGCGAAGGACGATAGTTTCAATCTTGCGGAGATAGAGGCATATGAGGTGCTTTGTGCAATTGCTCTGGACAAGGAGAATGTATCCGGAATGGTGAAGGTGTTCTGTGACAAATATCCGAATGCTCCTCAGCAGGGAATGGTGAAATATGCCCTCGGGTCCCGTTTTTTTGATACCGGGCAGTACAAGGAGGCCCTCGAGATATTCAACACCATAAAGCCGGACCACGTTTATAAGCCGAACCGAAATGATTATGAATTCCGCAAGGCATACTGCAATATGTGCGTGGGTAATCTCGATCAGGCCGGGGAAGGATATGAATCCATAATGAACGGTGATTTCTCAAGATATACCGTGCCCAGCACCTATTACAGGGGGTATGTCTTTTACAGTCAGAAGGATTTTGCCAATGCTGTTCCGCTTTTCGAAAAGGTGGAGGATGACAGTCGTTTCGAGCAGATGTCGCGGTACTATGCCGTTGAATCGAAGTTCATGTTGAAGGACTATGATTATGCCATAGAACAGGGGGAACCTCTCTTTCCTTCGCTGGAAGGCGATATGAAAATCAATATGGCCAGAATCCTGTCAGAGGCTTATTATGAAAGAAAAGACAACAATAATGCCCAGAAGTACCTTGAGATGTACCGTAACGGCACTGATGGACTGTCACGCAAGGACAACTATTTCGCCGCGATGCTTTCATACAACCTCGGAGATTACACCAATGCCGTAAAGTCGTTCGGAAAAGTGATGGGTGAGGATGACGAATTGTGCCAGAATGCCCATTATTACACTGCGAACAGCCATCTGAAGGGGCGCAACAAGGTTGAGGCTATGACGGAATTCAAGGCTGCTGCCGAAATGGATTTCGACAAGGTCATAAAGGAGGATGCGTGGTTCAACTATGCCAAGCTGTCATTTGACGTAAATTCCGACATCTCGCAGTTCGACCGGTACTTGAAGGAGTTCCCCAACAGTGGAAAGGAGGATATCATAAGCAACTATATGGCCGCATCCTTCCTGCTTGCCAACGATTACAGCTCTGCGGTGAAGGCGTTGTCCAACGTCAGGAAGCCTACCAACGAATCCTCTTCGAACCTGCAGAAAGCGGCATTTTTCGCTGCCATGCAGATGATTGAGAACAAGGGCTACCGTTCGGCTCTCGAATATCTCCGCATCGCCGCAAAAAACGAAAGCGGTAACGCAGCCATGAACAGACTTGTGAAATTCTGGACTGCAGAATGTCTCTTCCGTTCGGAGGATTATGACGAAGCCGTAGAATTGAATGAAGCTCTCCTCAATGAAAGTGATTTCCGTCTGACTTCGGAATATCCTCTTGCCCTCTACAATCAGGGATATGCCTATTTCATGAAGGGGAAGTACGAAGAAGCCCGTGAATATTTTTTCAAGTATACGGAGAACGGAGTTTATGCGAAAAAGATGTTTGAACGCGATGCTCTGGTAAGGTTGGCTGATACGTATTTCCTGACCGGCAACTTCTCGGAGGCCGCGTACAGGTATGAGGATATCTACATGAAGGACTATCTGACCAACGACGTGTATCCTGCACTCCAGGCATCACGTTCGTATGGACGTCTGGGAAACTCCGCAAAACGCATCTCGATACTCAAGATGGTCTGCCGGAACAACAAGGGCTCCCATTACTATCCGCAGTCTCTTTATGAGCTCGGCTGCGCGTATGCTCAATACGGACAGAACAGCGATGCTTCAGAATGTTTCTTCACCATACTCGGAATGGAGAACGACAGCACGTATTATGCAAAATCCCTGTTGGAACTTGCTTCCATCAACGTTTCCGCGAAGAAATATGAGCGTGCCGAGGATTATTACAAGGAGATATTGGAATCTGCGCCATATTCTCCCGAGGCTCAAGCCGCATTGGGCGGATTGGAGAACGTGTGCCAGATTATGAATCGTCCGGAGGAATTCCTCTCTTATATCGACAATCTGGGAATGTCGGATCTGAAGACAGATCAGGAGAAGGAATCGATGCTGTTCAAATCTGCGGAAAGACTCTATTCGGCCAATCGCTACGGTCCTGCGGCAAATGCGTTGCAGCGCTTCCTTACGCAATATCCTTCCGGGCAGTATTCGGTGAAAGCGACATATCTTCTTGCATCCTGTCTTGAAAATACCGGAAGACTGGAGACGGCAGCCGACACCTATCATAAGGTGATACGCGGAGGAAAAGGCGAATATGCCACATTGGCTACGGAAAGGCTTGCCTCAATCGCATACACACTCAAGGAATATGACAGGGCTGTTGAGGCCTATTCGGCGCTGATTGCTTCGGAGGGTTCTCCGGAGGTGAAGATGAGCGCAAGCCTCGGACGCATGCGCGCATATTACGGGGCGAAGAGATATGATGATGTGCTGAAGGATGCAACCTTCCTGCTGGGCTTCTCATCTTCTGAAAAAACGGTTGTCAGGGAGGCCAGATTCCTTATGGCGATGTCTTATCTGAAGAAGGGCGACCGTGACTATGCAAAGCCTGTATTTGAGGATCTGGCTTCCGATGTTTCCGATGAATTCGGGGCGGAGAGCAAATATCTTCTTGTTCAGGATGCCTTTGACCACGGTGACTTCATGAAAGTAGAATCTCTTGTCAAGGAATTCGCGACGGCTGCTTCTGATCAGAGATATTGGTTGGCCAAGAGCTATATTGTGCTTGGCGACGCTTATTGGGAGATGGAAGACCTGCAGCAGGCACGCATCACGTATGATACGCTTCTTGAGGGATATTCTCCATCCGGGGATGATGACGATGTCCTTGAGCAGGTGCGTATGAGACAGAAGAGATTGAAACCAACGAGGAGGTAGAAATATGAAAAGATTCGGATTCATATTGTTCCTGATATTCTTCTCCGCTTTGAGCCTCTTCGCCCAAAACGATACGATCCACTCTGCGGTGAAGCTTCAGATCCCTGCTTCGGTGGCGGACTCGTTGCGACGTTTTGACGTATCATTCGACTACTCGATCTTTAATCGACCGTACACTGATCTTTATGATTTCAAGCCGAGGGAATCCATCCAGCTTGAGACTGTGGGGCCGAACAGACCACCTGTCTTCTACGCCAAGCTGGGAGCGCAATATCCCCTTATCCCTACGGCGGAACTGTATCTGCAGTCACGGCCTAAAAACGGGTTCGGGATAGGCCTTTTCGGCAGTCACAACTCCTTCTTGGGATCGGTTCCCGACGTTGCGTCTCTTGACCAGATGAGTGTCAGGCAGATGCAGAACAGTGTCGGCGGCGGCATTACATACGATTGGGCTACCGGTGAGTTTATGTTTGATGTCAAATACGATTACAATTCATTCGATTACAAGTCATCTGACATCAATCCGAAGGGGAAGAAAAGTGACCTTGATTTCACTGTGAATTTCAATTCGGCCTTCACGGAGGACAACAGCCTCTATTATGACATCACCGGCGGATACACATACACCAAATTCGGAAACAGCCGCGATTCACTTGTGCAGATGGCCGAGTCCTTCATACACGTCAAGGGATATGTAGGCGCTTCGTTTGAAATTCACAGAATCTACGTGGATATGAACATTGAGTTCGCCACTTATTCCGGACTCAAGAATTATTCCTCCGGAATAGTGGAATTTTCTCCGATCTATGAGTATTCGAAGAAGTTCGTCAGTGCCAGACTCGGTGCAAAATTCGGAAGCAGCTTCGGCTACGCGAGAGGGGAGACGGGCCTTCA
Source organism: Candidatus Cacconaster equi (assembly GCA_018065895.1). GTDB lineage: Bacteria > Bacteroidota > Bacteroidia > Bacteroidales > UBA932 > Cacconaster > Cacconaster equi. The sequence continues at coordinate 14,557 of JAGHSK010000048.1, forward strand.
GAGCGACCTTGGGGCGGAGAACAGCATATTCCCTGATGTAGATGCCCGATTTACGTTGATAGACAAGGCTTTGTGGATACATGCCGTGGCAAAGGGAGGAAATGACCTTAATCCTTTCTCGAAACTCACCAAGGATTGCTGCATGCTGATGCCTCAATCTGAAATTCTCGCCGGCAAACGGGATGTAGATGCGAGCCTTGCCGTGGAAAGTGTGATCAAAGGCCGTTTGTCCCTCAATCTGATGGGCGGATACACGATGTATACCAAGAAACTGATCTATTGCCCTGTGATGCAGGATTCCGGTCCTAAACGAATCATGGCCGGATATCTCAATGCCCACGACATTTCTTTCGGTGTGGAGATGTTCTGGAAGTCGAGCAATTTCACCATTGGCGGCAAGTTTGCATACAACAAGTACATCGACAGGGAGACAAAGGAACGTATTACGCAGCTGCCTGCAGTGACAAGCAATGCGTTCGTCAGGTATAGCTTCCGCGAGCGCCTTATCGCCTCTCTTGACGTGGCTTACAGCAGCCCTGTCAGCGGTGACACGTACGGAGCTTACGAGGTGCCCGCCATCATAGACGCAAACGTCAACGTGAACTACAAGATCAGCCACAATTTTTCAGTTTTTGCCAAGTGCGGAAACATTCTGAATCAACGCAATCAGTATGTTCCTCTTTACGTCGAACCGGGGCGTAATTTCGGCGGCGGAATCTGCGTCAATTTTTAGGTTCTTCGTAGGAAATTCCTATTTTTTTCGTTATCTTTGTTTGTTTAACGAATTGACCTTTTACAATGACAGAGAACGAAAAAATCGGGCAGAACGCAGAATATTCTGCCGACAGTATTCAGGTGCTTGAAGGACTTGAGGCTGTTCGCAAACGTCCTTCGATGTACATAGGTGACATCGGTCCGCGCGGATTGCATCATCTGGTATATGAGGTTGTTGACAACTCCATTGACGAGGCTCTTGCCGGGTATTGCTCGGACATCTTCGTCACCATCAACGAGGACAACTCCATTACCGTGAAGGATAATGGCCGCGGAATCCCTACGGGGATGCATGAGAAGGAGGGAAGAAGCGCTCTTGAGGTCGTTATGACGGTGCTTCACGCCGGAGGTAAGTTCAGTAAGGACAGTTATAAGGTTTCCGGTGGTCTGCATGGCGTGGGCGTTTCCTGCGTGAATGCGCTTTCAAGTCTTCTTGTTGCGGAAATTCATAGAGAAGGAAAGATATTCAAGCAGGAATATTCAAAAGGCAAGCCTCTGTATGACGTCAAGGTTGTAGGTGAAGCCGATGATACGGGAACAACGATTACTTTCCGGCCGGACAAGGAGATTTTCACAGTTTCAACTGTTTATGACTATAATATTCTTGCAGGACGTCTGCGTGAGCTGTCTTATCTGAATAAGGGCGTGCGTCTGACCTTGCGTGACATGCGTCCGCAGGATGTGGATGCCGACGAGAATGAGGGTGAAGATACAACTCCGAAGTTCAGGGAGGACGTATTCTATTCCGAGAAGGGTCTTGTCGAATTTGTGGAGTATCTTGACGGAGTGCGCGAGAAGTTGACAGAGAAGCCTATCTGTCTCGAAACGGACAAGAACATTCCGATTGAACTGGCAATGCAGTACAACACCGGTTTTACCGAGAATATCCACTCATACGTCAACAATATCAACACGATAGAGGGTGGTACCCACTTGAGCGGGTTCCGTCGTGGCCTGACCACTACCTTGAAGTCATACGCTGACAAGAACGGTCTTCTCTCCAAGTTGAAATTCGATTTGGACCCAAGCGATTTCCGTGAAGGTCTGACAGCGGTTATTTCAGTGAAAGTGGCTGAACCGCAATTCGAAGGGCAAACGAAGACAAAACTGGGCAACAGTGAGGTCATGGCAGCTGTTTCGCAGGCCGTTACGGCAGCCCTTGAACAGTATCTGGAGGAAAATCCAAAAGATGCAAAAGCCATCGTTGACAAGGTTGTGCTGGCGGCCACGGCCCGTCATGCCGCACGCAAGGCCCGTGAACTTGTACAGCGTAAAACAGTGATGTCAGGTTCCGGTCTTCCCGGCAAGCTTGCTGACTGCTCTGACCGTGAACCCGCCAAATGCGAACTCTTCCTGGTCGAGGGAGATTCCGCAGGTGGAACGGCAAAGCAGGGCAGAAACCGTCAGTTCCAGGCAATCCTTCCGCTTCGAGGCAAGATCCTGAATGTTGAGAAGGCGATGGAACACCGTGTATTTGAGAGTGAATCAATCCGCAACATATACTCGGCTCTTGGAGTGACCATCGGCACGGAGGAGGATCCAAAGGCGTTGAACCTTTCCCGCCTGAGATATCACAAGGTTATTATCATGACCGATGCCGATGTCGACGGAAGCCACATCGCCACACTGATTCTGACATTCTTCTTCCGCTATATGCCTGATCTTATCCGCAACGGATACGTATTCATTGCAACACCTCCTTTGTACCGCGTCAAGAAGGGTAAGGAGGATGTTTACTGCTGGACTGACGAAGAGCGCTCGGCAGCAGTGGAACGTATCGGAAAAGGCAAGGAGTCAGGTCTTCTCGTCCAGCGCTACAAAGGTCTTGGAGAGATGGATGCCGAACAGCTGTGGGATACCACAATGGACCCTGAAAAGCGTATATTGCGAAAAGTCAATATAGAGAACGCCGCCGAAGCTGACCGCATTTTTGCGATGCTTATGGGCGATGACGTTCCTCCTCGCAGGGAATTCATTGAGCAGAATGCCCGTTATGCGAACATTGATGCTTGATGTGCCGTGCTATCGGTAACCCAGATTCTCTTTGTTGAGAATTTTCTTGAAATACCACAAATGGAGCTGTAGGGAGTAATCCCAGAAGTACCAGGAGTGGACACCTGGAGAAAAGAGGGCAACGTATGGAACGCCCTCTTTTTTGCAATTCTCCACGAAGGTGACACTTCCCGGGAACAGGCTGTCATCGTATCCGCAGGAGACAAGCAGAAGTTTGCCGGTTCCTTTTGCGAGAGCCACGCGGTTCGCGGCAGATTCTTCATCATAACGTGTGTTTTCCGGTGTAAAAGGACCCATAACCTTTGACATCCAGTTCTCTGCAAGACTTTTGCTGTTGCGCAGCATAAGCGAACCGCTCATAGATCCTGCGGCGGCGAATTTTGAAGGGTCGTCAAAGAAGAGATTCATTGCACCGTTGCCACCCATGGAAAGACCTGTTATGAATGTTCTCTCTGGAACGAGGTTGAAATCGGAAACCATTGCCGGATACAGTTCGCGGTGGAAAAACTCCCTGTATTGCATTCCTTGTGGATTGCTGTCATTTACATACCAGCTGTTGTAAAATCCGTCGGGGCATATGATGATGAATCCGCTCTCATCTGCGGCTTTCTGCAAATCACTCTTGTCAGCCCAGTTGCTGTAGCAACCGGACCATCCGTGAAGCAGAAACAGGGCAGGCAGCGACGCCTCCGCGTAATTTTCGGCATTCTGCTGAGGTATGAAGACCAGAACAGAATCATGGCAGTGCAGATGCTGTGAGTCGATGACGATAAGCTTCCGGGCATTTGCGGACAGAGCTACAAGTACGGCTATGACCGTGACGAGCAATTTTTTCATTAGTTTCTTATTTTTTATAACTTTACAATTCGTACACTGATGCAAAGTTATGAAAAATATCAAGATATATATTGCTTTCGGATGTCTCGCGGTGGCGATGATATTTCTATATCCGAGAGAGGGGAAATTTCAGTACAAATATCAGAAGGGACATCCCTGGATGTATGAGACCCTGATTGCACCGATAGATTTCCCGCTCCTCAAGAGCAGGGACGAGATGCTGGAAGAAAAGGAGTTGAAGGCACAGGAGCTTATCGACTACTACAATTTTGATGAAGAACTTTCCAAAGTCCAGATCGAGAAATTCATTCATGCGGCCACTCAGACCGAAATGGATGAAAAGGTGATGAAATATGTGGTCGGCGAGCTGGACGAGGCCTATACGAGGGGGATAGTTTCTGATTTCGGAGAGGAAAATGTCGAGGGAAAGGTTATTTCCGTGAAGAAAGACAAGAGAATCACGGAAATTCCGGCAAGTGAGGTGTCTGACATCAATACTGTTTACAATAAGATCAAGGCTGACGTGGCCTATGATTTTCAGGATATGGTCGTGGATTCGCTCATCAATGCGATGAACCTGCGCAATTACATCGTGCCCAATCTTTCCTATGATGACGCCTTTACCCAATTGATGCATAAGGAGGCCGTCAATTATGTCTCACCGACCAAGGGAATGATATATGCAGGACAGCTTATCGTGACGAAAGGCGAAATAGTTACTGCGGACATATGTGAAATGCTGGACTCATACAAGGCTGAATATAAGATGAGTTTCGGTTATCAGGGAAGCGATTTCTCAATGTGGCTCAACCATATCGTAATGGTGCTTGCCATGCTGCTGATGTTGTTTTTGACTGTTTTCTTCCTGGAACCTGACGCGTTGTCCGACATCCGCAAATGTATATTCTTCCTTTTGACACTTTTCATCCCGTTTCTGGTTACCGTTCTGATGTTCAGGTTCAATCCCGGATATTTCTATGTGGTTCCGTTTGCTGTCATAGTGTTGTACGCCAGTGCTTTCTTCAAGCCATCAGTGGTGCTGGGCGTCTATTTAGTGTCGTTGATGCCGGTTCTTGTGATTCCGGAAAACGGGCTTGAACTTTTTATGATAAACGTCCTCGCCGGCTCGATGCTCCTGCTGTCCTATCAGAGGTTCAACAGGGGATGGCTTCAGTTTGTCAATGTATTGGTGCTCTTTGCCGTAATGGGTATTGTCTACGCGTCATTCCATATAACGACAGCGGGGACTTCGGTGTTTTTCAGCAAACGGGAACTGATGCTGCTCGGAATCAACGCCATTCTTGTCGTGATGCTCTATCCGTTCGTGTTCCTGATAGAGAAGTTTTTTTCATTTGTATCATATGCCCGTCTGTGGGAGCTGTCTGATACTAACAACAGATTGTTGCAGACACTCCAGCAGAAGGCTCCCGGCACGTTCCAGCACTCACTGCAGGTTGCCAATCTCGCCGAAAAGGCCGCAAGTGTGATTGGGGCCAACCCGATGCTTCTCAGAGTCGGCTCGCTGTATCACGATATCGGAAAGTCGGAGAATCCGATGTGTTTCATTGAAAATCAGACCGCCGGGGTTGATTACCACAAGGATCTTACCCCGGAGGAAAGCGCATCTGAAATAATAAAGCATGTAAGCTGCGGCATTGCTCTTGCCAACAAGGCCAAACTTCCCCAGATCATCGTTGATTTCATCGCTTCCCATCACGGAAAGTCGATGACCGGCTATTTCTACAGCGTATATTGCAACAATGGTGGAGATCCGGAGAACAAAAAGCCTTTCACGTATGACGGAAAGCGTCCGCAGACTAAAGAGGAGGCAATCCTTATGCTGGCGGATACCGTTGAGGCAGCATCAAGGACATTGAAGGATTACAGCGAAGCCACCATTTCGGCTTTGGTTGACAATCTGTTCGAGAACAAGTATCCGGAGCTGTCCGAATCAGACATCACAATCCGGGAAATCGGGATTGTCAAGGAGACTTTCAAAGGATACCTTATGCAGATCTACCACGCAAGGATCGCTTACCCCAAAAGAGAGAAAGCACAGTAACGGCAAGTGCCAGAAGAAATAATCTGCATGCCGAAAGTCCGATCACATCACCGTATTTCACAAAATGTGTGATGTCGTCAAAACATTCTATGTTGGAGCGGAATGCTGTTTCCTCCCACCATCGGGTGCTTGAAAGCACATTGCCCTGTCGGTCGATGACCCCGGAAATTCCCGTGTTTGCCGCGTGGACGACATATCGTCTGTTTTCTATTGCACGCAGTCTGGCGAATCTGAAATGCTGTCTGTATCCCGGAGTGTCACCCCACCACCCGTCATTGGTCATTACCGCAAGAAAATTTGCGCCCTTCTTTGTGGCCATACGGGAATAATCCCCGTAGATCGACTCGTAGCATATCATTGCACCTACTTTCAAATCTCCGTTGCGTCCAGCCAAGGCATCCATCTCATCCTGCGTTCCGTAACTGTCCGAAGATCCTCCGAATTTGGCCACAAGCGGACCAAGGAATTTCAAAACGTTCTGGTACGGGATAATTTCCACCCCGGGAACAAGCTTCGATTTGAAGTAGTGGCTTGAAATGCTCTTTCCGTCTGTTATCATCGCGGTGTTGAAGCTGTCGTACCAGAAATTTCCAATTCTCCTTGCACTGCGTGTAGGCTTTATTGATGACGTATATGTCCTGTATGTCAGCGCTCCCAGGAGCATCTCCGTATTGGGATGCATTTCAAAGAAGTCTGCATAGACCATCATTGAAGAGTTGCCGGAAGGGCTGTCAATATTGATGTCGAACGTAAAGGTCTCAGGGGTGATGACAAAGCGTGTCGAATCGCTTACATATGATTCGGCGAGCTCCATAAGCCTGTGGTCCAATCTGGCCTGCGGGAGGATGCCGTATTTGCTGAACGGGTCGATGTTCGGCTGGATGACAACCACCTCGCAAGGCGATCCTTTCTTCATCGAATCCACCCTCTTCATATGCAGGGAGACAATGATGGGAAGGATTGCTGTTGCAACTGAAACCGCCATCCACACTGATGCTTTTCTGCGTTCTCCGGCAGTGATGCACAGAAAGACGAAAATGCCTGTCAGGAATATCCACAGAGTCCCTCCCAATGCACCTGTTACAGAATACCATTGGACAATGCTTGTGGATGTGGCGAAGGCATTGCCCAGAACAAGCCATGGCCAGGAAATTTCAACGTTGAAATATACGTGCTCCCAAGCAAGCCAGGCTGCGGTCAGGAACAGATATGCAATAATACGCGGCGATTTGGGCCAGATGCGATCCTGCACCTTTCTGAACCATCGGAAAAGCCCGAAAACAAGGGCCATCTGCAGGCTGTTCAGGAATATGGCGGCAACAGCTCCTGCCTGGGAAACGTACCATATCCAGAAGGTGGTCGCCACATTGAATGCGAGAAAGGCTGCAAGGAAATAAAGCCAGCAGTGTTTCGCTCCCGAGTCATACAGCACTTTGTCTGCCAGGAAGAGCGGAACAAGCGAAACCAGGGCCAGAGGGGCACTTCCCGGAATCAGAAATGGGACGGAAAGGAGAACTGCGAAAGCGAACAGCAGAAGCCAGACCCTCAATTTTGTTTTTTTTGTCATAATTTCCCTGCCTTATAGTCGCAAAGTTAGAATATATTTGTCAATTTATTATATTTGTGCCACGAAATTGGGTGTGGAAGGTTATGGTGGAAAATTTCATAAAAGCTATCCTTATCGGGTTGGGAGCATCTATTCCTCTCGGGCCTCTGGGTATCATGTGCATTCAGCGTACTCTCAGCAAGGGGCGTGCTTCCGGCTTTTCCGTAGGGCTCGGATCATCTCTGGGCGACACCATCTATGCCGCCATAGCTTTGCTTTCCCTGGCATTTGTGAGTGATTTCCTGGACCGTAACAGGGTTTGGGTGATGATTATCGGCGGTATTATCGTCGTGCTGATCGGTCTTCAGATAGCAATAAAGAATCCTATCAAGGATATAAAAAATCCTTCGGACAAGGTCCGCAATACTTCAAAACACTTCCAGGATGCCGCTACGGGTTTCCTTATGACGCTTTCCAATCCCGGTGCGCTTGTCCTGATGCTCGGTTTGTTCGCCTTTTTCGGACTTGATCTGGGCGAAGATTATCAGATATACTCGGTTCTTGTCGTTCTTGCCGGCATATTCATCGGCACGGCGGGCTGGTGGTTCGTCCTCAGCTGGGCAGTGAATCTGTTCCGGAAAAGATTCCGGCTCAGGCAATTGATTATTGCCAACAGAATAGCTGGGCTTGTGATTGCGGCGATAGGCTTCGCCTCCATAGCCGAAGGCCTTTTCAACCTGTTGTTCATGAAATAATCCGATATGGCTCAAATGACTCTCAAAGACCTTTCAGTAGGACAGATGGCAACGATAAAGTCCGTCGGTGGTCAAGGGGCGCTGAGGCAGCACTTTCTCGATATGGGTGTAATCCCTGGAGCTGATGTCACTTTAGTGAAACTGGCGCCTATGGGAGATCCGATGGAACTCAGGATTCACGGATATGAATTGACTCTCAGGAAAGAAGATGCGTCCCGGATATTGATATCAGACCCCAGGGATGAATATTTCATAGACTCACAGAAAGTCAAAGAGGATGCCCCGCACCCTGGTTTGGGTGAAGGCGGTGTATATCATACGCATCAGGGAGAGCGACCGCTTCCTGACGATACGTGTCTGACATTTGCTCTTGCCGGCAACCAGAATAGTGGTAAAACGTTTCTTTTCAACCAGCTTACCGGCTCAAACCGGCACGTGGGCAATTTCCCCGGAGTTACAGTTGACAGAATGGATGGTGCTATCAGAAGTCATCCCAATACTCTTGTCACCGATCTTCCCGGCATATACTCACTCTCTCCTTATTCGAAACAGGAGATGCTGACGCGGGAATTCATATTGAAAGAAAAGCCTAAGGGCATAATAAACATAGTGGATGCAACCAATATTGAGAGAAATCTGTACCTGACGATGCAACTTATGGAGTTGAATATTCCTATGGTGCTTGCTCTCAATATGATGGATGAGGTTGTGGCCAATGGCGGAACCATACTGGTAAACGAAATGGAGCGTCAGCTCGGCATTCCTGTCGTGCCTGTTTCAGCAGCGAAAAACGAGGGTATTGAAGAGCTGGTCGATCACGCCATACACGTTGCTCATTACCAGGAATCCCCGGGCAGGACTGATTTCTGTTCGGCTGATGACCATAATGGTGCGGTTCACCGTTGCCTTCACGCAATAATGCATCTGATAGAAGACCATGCCGTACGTGCTGACATACCATTGAGATTTGCGGCATCGAAGCTTGCCGAGGGTGACAAGACCATTATGAATGCTTTGAATCTCGACAGGAATGAGAAGGAGAGTCTGGAACATCTTCTGGAACAGATGGAAGCGGAAAGCGGATTGGACAGGTGCGCGGCAATAGCCGATATGCGCTTCAAGTTCATAACTGACATATGCTCTTCCACCGTGATCAAGCCCAAGGAGAGCAGGGAGTACAGGAGAAGTCGGAAAATGGACGGGATTCTGACGGGAAAGTGGACGGCTATCCCTGCGTTCCTGCTAATAATGGCTTTTGTGTTCTGGGCTACTTTCGGTCCGTTCGGATCGTGGCTTTCACGGCTGCTTGACAATGGAATCGATACTCTTACACAATTTGTTGACAGATCGCTTACAACATACGGCCTGAATCCGATAGTACAGTCGCTTGTGGTTGACGGCATATTCGTCGGTGTTGGTGCCGTACTAAGTTTCCTTCCATTCATAATCGTTCTGTTCCTCTTTTTATCGTTACTTGAGGACAGCGGCTACATAGCGCGTGTGGCATTCGTTATGGACAGGATACTCAGAAAAATAGGTTTGTCCGGGCGCAGCATCGTCTCCTTGCTTGTAGGATTCGGCTGCACTGTGCCTGCGGTGATGGCCTCTCGCACGATTCCGTCTGAACGGGACAGAAAGATGACAATCCTGCTCACTCCTTATATGAGTTGTTCCGCGAAGCTGCCTATCTATGCGCTTTTTGCTTCAGCATTCTTCCCTCAGTATGGTGCCATGCCGGTGATTCTGCTTTACCTGACAAGCCTGTTGGTGGGAATATGTGTTGCCTTGGGCTTTCGCAAAACGCTTTTCAAGGGTGAGCCGGTGCCTTTCGTAATGGAGTTGCCAAATTACAGAATGCCGGCTGTGAAGAATGTGTGCCGGCTTGTGTGGGATAAGGCAAAGGACTTTATAACCAATGCTTTCACCGTGATTTTCGTGGCATCAATCATTATTTGGTTTCTGCAGAAATTCGATATTAGGCTGAATGTGGTATCCGATCCTGAAAACAGTATCCTTGCAATGATTGCAGGGGTGATAGCCCCTGTTTTCAAGCCGCTCGGCTTTGGCACGTGGCAGATATCCACAGCTCTTATCACAGGTTTTATGTCAAAGGAGAGTGTGATTTCCACCCTTTCAGTGCTTCTTGGCGACGGAGCGGCCAGTTTGACCACTTTCATCACTCCCGTAGCCGCCGTTTCGATGCTGGCATTCATACTTCTCTATACGCCGTGCATTGCCGCCATCAATTCAGTCAGAAGGGAACTTGGAGGGAAGTGGGCCATCTTCATGGTAATAGGTCAGTGCGTCATTGCGTGGATAGTGGCATACCTGGTACACCTTGCGGCACTGATGATAATGTAGGCTATGAATGTGTTATCCTACATAGTTATTGCTCTGATTATCGTCGCCCTGGTCTTCGCGATACGGGGTATCAGGAAGAACAGGTGCGTTGGAGGATGTTCCGGATGCCCTCACAGGGATGGTTGCCTTGATTATCACGAAAACAAAGAGAAATAAAAATGAATATATCTGTCTATCTCGGTTCGTCAATCCATTGTGATGACAAATTCAACAAACTGGCCTATGAGGTCGGGGAACGTTTCGCCCGTCAGGGGCATACCATTGTCTACGGAGGAGCGAATGTGGGGACAATGAAGTATCTTGCTGACGGAGCAATGTCCGCCGGAGGCAGGATAATCGGAATCTTTCCGAAAGATTTCAAGGGAACCCGCGACATATGGCATGCTGGAATAGAGGTTCAGCGGAAGGATCTTCAGGAAATGATAGAGGTGGCGGATTTCGCCGAACGCAAGAAACTTATGGAGGAGATGGGGGATTGCTGCGTTGTTCTGCCGGGCAGTTTCGGAACATTGGACGAGATGTTCACATATGCCTGTGACCGGTCCATAGACAAGCATGAAAAGAATATATATCTGCTCAATTATGAAGGATATTACGACCCTGTGATACAACTTGTCGAAAATATGAACTCCACAGGCTTCATGAAGCCTCACCTGAAGGGTATGTTCGTTTACTGTTCGACATTGGACGAGCTTATGCAGAATTTTTAAATAAATATGCACCTTGTCCGAAACAATTCTTATATTTGTACGGAAATATTACACAATGACTTTGTCAAACGCTACATATTGCCATCATCACCACGCATAAACATGCAGGGTGGGATATGTATTGATTCATAACTTATATTTGCCTGCCCGCGATAAGGGCGGGCTTTTTTATTATGCTAAGGATAGCGATACAGAACAAGGGGCGGCTGAATGAGGACAGCATCAGGCTCCTCAAGGAGGCGGGAATCGCAGTTGACGATTCCAAACGCAAGTTTTTGGCCAAGGTGAACGATTTCCCGATGGAAATACTTTATCTGCGGGATGATGACATTCCTCAGACTGTCGCCGGTGGAGTGGCGGACGTGGGGATAGTCGGACTGAACGAGGTGGAGGAGAGAGGCTGCAATGTGGATGTTGTGAAACATCTCGGATTCGGCGGGTGCAGGATATCGTTGGCTGTACCCAAGAATGATGAATACGAATCTCTCGATTTCTTCCGTGGAAAGCGTGTGGCGACCTCTTATCCGAATATTCTTTCCCGTTTTTTTGAGCGGAATGGAATAAACGCCGAGATTGTGACGATTGCCGGCTCCGTTGAAATAGCGCCTGCGGCAGGAATGTCGGATGCGATTTTCGACATCGTTTCATCCGGTGGGACATTGGTGTCCAATGGACTGAAAGAGGTTGAGAGGGTTTTTGCAAGTGAGGCTGTGCTCATCGCAAATCCGTCTTTGTCCGCTGAGAAAAAGGAGATTCTGGATGAATTTCTTTTCCGTTTTTCCGCTATCGAACGGGGACGTGGAATGAAATATCTTTTGATGAACGTACCTTCGGAGGCAATAGACAAGGCTATAAAAATCCTTCCTGCAATGAGAAGCCCTACTGTCATGCCTTTGGCAATGGACGGGTGGTGTTCACTGCATTCAGTTGTCAATGAGAAGGAAATGTGGGAAAAGATACGTCAGCTCAAGAGTATAGGCGCCGAGGGGATACTTGTTCTGTCACTTGATAAAATAGTATTGTAATGGATATTGTCATCAATCCTGAGAAATCGCGTTGGAGTGAACTTTGTTCAAGAAAGAATGACGATGACACTCTGATCAGGAAACGTGTGGAACAAATAATCAGTCAGGTGCGCAGTGGTGGAGATGATGCCATGCGTAGGCTGACACTTGAGATAGACGGCTTTCTCCCTGTTGATTTGAAGGTGTCGGAGAAGGAGTTCCAAGATGCGGAGGCCGTGGTTCCCGAAAGCCTGAAGAAGGCGATATCCTCTGCCAGGGATAACATACTTAAATTCCACAATGCGCAGCGTTTCAGCGAGGTTGAGGTGGAGACATCACCTGGGGTGAAGTGTGTCCAAAGAGCATTGCCTATCGAACGCATAGGCCTTTATATCCCCGGGGGAAGCGCACCTCTTTTTTCAACGGTACTGATGCTTGCTGTCCCGGCAATGGTGGCGGGATGTCCGGACATCATTATCTGCACGCCCGCAGACAGGTGTGGGAAAGTCGCGCCGCAGGTATTGTGGACTGCGCAGCTTTGCGGCGTCCGCAACGTTTATAAAACAGGCGGAGCCATTGCTGTCGCGGCTATGGCATATGGGACGGAAAGCATATCGCGTCGCGATAAGATATTCGGTCCCGGAAACCGATATGTGACCATAGCCAAACAGATAGTGTCGGGTGAGGTTGCAATAGATATGCCGGCCGGCCCGTCAGAAGTGATGATTCTCTCTGATGAAACTGCCGTGCCTGAATTCGTGGCGGCGGATATGCTGTCACAGGCTGAGCATGGGCCTGACAGTCAGGCTATGCTGGTTTGCCACTGCGAAGCTTTTGCGAAGGCTGTAGAAAAACAGCTGGAGCGCCTGACTGCGCGTCTCCCACGTCGCTCAATAGTGGAGCGCTCCCTTGATACAAGCCGGATGATCGTGTTCGACAACAAGGATGATATCGTCTCGTTTGCAAATGAATACGCTCCTGAACACCTCATAATATCGATGTCCGATCCGTGGAAGGTGGCTGACGGTATCAAGGCTGCCGGCAGTGTGTTCATCGGCAATTGGTCTCCGGAGAGTGCCGGCGATTATGCTTCCGGAACGAATCATACACTGCCTACGTCAGCATGGGCAAGATCCATGGGTGGAGTAAACGTTGACAGTTTTCAGAGAAAGATAACCTATCAGGAACTTACCCGGGAGGGACTGTCAGCCCTGAGTGGGACGATTGTGGCAATGGCGGAAGGTGAAGGACTTGACGCACATGCGAATGCGGTAAAAGTAAGATTGAATGCAGATGAAAGAAATTCTTGATTACATAAGACCGAATATCAGGAATCTGGTTCCATATTCAACCGCCCGTGATGAATACAAGGGGGAGGTCGGTATCTTCCTGGACGCAAACGAGAATCCTTACGACAACGGAGTGAACAGATATCCTGATCCGATGCAGAAGAGAGTCAGGAATCTGATATCCGAACTGAAAAATGTCGATAAGGAGAGGATTTTCATAGGGAACGGCAGTGATGAAGCCATAGATTTGTGCTTCAGGATTTTCTGTGAGCCGGGCAAAAGTTCGGCGATAGCCGTTTCTCCGAGTTACGGCATGTACAAGGTTGCCGCTGCGGTAAATGACGTGGAGGTTAGGGAAGTGCTTCTCAATGAAGATTTTTCTCTGCCGGTGGACAGGCTTTTGGCAGCAGCGGACGACACTACCCGCCTTATGTTTGTCTGCTCTCCCAATAATCCTACGGGGAACGCTTTCCCAATGGAACAATTACAGGAACTGGCGGAATCATTCAATGGAATTCTTATTGTGGATGAGGCTTACGTTGACTTTTCCGAAAAAGGTTCGCTTCTTCCTGTGCTCGAATCCTATTCCAATCTGATAGTTCTGCAGACGCTCTCAAAAGCTTGGGGAATGGCCGGACTGCGAACGGGGCTGGCCTTTGCATCTGAACAGATAATATCCTATTTCAACCGCGTCAAATATCCGTACAACATAAACGTGACGGCACAGCGCAAAGCCGAAGAGATGCTCAGGAGGGACATTTCCGCGCAGATATCCCGGATAAAGTCGGAACGGAGAAGGCTTCAGGAAGCCCTAGCGGGTTGCCGGGCAGTTGAAAGAGTCTTCCCAAGTGATGCCAACTTCCTGCTGATGAGAGTGAAAGATGCAAAAAAACTGTATTCGCAGTTGCTTCAGGCAAAGGTGATTGTCCGCGACCGTTCTTCCCAGCCGATGTGCAGTGAATGTCTCCGCGTAACCGTGGGCACTCCTGAAGAGAATGAAAGAATGCTTGATATTGTAAAGAAATATATTCCATAACAGCCACCAGTAATATGAAACGTAAAGTACTATTCATAGACCGTGACGGAACTATAATAGTGGAGCCTCCAATTGATTTCCAAGTGGATTCCCTAGAGAAGCTTGAGTTCGTTCCGGGCGCGATCTCCGCTCTGCGGAGCATTGCCTCACTTGATTTCGAAAAGGTGATGGCATCCAATCAGGATGGCCTGGGCACAGCTTCTTTTCCAATGGAAAATTATCTTCCTGTACACGAGAAGATGAAGAAGACTCTTTCCGGTGAGGGGTTCACCTTTGACAGGGAACTTGTGGATCCGACTATGCCACAGGAGAACGCTCCTACACGCAAACCGAATATCGGAATGTTCGGATACTATCTCGATGGCGAGTATGATATGGAGGGGAGCTTCGTTATCGGTGACAGACTCTCCGATATGCAGCTTGCACGCAATCTCGGATGCAAAGGAATTATGCTCTCCCGCGACATTGCCAAGGATATGGCTGCCATTGCCTCCGAAAATCTTGAGAAAACGGTTGCGCTTGTGGCTGATGACTGGTGGAGGATTGCGGAATTTCTGCGCAGGTCTGACAGAAGTGCCGTGGTGGAGAGAAAAACATCGGAAACGGATATCCGGGTGGCTGTTGACCTCGATGGCAGAGGAGATTCATTTTCAGATACGGGCCTGAAATTCTTTGATCATATGCTAGACCAGATTCCTCACCACGGAGGGGTCTCTCTTCAAGTGTCGGCCAAGGGCGATTTGCAGGTTGATGAACATCATACCATTGAGGATGTGGGCATTGCCCTCGGTGAAGCAATATTCAGGGCTCTCGGTGACAGATCTGGCATAGCCCGCTACGGCTTCGTGCTTCCTATGGACGAATGCAATGCCAGTGTCCTGTTGGATTTCGGGGGTAGGATTGATTTTCAGTGGAGTGTCCCATTTACAAGAGAGATGGTCGGGGATGTCCCTACGGAGATGTTCAGCCATTTCTTCAAGGCAATGTGCGCTCAGATGAGGTGCAATCTGCACGTCAAGGCTGAGGGAGAGAATAACCACCACCTGATAGAAGGCGTTTTCAAGGCTTTTGCCCGCGCTTTGCGCATGGCGGTGAACAAGGATGTTTTTTCTTATGAAATACCTTCCAGCAAAGGAGTGTTATGATAGTTGTAATAGATTATAGAACAGGCAATATCCGAAGCGTGATGAATGCTTTGAGACGATTGGGATGCGATGCTGAGCTGACCTCCGATCCCGTGCGTATCCTTTCAGCTGATCACGTGATACTTCCCGGTGTGGGCGACTGCTCCGAAGCGATGCGCAATCTGCGCGAAAGCGGTCTGTCCGATGTCATAAGGAAGATTTCTTCACCTGTACTTGGAATTTGTGTCGGCATGCAGCTGATGTGCCGCAGGAGTGAGGAAGGCGGCACGGAAGGACTTGGCATATTTCCTACTGACGTGGTGAGGTTCGTTCCGGAACCGGGACTCAAGATTCCCCATATGGGATGGAACAGCATTTCAAATCTCAAGTCGGAACTGTTCAATGGAGTTGATGAGGGCAGTTACGTCTATTATGTCCATTCATATTATCCTGTGATGTGTGATTGCGCAATCGCCACTTCAATTCACGGAACCGAGTTTTGCGGGGCCTTGAAGTGGAACAATTTCTATGGCTGCCAGTTCCATCCGGAAAAGAGCTCTTCCGTGGGAACCACAATAATTGAAAACTTTCTGAAACTATGATTGAGATTATCCCTGCAATAGACATTATAGAGGGACATTGCGTCCGTCTTCAGAGGGGTGATTACTCGTCTGTGAAGCAATATGGTTCAAACCCTGTTGACCAGGCACTTGTGTTTCGGGATGCCGGAGTAAGACGACTGCATATGGTGGATTTGGACGGGGCCCGTTCATCGGAACCGAAAAACTTGAGGACACTTGAAGCGGTGGCATCGGCCACCGGTCTCGACATAGAGTGGGGTGGGGGGATAAAGAGCGAAGCGTCACTCAAAAGTTCGTTCGACGCCGGCGCCACAAGGGCGATATGCGGCAGTGCGGCAGTAAAGAATCCCGATCTGTTTGAGGACTGGCTTCGTGTGTTCTCCCCGGAAAAGATAATTCTCGGAGCAGATGCGAGAAACGGAAAGGTGGCTGTGCATGGATGGCTTGAAGAATCTGAAATGACTCTGGAACAACTTGTCGGACGATTTGTCCCGTGTGGACTCAAACAGGTGATATGTACGGATATCTCCCGTGACGGAATGCTTCAGGGCCCCTCATTTGAATTGTACGGATATCTTCAGGAGAAGTTTGCTGACATTGATTTTACTGTGAGCGGGGGAATGTCCTCGATGGCGGACATTGAAAGGCTCAATGAAATGAACTTGCGTCACGTGATAGTCGGGAAGGCATATTACGAGGGGCGGATAACGATAAAGGATATTGAGAAATGGTTGCAAAACGCATAATACCGTGTCTTGACGTCAAAGACGGAGTAACTGTCAAGGGCGTAAATTTCGAGGGCCTCAAGGAGGTAGGCGACGCTGTGACGCTCGGTGCCCGATACGCCTCGGAGGGGGCTGATGAACTGGTATATCTTGACATCAGCGCTACGCGTGAGGGACGAAGAACTTTCATCGGTCTGGTTGAAAAGATTGCCGGCTGCATTGACATTCCGTTCACGGTGGGAGGAGGTATTTCAGACGTGGAAACGGCGGCACGGCTGTTGGACGCCGGGGCCGACAAGATTTCCATAAACAGCGCCGCTGTCCGCACTCCGCAGCTTATCACCGAAATAGCTTCCCGTTACGGCAGCCAGTTCGTGGTTGTGGCAATTGATGCCAAATGCATTGACGGCATCTGGCGTGCGACAACGCACGGAGGCAGCATTCTTACGGATCTGGAACTCTGCAGCTGGGCACACGAGGCCCAGGAACGTGGTGCAGGGGAGATACTTTTCACCTCAATGGACCACGACGGCACTTTCAACGGCTATCCGTGTGAGGTTTATGCGCGCCTTGCGGAGAGACTGTCGATACCGGTCATCGCATCCGGTGGCGCCGGTTCCGTTGAAGACATAGCCGATGTCCTTACAAAAGGAGGAGCGGATGCTGCGTTGGCGGCCAGCATATTCCACTACGGAATGGTTTCCATACCGGTCCTCAAGAGGGAACTTGCAAAAAGAAAGATAAATGTGAGAATATAATGAAAGCAGAAGAACTTGATTTCAAAAAGAATCCGGACGGGTTGATACCCGCCATAATTCAGGACGACCGCACCTTGAAGGTGCTTATGCTCGCATATATGAACAAGGAGTCATTCGAGAAGAGTCTTGAGACAGGAAAGGCAACATTTTTCAGCCGCAGCCGCGGGCAGTTATGGACCAAAGGAGAAACCAGCGGGAATTTCCTCAATATAGTTTCGATGAGGAAGGACTGTGACAGCGACACTTTGCTCGTCCGTGTAATCCCTGAAGGGCCTGCCTGTCATAGGGGAACTGTCAGCTGCTTTGATGATGAAGATTCGAAACCTGATGCAGAGGGCTTTATCCGCTATCTTCAGAGCGTGATCCAGGGCAGGCATCGTGAAATGCCGGAAGGCTCGTACACTACGCATCTTTTTACGAAGGGAGTCAACAAGATCGCCCAGAAGGTAGGGGAAGAAGCCGTTGAAACTGTGATTGAGGCAGTCGACGGAAACGTGGAGAGGTTCATATATGAAAGTTCGGATCTCATTTACCACCTTCTCGTGCTTATGGAACAGATGGGATGCACCATCTCCGATCTTGAAAAAGAACTTGAACAACGTCACAAATAATAATCGATATGGAAAAGTCTAAAGTTTATTTTACGGATTTTCACACCGTTGCGTATGGTGACGGTACTGCTGTGAAGTTAAAGAACCTGATAAAGGCGGCAGGAATCGGAAACATTGATATGGATGGCAAATTCGTGGCCATCAAGATGCACTTCGGAGAGCAGGGTAATTTGAGCTTTCTCCGTCCCAATTATGCAAGAGCCGTCGTTGATGTGGTGAAGGAACTGGGCGGCAAGCCATTTCTGACAGATTGCAACACGATGTATCCGGGAAGCAGGAAGAATGCTCTCGAACATCTCTATTGCGCTTGGGAAAACGGATTCACTCCTCTTACCGTAGGCTGCCCTGTCATTATCGGTGACGGTCTGAAAGGAACCGATGATGTGGCTGTTCCTGTAAAAGGTGGAGAATATGTGAAGGAGGCCCTTATCGGACGTGCTGTGATGGATGCTGACATCATCATCAGCCTGACTCATTTCAAGGGACACGAGGAGACGGGATTCGGAGGCTGCCTGAAGAATCTCGGAATGGGATGCGGATCGCGCGCAGGCAAGAAAGACCAGCACAGCCACGGCAAGGCGAAGATAAATGAAGACAAGTGCAAAGGGTGCCGCAAGTGCCAGAAAGAGTGTGCGAACGGAGGCCTTGTTTTTCTTGAGGACAAGAAGAAAATGTCTGTCAGTCCATCTTGTATGGGATGCGGCAGATGTCTTGGGGCTTGCAACTTCGATGCGATATATTTTGCAGAGTACAATGCAAACGAAATGCTTTGCCGCAGGATAGCCGAATATACCAAGGCTGTGATAGACGGCAGACCGTCGTTCCATATCTCCCTCGTTCTGGATGTCTCACCGAACTGTGACTGCCATTCTGAGAACGACGTGCCGATCCTGCCGGATCTCGGTATGTTCGCCTCATTCGATCCGCTGGCCTTGGACTGGGCTTGTGTGGACGCCTGCCTTGCCGCATCACCTCTTCCAGGAGGACAACTGTATAACAATATCCATAAGGATGGCTTTGTGGATCTTCACGACCACTTCAAGAATTCGACACCGGAGAGCGAGTGGCGGGCTTGCCTGGAACAGGCGGAGAAGATAGGACTGGGTTCGAGGGAATATGAGCTGATCAAGCTCTAAGCCTTTTTGCCGTCATTTTTGACGAATGACATGTAGATGGTGTTCTGGCCGTACATATAGTTATAGGTCAGTTCTTTGCACATCTGATTGACGATTCTCAGCGAAAGGTCCGGATCCTCTCCGGACTCAAAAGCTTCGGCTGCGCTCTTTGTGTATTTACGTACGGGGTTGAAAGGGAATCCGGCATCCTTTACCGTGACTTTCACTTCATTCTCATCATCAAGGACGGAGATATCGAAAAAATATCCTTCGCCCTTGTTTTCTGCGTTGTTCTGAATGATGCTGAGCATTATTTCCTCGCAGCATAGATTTACACCAGAGCAAAGGACAGGTGACATTTCACAGGATTCCAGAAAGCTGGAAAGTTCCCGGATTGCATTGTCCATACCGGCTTGATTGTAAGGAATGGAGATATATTTCGACTTTACGTCGTCCTGATGCGGAATCAGGAGATATCTTGAGAGGTCCTTTCTTCTCAGTGTGATAATCCGGCAAATGATGAAATCCGCAATGATGAAGGTGGCTCCGGCAAGGGGAAGGGCAAGGTACATTCTGGCAGGATCCGCCCAGACGAATATGCAGAGAGCCGCAATGTCAAGTGTGAGCAGCACCATAAGGGACAGGACTGATGAAAAACTCCTGTCCAAAGCTTGCGAGAGATATACCTTTATGCAGCATACTGCGTATGGAATACACGAAATGGCGATGCAGCGTATCCATGTGTCGGCATTCTCTACTGATTCAACTTCTTTATCACCAAAAATGGAGAGGATGAAGTGAGGGAAGACAAGCACAATCAGCACCAATCCTCCGACGACCAATGCAGTAACTGTCATGCATTTTTTGGTAAGTATCTTCAAACCGTCCATGTCGTGACAGCCGACAAGCATACTGCCCATTATTACGAGGATTGTGCCGCCTATGCAGCTCATGGCCATTATGACAATCGAGAATACCTGATAACCGGTACTCCAGACATATAGTATTTCGTTACCGAGATTGTTTAGAATCAGAGTGTTTGCAATGAACGTTATCAGACAGCTGACAGCATATGGCAGGCAGTACGGTATTCCGAACTTGATGTTCTGTGACAGCAGTTCCGTGGTATCCTCACCTGCCCATATATACCTGAACGAACATTTGTGGTTTATGTACGGGATAAGTATTACGAGTGGCAGGATGTATGAGGCGATGGTCGCGATCCCAAGCCCTTTGACGCCCATTCCGAGATACCCCATCAACAGCAGGTCAAGAAGCAGATCAAGCACGCATGCCGCCAGCATCGTGACAAGGGAGAATTGAGGCTTTCCGTCGATGTTGAGAATCAAAGTCGTCTGGAAGAACAGGCAGATTGGAACCAGACCTGTGAAATAAACTTTCAGATAGTCGGTGAGGTATTGCGTGAGTGACGGATCAGAGCATAGAACCCTGACTATCGGATCCAGGGATGCAAGGCAGATTATGGATGCTGCAGCCGCCACGGCTGTCGACAGTATCGTTGATGCGGTCAGCGCCTTGTATGCACGATTGAAATCCTGGTCGCCTATCAGCCGTGATGCGATGATGCCGGCTCCGCCTGTGAACAGCATCAGAAAACCGGTTGCCAGATTTTCAACTGGAATCACCAGATTGAGGGCTGCAAAGGCATCCGGGCCGACGAAATTGCCGACCAGAATCATATCAACCGTGGCGCATAACTGCTCTGCCACGGAAAAAAGGATGGAAAAGATAAAATAGTTCCGGAATCCTCGCGATATTATGAATGAATTGCGTGTCGCCATCCGTCAATGCCGGTTTATGTCACCGTATCTTTCTTCGTGTTCCATTATGAAGCCAAGTTTGATGGAACGGTCCAGCAGATGCCTTGAGAACTCCACACACATATCCCACCAGCTGTCATATTTTTTTTGTCCGTAGATATCAATGTAAGACAGATCCACGCTGATGATGAACTCCATAAGATTCTCCACCTCAGGAACTCCGTCATACTGCATCAAATAGGCCCAGACCATCAGCGCCGTCTCTTTTCTGATGAATTCAGTTCTCTCATGGTCCAATGTGAATTCGGGAATCTCCTTCCCGCACTTATACAGGTCGTTGAGCGCAATCAGGCAGTCGCGCAGTGAAATGCTGCGGTCAGATAGAATCTGCATTGCCTTGTCTCTTCTGACGGTGGTCTGATCAATGCTCCCGCTCTTTTCTCCAACAATCAGGATTGTTCCCACATCCCACTCCTTTACGGAGGCGGCCGCTACGGGGCAACAAGGCTCCAAAGCATATTCAATCCTGTCGTCAAGGGTGGTGATCAGCCTCGGATATGTCCTGCAAAGACAGGGCAGGTTGCCGGAATCCGGCCCGTGCTTCAATTGTATTTCACATAGACGCCTGTCGTTGAGAAATATGCAGTTCCCGTTCTTTTGCTGCTTGATGAAAAAACCGATGTCATCCTTGTCAAGGTATTCGGCGATTCCGTTGCCTTTTTTGTCTATGTTGCGCCATACCTCATTCTCTTCAAACTGGCTCTCCTCTCTCTTGAAAAAGTAGATACGGAAGAAGCAGCATCCTATCGGGCATTTGTCCGCTATGCACTTGAATTTTCCGTATGGGGGATAGAACGCCTTATACATAATATGCAAAAATACCTAATATTTGGCAATTAATACCTATATTTGAAGATTCTTACAAGTATAATGGAAAAAAGACATTCATTCGCTTCAAGACTCAGTTTGAAGACCGTGTTGCTGGCTACAGCTCTGTTCCTGGCGTCTATCAGCGTAATTGGCATCGGTGGGGGACGTATAGTTGAAAACTCTTCGCTTCAATATGCCGGACAGTGCCTTTCTTCAACTGTACTGGATATGCAGTCCATCATATCTGAAACGGAAACTGTGGCAGATGCCGTGGCAATGACGGCGGAAGAGCACTTCCAGGCAGGCCAGATGATGGATACGTCCAGATGTTACAGCCTCCTGAGCAGGACCTTGCAGAATAATCCCGATCTTTATGGATGCGGCTTCTTTTTCGCTCCGTATGCCTACGACAAGTCAAACGCCCACATAGGCATTTACGTCAACAATGACTGGGAGCACGGAGGCTATGTATATGAATGTGACACGGACGAATCAACCGCCGTGGACGGCTGGGACTATTTTGATAATGATTTCTACACTCTCACTCGGAAATCCGGCAAGCGGTTATGGCTTACTCCTTATCTTGAGGAGGTGATGACCAACAACGGAGTCAACACGTTCCGTCTGCTTTCGACTTACGTCTATCCCATGCATGGCTCCAAGGGGGAATTCATAGGAGTATATGCCGTTGACCTGCAGTTGGACTGGCTTAATGAAAAGCTGATAAAGATGCGACCATACGAGCATTCGAACGTATTCCTTCTCGACAGTTGTCTTAACATAATATGCAATCCTCTCGCTCAGGATCCGTATAATGGGTCAATCTATGATACTCCTTTCATCGAGGGATTCGATTATATAGTGGATTCCACCTTAACGTTTGCTTCCGTCTCAAAGATGGCTGACGAAGACGGCTTCTTGAGAATAAAGGAAGGATTGAAATCTGCATATCTTGTATTTGACAAAATGGAAAACGGCTGGATAGTATGCGTAAGCTCCACATCCAACGATGTTTTTGCCGACTTGAAGAAATTGTGGCTGATACTGGTTGTCCTGACCGTAGTGGTGCTTGCTGTATTGTTCTTCCTGAACAAGAGAATGATACGTCATCTCTCACAACCTGTCATGCAGTTTGCCAATGCAGCCAGGGAAATTACCGAGGTTAAGTTCACAGAACCGGTGGCAATTCCGGAGGTCCATACGAACGATGAGCTTGAGGAACTCGGAAATGCACTGAATTTCATGCAGGATTCCGCGATACAGTACATCAGCGATCTGACCACTACCACCAAGGAAAAGGAGCGCCTGAAGAGTGAACTCGACGTCGCCCGGAACATTCAGAATCAGATGCTCTGCAGGAATTTCCCGACAATGGACAAAGGAGGGATATTCGCTGACAGTATTCCAGCAAAAGAGGTTGGTGGTGACCTGTATGATTTTTTCATCAACAATAAGGATATCTATTTCATTCTTGGAGACGTGTCAGGGAAAGGCGTTCCTGCAGCGTTGCTTATGGCCATCACCATAGCGGCATTCCGCTCTGTTGGAAAGCGGAACCATACGATGGGACAGATTGTCACAATGATCAACAAGACCTACTGCAAGAGCAATGAGGATATGATGTTCGTCACACTTGTTGTCGGCAAGATAGATACGGAGACCGGCAGGATGGAGTACTGCAATGCGGGACACAATCCTATGGTGATTGTTGATGCTGAAGGTAAATCCAGATTCATAAATGCAAAAAGGAACCTGGCCTGCGGAGTGATGTCGGATTTTGAATATGAGAGCGAAGAGATTGTCCTGAGACAAGGATCCCGTCTGGTGGTTTACAGCGATGGAATTACTGAAGCGGAGAATCTGACCAAAGCCCAATATGGTGAGCAGCGGCTTCTTGAGTGGGCTTCCACCGCAACCGCTGAAGCCCTGAAAGATGCCGGAGCGGTAAGCAGTCTTATTTCGTCTGTACGTGAATTTACTGCCGGAGCTGAGCAGAACGACGATATGACAGTAATGTCAATCTCAATATAAATGAAAAAGAGCGACATATTCAGGATCGCTACTTTGAAAGGCCCTTCTTCGATGGCGATGGCGCATCTGCCGGATTGTCTTGAAAGGAGAGGCGGTGTTTGTGTGGATATTTCATCCTTTGACGAGCCCGTGAAACTTCGTGCCCAGCTGATGGCCGGGGATGTGGATTTTGCAGTCCTTCCCACGACTATGTCCGCTTTGCTTTACAATAATGGAATTGATTACAGGATTGCTGCGGTGATAGTGTGGGGCAGCCTTTTCCTGTGTGGAAACGATGTTGAGGTAAGGACCTTCCGCGACCTGAAGGGAAGGCGGGTATCATTGATGGCAGCGGGCACACCTCCAGACTTGACATTCAGGCATTTGATGAAAAGGAACGGACTTCCGCCAGAAGACGTTGCGTTGGATTATAGCTTTTCCGGTCACACCGGCCTGGCTGATGCTGCAGGTGACGGGTTGACGGATTTCTGTGTGCTTGCGGAGCCATATATCTCACAGGTTACTGCCCGCAATAAAGCGATGCTTCCCCTTCTGGACTTGAGCCTGGAATGGAACAGGGTCGAAGGTATGATGCCGGCGGAGACGGCTTTTTTGTGCAGGGGCGATCTTGCCGTGAAGTTTCCTTCCGCTGTAGTTGAAATGGTCAAGGCATTGAAAGAATCGGCTTGCGAAGAATTGCGTGCTCCTGAAGGCGGAGTGAACGCTGACCACCTGCATTTCGACGTAGCCTCCGGAGAAGATGCTGGAGAGAGAATTTTTTCGTATTTGAAAATATTCCACGAAGAGTTTCCTGCGGCCATAGGTGGAAGACTGCCTGACGGAGATTTTGTATTATGATGAACGGACGCCCGACAGTCCGCAAAAAAGTCAAGATGGTCAAGGACAATGACTGAACAGGATTAAATTGCACGGGCAAGAAACTCCTCTGTCAATGCGGCCACCTCAAGGCGTGAGTCAGAGTAAAAATGGTCGCTGTCTATGCGATGTGAGGTCAATTTGCTGCCGTCAATACTCATAATGGCCTTTTCAAGCGGTTCCAGATGCTGAGCTGCAGGAGTGTATATGTCGCGTGTGGCGCCAAGAGTCATTAACGGCTTGCCGGACAGCTTCGGCGCGAGGCTTCTCATATTCAGTCTGTCCGCTTTCTCAATGCATTCCCCGATAAGATTTCCGGATGTGGTGTCTGAAAGCCACGGCGCGCTTTCCTCCATTATTTCGCGAATGACCTTTCCGTTGGTCGGATCTTCTTTTTCTATGGATGGAAGGCTGCAGGCGTCGCAGGGAGAAAGAAGCACAGCCGCTTTGATTTCAGATCTTCTGGCTGCAAGGTGTGCACACACGAATCCTCCCAGACTATGTCCTACGGCATATATCCGGTCTTTGTCGATACCATATTGGTCTGCCTGCGAGATCATATGGTCAAGTGCCGAGCAGGCATCGTCAATGTCAGACTCCAGTCCATACCGGCCGTCGCTGCCCCAGCATCCGGCATAATGGAAAAGCAGCACGTGAAATCCCTTCCTTCTGAAGGAGTGAGCGAAATCCTGGTTTTTCTCATTTCCCGGAATGCCGTGAAGCAGGATTATGAGCGGATGCGGGCCGTTCCCTCCGGCGGTGAACAGAGAAGAGAAAAGGCGTCCCTGTCGTCCTGGGATAAAAAAACTGTACAAATCAGGGGAAATGTTCTTCATATGCCGTATTATTGATAGCCTTTCGCAAATATAGATAAAAACCTACTTATACCGATATCATATTCTTATCGGTACGGTGTGAGATGTCGTGCCGATGAAGCTCTCAAATGTCGCAGAAAGGCAGGGATGCGTCCGGGACTCACGGTCTCGCAGAGCTGTCTTTGTCCTCGACAGCGGCGGTTCTGGCGGAGGTGATTGGCAGTTCTGGTGCTGCGGAGCAAGGCTTTGTGGGATGCTTCGCTGGCGGAGAACTATTTGTCGGCTCACTCTGATGTCAGGACCTTTCGCTTCGCTCAATCCCACCAGCCTTCCGGCTGGTCCCCCCCCCGCTATCAGCCGCGGGTGGCTAGGGTCCTGCCATTCAGATGAGCCTCCGATTTATAGTTCTCCTTCGTGTTGGCGAACTGCCCGCATCTATGTCTTTCTGCTCGGGAGCATCTGTCCGCTATTTTTGAGATATGGCGGCTTTCTGCCACAAACAAGGGTATAAGCGTGGCAGAAACGCGGTTCTAATGGCTTTTTGCCACAAAAATCGACCTCCTCGTGGCAAAAAAACAACTCTCTGGCGTGTATACGTCACTCTGCCTCCGGAGTTTCAGGGATATAGACAATGGTTATGCTAAAAGAATGCAGAATCAAATCTGAACAGATAACTGTCAGATAAGGGAATTATGAGTTTTCGATTTGCCCCAGGGTATCAAACCAAGAACCAGCGCAGAAATTGCGATACCTGTAAAAATGAATGTTTTCCATTGGGCGACGAAAGATAATACAGACGCTATGATTGCTGTATTCAATTTTGGGGCTGCGACTGGTTGCAATATGATGAAAGCCACTACAACAGCTCCTATGGCAATCCCACAAACAGAAGCCACAATGGATCTGCGACGGCAACGGGCAATTTCAATATCGTGAATCCGCTTGATTTCCTCAATGGCATCGAGACGGGATTTCAGTTCTGCAAGATATGTCCCTTCATCGGTTGTGG
>JAGHSK010000042.1 GCA_018065895.1 Candidatus Cacconaster equi
ATTCGGAGGCAGGGTCGGCAGCCTCAAAATCTCGGAAAAGTCTATAATTTTCGATTTAAGTATTGGTTGACCGCCATAACGATTGACGCCTTAGCTTCATCCCAGCTTATAGAATCTACCATCACAGGTAGAGGATCTGCCTCTGCGTCCTCAAAATAAGTGAGACTTTTCAGCATTGTGAACAATTGCGCGTCGGAGTATTTTTCAAGATAGAAATCTATCAGTTCATTAAAGGAAAATCTCTTCAAAAGGAAATACAAGTCAATGAAATCTTTCTTCGTGCCACGATTTGTTATGGCAGACAATTTCATTGCTGAGATATCCTTTATTCCAGCCAGAATAATACCGTTTTCTATAACAGGCTTATCAATCCAATTATAAGGATAATTGACAATATCAACCTTCACTCCATCCACTATCAAAAATCTCATAGTTTTTGAAGATGACAATGGATTTGCATTCGCAAATTCTGAAAACTCCAGTACTATCTCCTCAAGGGAAGCGCTGACATTTCCGAAAAAATCCAGGTCAATGGATTTTCTGTGCCCTATTTGAAGGGCTAATGCCGTTCCACCTACAAGTCTGGTGTCGGTAAATATTTCGAGAGACTGTATCTTCTTTAGAAGTTCCAGTGTGTCCGGGTGTATTGTTTCGTAGTAAAGCATCTAAAGGACTCCAGTGGTACGGATGATACAGTTGAAATAAAAGAAAGCGCTTTGGGATCGAGGGTACGAAAATTCTGAGCGATAGTACAGATGCGCGAGATACCATACCTCCGGACCAGAAGATTCCAGTCACTGAACTGACCAAATTCAAGCACTCTTCTAACCACATACGGAGCATTAGCCTCCAGGTCGATAGAAGATTTATCGGAGTCCCAGAAGAGGTAATCGGAGAAAGCGTGAATATATTCTCTGTCGCTCATACTGCAAAGATAAATACTTTTACGAAAAACAGGCAAGAATTTACTTACTGTCACACGCACAGGTCTAGTTCCACCAGAAGGATTCGGAGGCAGGGTCGGCAGCCTCTATGGCCTTCGCCTTCGCCTCTCCTACGGCGGCAGGAAGATTGACGAAAAAATCCACTCCCGTCTTCTCCTCAAGCTCATCCACCGAAATTGAATACTTCTTTATGTCAGTATCAGTGTTAGGCTTGTGCTCAAAATAGAAGGCATTCGCTGTATATTCACCTTTTGAGAGTCTGAGCACAGTCTTGTAATACCCTACAGGGACCGTGACCTTATGGCCGCGCTCGTCATAGACGAAAGTCTCGCTTCCCTTGGTGACACAGCCGGTAACGACATATACGGTGTCCGTTCCCGTATCCTTTGCCCAGGCCCTGACCTTCTCCTCGAGATTCACCCAGACACCTCCGTTGAACGTACTGTTCTGAGGTGTCATGTTTATGCCGTAGAATGTCTTCAAATTCGCTTCTATCGACGTCCTGTCACCCGAAGGCAGCTGGTGACCCCGGACATAATCGCCCCCATTGCCCGGCTTGTAGGATATATTGATGATGTATGGCTGGATATCTTCATCGAGAAGAGGATCCAACCCCCATGCGTCCTTCCTCTTGCCATAACCGATTGATTTTCTCTCCAGAGGATACGCAACCCAGGATGACACGAAATTTTCCTGGTCATAATATGCGGAATAATTCCTGAACGGCTTCGAACCTATTTTCATCCCGTGGCACAACAGAATCAGACCGTCGCTGTCCGATGTAGCCGGAAGTTCCATCCACCCGGCAGTGGTGCTTGATGCCTTGGTATCCCTGTATACAGGAGCCGGGGTTGTGCCCTTCTCGTGTGAAATATAATATGCCGGGATCTTGTTCCCTCCAGCCTGGGCTTCTCCATGGTACTCGGAACGAAGAGAACAGAGCGTAAGCACATCACCCTCATTGAGCCCGAGCTTCTCAAAGGAATGGTCGTTCGTACCCAATTTGGTGGATGTCATACCATAAACGAGAATCTCACCGGTCTCGTCCTTCAGATAAAAATTGCCGTAATCCGTTCCTTCGATGGAAGTGATTGTGCCCCTCAGGGTATACCACTCGGTTTCATTCACTGCTTTCTTGCGGAAATCGGCTATACTGGTTGCAGCCACCTCCCCTTCCTGAGTCACCAAGACCCTGATGCTCTTGTTCACTTCGGGCATAGAGAACTCTATGCTGCCTTTGCGGGTAGAGTTTGACGGATTCTTATCAACGGTAACATCAATGAATTGATAACCTGTATACCCGTCTCCACCGGACTTTGACAGGCTGATCCAATCGTCCGACACCGCCACCCACCGGTGACTTGCCTTCAATTGCAACTGGGTCTTTACTCCTGACGGGCTTACGGTCAGTGCCTCCCTGTCAATGGCTATGGCTGCCTGGACAACCGGTTTGTCTTCACCGCCTCCTGAAGTTTTTGAGCAGGAATTCAAGACCAGAAGAGGGGACAGGAACAGGATAAGAATTCTGAAATGCTTCATACTGATATACTTTACCCGTAAAGATAGGCAATTTATACAATCGAGCATCAAAAAAAGACGCCGCCCGGGATGGGCAGCGTCTTTTTCATATCAAAACGTCTGCTTATTTCTCAATAGAATAAACATATGCCTTGCCGGAACTTGTCTCGGCCGTACCGTTGTAAAGAGTAACCTTGC
>JAGHSK010000008.1 GCA_018065895.1 Candidatus Cacconaster equi
CGGAGCCAGGTGGTATTCAAAACATATCGTCAATATGGCGATTGTTTCAACTGCAAATATACTCAATAAATATTATTCTTCACAACGGCAGTTCCGTCGAACTTGCGTTCGCCGGAATGTCGGAAAGTGTGCGCGGCCTACGAGATATGAAAGTCTCTGCGGCCGACACTTTCCGACACCCTCGCGGGCTACCTATCCGTCAAAGTTGTTATCTTTGCATTTGGAATCGTTGAGCTGCGCATAAAACCGCAGCAATATGAAAATCTTCATCGACAATGGCCATGGCCAATTCACGGCCGGCAAAAGATCTCCGGACGGAGAATTCAGAGAATACCACTACAATAGGGAAATAGCGAAACGCATAGTTTCTGATCTGCAGGACAGGGGCTATGACGCGGAGCTGCTGGTACCGGAACTTGATGACATTCCTCTAAAAGAGCGCTGCCGCAGAGTCAATGCCTGGTGCCTGATTCACGGCAAGCAGAACGCAATCTGTGTCAGTATCCATTTCAATGCGCACGGAAACGGCGTAGAATGGACGGAAGCGTCCGGATGGAGCATTTATACGTCCAAGGGGAAAACAGCGGCAGACGCGCTCGCAGATTGCATTGCTGAGGCTGCCAAGAAATATCTTCCGAATATGAAGAAGAGGGCAGACTGGTCCGACGGAGATATCGACATTGAGGAAGACTTCTACATCCTCCGACATACGATGTGTCCTGCAGTTTTATCAGAGAACGGCTTTATGACCAATTATCACAAGCGGCAGATTATCAAAAGAAATTCTGTTTTATCTTCGTAACCACCTGAGTAGCAACCACACTTTCGATAACATTTGATGATAATAATCGGTATATTCCGGGACAGCGATATTGCTGAAACCCTTAACATTACCGAATTATGTCAGACAAAACAATCAAGCGAGAGGACTTGATGCAGAGCTGTCGAAGCACCTTCGAATCGTACGGGATGTACGATGCGACAATAGCGACATACCTGCGTTCAGTCCGCACTCTTGTGATCTTCATGGAAGACAACAAGATTAATTTCTACACCGAGGAGGTGGGAGAACGTTATTGTACAAGCCTTAAGAATGACTTTGAACTGAGCGGAAGTTATAAACAGGCGGGGATACGAGCCGTCCGCTTCGTGAATAAAGTATTGAACGGAGAGCCATACAATAAAGGGCGTTCGTGGCATCCGGAATACGACTTCCCAGGCGATATTGGTCAGGAAGCAAAACTGTTCGTGGAAAGTCTACGCGAAATCCGCCGCAATCCTGCCACGATACGCGAGTATGAAATCATTCTCAGCAAATTCTGCAAGGAGATGTCCATACGAGGAATAGTCCTTGCGACACTGAAAAGAGATGAAGTCATAAACTATGTGGATCGGATACAGTCCCAAAGGGCAACCACAATTGACCACATCAGGTTGTTCCTTGACCATCTCTATGAGAATAAGATGATTGCATCAAACATTGGAGATGCCCTCCGTAGGATAAAGAAGGTCCGTAATAGCAAGATGATCTCTTATTATACACCAGACGAAGTCAGAAAAATAGAACTGGCCATTGATAGGACAAGTGCTGTGGGGAAGCGCAATTATGCGATGATACTTCTGGCTTCCAGACTGGGGCTGAGGATATCGGACATACGGTTACTGGTCTTTTCTGCTCTGGACTGGGACAAGAATGTTATCACTCTACAGCAGTACAAAACGAAGAAGGAAATCATTCTTCCGTTGCTGTCAGACGTGGGTGATGCCATCATCGACTACGTTATGAATGGCCGTCCCAAGGTGGAATCAAAGTTCGTATTCCTGACAGCAGTGCACCCTATACGCCCGCTTGAGAACTGTTCTATGCAGAAGGTAATCCACGATTGCATCGAGAAAGCTGGCATATACGCTGCCAACCGGCATATGGGGACACACTCTCTGAGGCATAGCCTTGCCACCTCCATGATGAATAACGGGACTGAACTCCCAGTTATATCTGAATCACTGGGACACTCATCGACGGACACAACGATGATCTATCTCACCGTGAATATCGCTGGGTTGTTGGAATGCTCGCTTCCCGTTCCTCCTGTTGATGACTCTTACTATACGCAGAAAGGAGGAGTGTTCTATGAATGAGATTGTGTTCAACAGCGCTCTTGCGCCATACATGCATGCGTACATGAAAGAGTACGCCACCAAGGGGTTCAACTGCTATAGACATGCCTTCCCATTAATGCAGTTTGACAGATACTTGACCAGGAGTGGATATGATAAAGACTTTATCACCGAAACAGCCTATCATGGTTGGACGGAATGGCTGAATGGCCATCGTGACTCTACAAAATATGAATACTCGACGGTTGTTGTGTCTTTCATCAAGTATTTGACCGAAATGGGGCATCCTTGCTACATTCCCAGATTACCGAAGTTCCATGAAAGTGACTTTGTCCCATATGTGTTCACGCCTGAAGAGATGGAAAAAATCTTCAAGGCATGTGATGAATGGCGAGACAGACGGCATACGGTTCGAAATCTGGCCATCATCATGCCTGCGCTTCTTCGCCTTCTGTACAGTACCGGAATGCGTGTCGGCGAGGCTGTGAGCATAAGAAATCGTGACGTTGACTTTGAACGCCACGTTATTACTTTGTACCATACGAAAAATGGACATGAACGGCTGGCACCCTTAAATGAGAGTATGGAGGCCGTTCTAAAGCAGTACATCCATTACAGGAACAAAATGCCGCTTCCTCATGTGGCTGATCCGGACAGCTTTCTCTTTACGTCGCCACAAGGACGGAGGAGCCAGCACTCATGCAGTATATGGCAGCGTTTCAACTCCATATTGCGCGATGCCGGCATCCCATATCAAGGAGGACATCATGGCCCGCGCGTCCACGACCTGCGGCACACCGCATGCGTACACTCCCTCGTGAATATGGTATGGGCAGGGAAAGACCCATACTGCTGTCTGCCATTATTGTCCACTTTCATGGGGCATATCCACGTAACCGATACCGAGCATTACCTGCGACTTACGCAAAACATGTATCCGGAAATCATAAAACTGGACGAGATTGTCACCAGCCCTATAAAAGAAATTATCTGCAATACCGTAAACACTATTGGCGATGAAAACGACTAAAGACTTTGCGCCGGTACTACAGTCATTCTTTGAGAACTACCTTGTCAAAGAACGGGGTGTCAGCGCCCATACGGTTCGGGCTTACCGGGATGCCTTTGTCCAACTAATTGAGTATCTGGATGAACGCCGCAGGATAAAACCAGAACGTATTACCCTTGAGGTACTGGATAAGAGTCTGGTGCTTGACTTCTTGAATTGGATTGAAGAGGAAAAGCATTGCTCCGTCCCAACAAGAAATCAACGTTGTGTAGCAATCCGCTCGTTCTGCCAATATCTGATGTACGTACTTCCTGAACAGATGGGACGATGGAAGCAAATATGTTCCATTCCCATGAAAAAAGGCACCGGACAGCCCATGAACTATCTGTCCGTGGAAGCGGTAAAATGTATCCTTGAGCAGATAGACACCTCATCCAGACAAGGGCTTCGCAACCTCACAATGCTATCCTTGCTGTACAACAGCGGAGCACGTGTCCAGGAACTGATTGACCTTACACCGTCTTCTATCAGAAGAGATAAACCCTATGCCATCAATCTTGTCGGCAAGGGCTCAAAGTGCCGTGTCGTTCCTCTTGATGAAGACATTATGAAGTTGCTTGTCAAGTATATGAAAGCGTTCAGTCTGTATGATAATGAGAAGTCCAGAAATCCGCTGTTCTCAAACACATGGGGCGAAAAATTGTCCACACCAGGCATAACATATGTCATCAAAAAATACGCAGCTATGGCAAGGGTGCTGCACCCGGACATTATCCCGGACAAAATAAGCCCGCATGTCTTCCGGCACACGAGGGCAATGCATCTGTTGCAGGCAGGCGTAAACCTCATCTACATCAGAGATATCCTCGGCCATGTATCCGTGCAGACCACAGAGGTATATGCGCGTGCTGACTCGAAGCAAAAACGTGAAGCGTTGGAAAAAGCCTACGCAGAAGTGGGCATTACCGAGCCAAAAGTCAAGAGTTGGGAGAAAAACAGCAAGTTGAAAGAGTATCTCAAGAGCCTAGCATAGAGACCGTTAAACCTGTATTGTTATCAAAAGCAGTTCTAAAAAGAAGGTGGCCTAATCGGCTGATGTCCAATGGCAACGTCGGAGCTGCTTTTGATAATCTTCCGCTTGTGATAATTGGTCTTATCAAAAGCTTTTGATAAGACCAATGAGAAGGAATGCCGCTGGCTCCAGACGAGAGAGGCAAAGCAGGCAATCACGGACCTCCACGTAGAAGGAATTATTGAGTATCTGGAGCAGGTTGGCTCAGTATCTTGCCAAAATAGATAAACCAGGCAGCAACAAATATCTTCAGAAAATCGCTCGGCTTAAAACAATCGTTGCAGGCGATGGCCGAATATGCGAATAGCCCTATGCAGTTCCGTATGCTCTGCGTATCATCCTGTTCGTATCCGGCTTCCCTCAGGCCCTCATCAGTTCTTATGGCCACAATCGTTGCAGCTACCCCGACTTCCGGATAAATACCGTTCCATTTCCCAGAACGGATTTCCTGTTCCTTCATCTTCCTGACGACCGTGCCGAACTCCCCAAGTTCCTTCTCGTAGCCGCCGCAGAATATCATCAGGGCATCTTCAAGCTTGTCTTGACACTCATTTACGGCAGAACAAAGCTCTTCCGCCATAGGATACTGCTGTACAATATCGTTGGCGAAGTTGATGAAGTCATCGTCAACCTCAGTCTTGTATAAGTTCTGGAGCTTCCGGTCAAGATCTTCGATTTTCATTGTGGCGGCGCTTTACAATCATTCGGAATTCTCAATAAAAAAAAGGTTAGCATGGATTCCCCCTGATGCGTTCACCGTGCACCGCCAGATGCATTTCAACAGACAGCAGGGATCATCACCCATACTAACCGTATGTGATGATACCCCATATGCCGTGTAGTTGAAATTTTTGACCTTGGTCCTGGCGGGATTCGGTGAACTACAGCAAATAGGATTTTCCTAATTGGCTATTTTTTCAG
The DNA here is from genome assembly GCA_018065895.1 of Candidatus Cacconaster equi. Classification (GTDB taxonomy): domain Bacteria; phylum Bacteroidota; class Bacteroidia; order Bacteroidales; family UBA932; genus Cacconaster; species Cacconaster equi. The sequence goes on from JAGHSK010000008.1 coordinate 5,121, forward strand.
AATTCTTGCGATTCTCATTGCAAAAATACACATTTTTTTGGATGTCACGTATTCTGCCGGAAATTATTAAATTTGACTTATCCCAAGCAAAGTGAGCAATTTATGAAATCCTACACACTATTCCAGGAATATATCTGGCTTGTCAGTATTATCAGCCGTTATCATCGTATCAGCCTGGCAGAAATCAATGACAAATGGCAAAGAACCGAACTTTCAGGCGGAATGAGTATGCCCCGGACCACATTCAATCGTCATAAGGCGGCAATCGAAGATATTTTCGGAATCCTGATAGAGTGTGATGCTCACGATGACTACAAGTATTTCATCACGAATCCGGAAGCGCTGGAGGACAATTCCATTCAGAACTGGATGATGAGCACGTTGTCAGTCAACAATCTTCTGGCGGAAAACAAAGAAGTTCACCACCGTATCCTGCTGGAGTCCATTCCGTCAAACGGAGCATATCTGGGAAAGATCATTGATGCGATGAAGGCGGGGAAACGGATATCCGTCACATATCGCAAATACGGCTCGGGAGAAGCATCTGCGCGAACCGTTGACCCCTATTGCGTGAAACTGTTCAACAGGCGTTGGTACGCGCTTGTAAAGCACCTGCAGAAAGGAACGTTGTTTATGCTTGCATTGGACCGCATCGAGCAGCTGGAGATTACGGGCGAGAGCTTTACCTTGGACAAGGACTTCGACGCGCAGACGTATTTCAGTGACTGCTACGGAATAGTCCGGAATCCGGATTCAAGAATGGAGCGCATTGTCTTCAGAGCATACGGCAGGGAAACATTCTACCAGAGGGACCTTCCGTTTCATCACAGCCAGCGGGAAATAACCACAGCGGAAGATTATTCGGATTTTGAGATTTATCTTCGTCCGACGTCGGATTTCTACACGCCGCTGCTTTCCAGAGGAGCCAATATCAAAGTCTTGGAGCCTCAATGGCTGGCCGATGAGATTAAGCGGCAGCTGGTAGCAGCAGCGGGATTATATGGATAAAGCAGAGCTTAAGCAGTGAAAATAATGGATTGTCAAGTCCATAAAATTGGCCAATGTCATAAAAAAGTGACATTCCGGATGGATATTGAGAGAAATGAGGTGTCGGTCAGCAGCTTGCCGCAAGCGTCAGTCAGCTCACCGACCTTTCTATTACCACCCGCGGCAGACGTGTTGCCGTCCTGCGGATCGTCAACATATCTGCTAGGGCCGGCGCACGAATTGAAATGGTGTCAGAAGAGTTGCTCCACTGACGTTCCGCGACTCCTCTGCCCCTTCATTGATACCGCACGGGCAAGACTGGCCATAAATTCCTCCGGCTGGCGCCTCCGTCATTTTACGTCCAGACTTGCCTTGGCCAGCCCACAAGATAAATGAAAGAAGGTATGCGAGACTGGGCCTTTGCAATGGCTGAAGATGACAAATATGACTTTTTGCATTTCATACCAAATTCAGTTTGTAGCAACAGACAACATTTTAAACAAATGTCGGACAACGGCCGGCACGAACATGTCACGGTCTGGTTGTCAATTGCCATTAATTTTGTATTTTTGTCAAAATAATCACATTTAGCCCATGAAATCTTACTCAAAAATTCTTCTTGTCAGCGCAGCAATACTGGCGCTGTTGTCCTGCAGCAAAGAAAATCCGCAAAATAGCGAAAACGCAAAAAGACCAGTTCCCGAATTGGTGGATTTAGGCTTGTCCGTAAAATGGGGTTCCTTCAATCTCGGCGCGAGCAACCCTGAGGAGTACGGCGGTTATTACCAGTGGGCGGGAACAACGGATGTGACCAATAAGAGAATTATGCTTGATTGGGAGAATTGCCCTTACCATATAGGTCCCTATGAAGCTTTCGGTTGGACGAAGTACATTCCTTTGTCTTATCCATTATATTGGTCAGGTCCCGGCAATCCGGACGACAAGACCA
>JAGHSK010000028.1 GCA_018065895.1 Candidatus Cacconaster equi
GCAAGGTGGTGATTCTTGTCGATGAGTACGACAAGCCTATGCTTCAGGCCATCGGTAATCCGGAACTGCAGGATGCTTACCGCGCCACGCTGAAGGGCTTCTACGGAGCGCTCAAGTCGATGGACGGGTGCATAAAGTTCGCGCTTCTAACGGGTGTCACGAAGTTCGGCAAGGTGAGCGTGTTCAGCGACCTTAACAATCTCAAGGACATATCGATGTCTCTCGAATACAGCGACATCTGTGGCATTACTGAAAAGGAACTGCTTTCAAACTTCGACGGATATATTGACCGGCTTGCATCGGACAACGATGTGACGAAGGAGGAAGCCGTGGCGAAACTGCGCGAGCAGTATGACGGCTACCATTTCCACCCGAAAGGAACAGGTGTCTATAACCCGTTCAGTTTACTTAACTGTCTGGATGAATGTGAATTCAGGGACTACTGGTTCGAAACCGGCACACCGACTTACCTCGTCCAGCTTCTGCAGGAGCACGAATACAACCTTGAAGATATGAGTCACGCCGTGAGTTCGGCCAAGAGCCTGAGCAGCATAGATGCAAACTCCACGGATCCCATACCGGTCATCTATCAGAGCGGATATCTTACCATCAAAGACTACAATCCGGAGTTCGGCTCATACACGCTCGGTTTTCCCAACAAAGAGGTGGAAAAGGGATTCCTTGACTTTCTTCTGCCGTTCTATGCCAACCTCCACAATACGAATTCTGCATTCTGCATCCAGAACTTTGTGACGGACGTACGGACAGGCAACACCGAAGGCTTTGTCAAGCGCCTGAAATCTTTCTTCGCCGACTACCCGTACGAACTGGTCAAGAAGCTCGAAAACCACTATCAGAACGTGGTCTTCATCCTTTTCAAGCTGATGGGCTTCTACACTCAGGCCGAGTACCGCACCAGCGAGTGCCGCATTGATATGGTGGTGAAAACGCCCAAATTCTGCTACGTACTTGAGTTCAAACTGAACGGAACCGCTGAAGAGGCTCTCGCGCAGATCAGCGACAAGAACTACACCCTGCCCTTCGCCGTCGAGGACCAGCAAATCATCCGCCTCGGCATCAATTTCGACTCCGCTACCCGCAACATCGACAAGGTCCTCGTCGGCTGATAGTGTACAGAAGCGAGCCATTTGCTATATAGGGGTCCCGCCAACATTTGCACCATAAGTCACAATAAGACTGCGTGAACTTCGGATAGGGTTAGACGGCGTTAAAGAGATTCTTTGCTGGCCGGTTCAAGGTCTATGGTGTTAGCGGACGAAGTCAAATGAACTATTTAATCGTATGAGAGACTTCCGGATTCTCAAGCTCAAGAATGACTCCTTCGTAAGCTCCTATGATTGTATTATGCATCTTGAATGCTATCACTATGCCGATAACAGCTCCAACACAAATACCACAGATAACAGGTAAGAGCATTTCCTTTGCCATTCCGACTCGGATGCATTCTCCAATGAAACACCCTATCCAGAGTATCGTTGCAGGGAAATTGATCCTGAACCATTTGAACTGATTATTCTTCCGCTTCTTCATCTTAGAGACAAATGACTGCAAAGTGCCGGATGACAGAGGGTCGATATCAACATGTCTGTTCCTGATCCAGTTCCCGACAATCAGGAACAGCAACCATGCTGCACTGATTATCATGAAGGGTAGAGACAATCCCAAATTGAGGGATAACAAGATTATCAGAGGGACGGCAATGGTGCCCGCGACGAGACTGATCATTGGCTTGCTATTGATGATGCGCAGATCCTTCCGGATTGAGGAAAGTATGAATTTCTCGTTGATTGTATTCTGTCTGTCAACCTCTTCCTTGAGGGACCCATATTGCATTTTAAGCTGCTGAAGTTCATCAGCCATTTTGATTTCTTGAGTTTCCATTTTGAGTGAACTTTACTTGTTTGACTTCTGTTTCAACTGTTCCTTGATTCTCATTAGACGGACAGAAATGTTTCCTGCGGTCATACCGACTATATCGGCTATCTCATCATAGCTCAGGCCTTCGAGCCATAGAAGAATTATGCCGCGGTCCACCAGTCCCAAACTGTTGATTCTTGAATAGAGCAGCCGGGTCTGCATCGCTTTGTCGTCTGCACCGGAAGCCACGTCAATGTCAGTGGTAAGAGGCACCTTCTCACCACGGCGTTTCTTTTTGGCGCCGGCGTCAATGCAATGATTAAGGCTGACCCTGTAAATCCAGGTCTTGATGTCAGACCGGCCTGCGAATGAATCGTAGCCCTTCCATAGCTTAACAAGAATGTCCTGTGACAGGTCGTCGATTTCGTCCTTGTCCCCGGTGAACATGTAGCACACCATATAAATGATACTCTTATGTTCGAGGATGAGGGAGGTGAATTGCTGTTCTTTTGAGTCCATCTTTCAGAATCTTTACACTCTTTAGACGGCAAATGTCGTTAAAAACAACAAAACATTAGAAATAATCAAATGAAATATTAAACATCTTTTGATTGATGGACCGGTTGCCAGATATGGCCAGGAGTTCAAGCGTAGCAAATATTGTTCAAAGGTGGTA
>JAGHSK010000017.1 GCA_018065895.1 Candidatus Cacconaster equi
TTCGTAATCCTTACAAAATTATATAAAAAAAAATTTAATTACAATCAGCAACGTTTACATTTGTTAAAAAAAGTAAAGAAGCCCGAAATGTCGTTTCGAACCGATTCCCCCTCATTTCCGAAAAGAGGGTGATTATTTGATGATTATTCTGAGTTCACATAGCCTTTTGTTTTTTTGATAAAAAGTTTTTACCTTTATCAAATCTTGTGGCAAAGACACAAAATTCATCAATACTTTTTTATTAACTTTATCTAAACCTTCCTATGAAGAAACTTTTAGCAATTGCGCTTTTGGTATTGTCATGCAATATCGTTTTTGCGCAAAACAAGGTTACCGGTAAGGTAACATCTTCAGAAGATGGCTCTCCAATCCCATTCGCAAGTGTCGTAATCAAAGGCACTATGACTGGTGAGGCAACAGATGACAACGGTGCGTTCACACTCACAAACGTACCTGCAAATGCTGTCCTGGAGATTTCATCAATCGGTTTTCTGACCCAGACCGTCCAAGTGAACGGCAAGTCAGTAATAAACGTAAGCTTGAGCCCTGACTCCGAAGCTCTCGACGAGGTTATGGTAGTAGCTTACGGTACTGTAAAGAAAGGTTCCTATTCGGGATCCGCAGCTGTAGTAAAGCAGGACGCTATCAAAGATGCTCCTGTAGTCAGCTTCGAGCAAGTTCTTGCAGGTAAGGCTCCTGGCGTTCAGGTTGCATCTTATTCAGGTCAGCCTGGTTCCGAAGCGGAGATTTCCATCCGTGGTTTCGGTTCTCTCAATGCCGGCAACCAGCCTCTTTACGTTATCGATGGCGTTCCTGCAACAAGCGGTGACTACTCTTCAGGTAACATCTCTACAGGTTCAATGAACTTCCTCAACCCTGGCGATATCGAAAGTGTGACAATCCTCAAGGATGCGGCAGCAGCTTCACTCTACGGCTCACGCGCATCAAACGGTGTCATCCTCATCACGACCAAGAAAGGTAAAATGGGCAAGATCACTACCAACTTCAAGGCCAGCGTAGGTATGTCATACTGGGCATACAACAACTATCCTCTCTGTAACGATGCCGAAAACGAGGCAATGCACAGAATGTCGTGGTTGAACTACGCAAACGAAGAAGGTCCGTCAGAGTGGGAACCATACGGCTCAATCGACAACTATGTCAACGAGATGGTGGAAGAGTACTACCCTAAGAAAGACGAAAGCAAATACATATATAAAGATTGGGAGGACGTTCTCTTCCGTACAGGTATCAACCAGAACTATGAACTCAGCGTTTCCGGTGGTGGAGAGAAAGCCAGAGTTTATGCTTCAGTAGCATGGACAGACCAGCAGGGTGTCGTTTCAATCGACTATCTGCGCCGTTTCTCAACAACGGTGAATGCCGAGGCATCTCTTGCCAAATGGCTCAAAGTCGGTGGAACAGTTCAGTACTCTTGGCAGTACCAGACAGGTCACCAGGATGGTTGGTCTTCAAAGGACAACCCGTTCTTCATCTGGAAAGTCGTTCTCAACCCAAGATGGCCTTATGCATACAAGGACACGGGAGAGCTCTATCTTAAGGAGTGGAGCCCAAGCTTCTCAACAGTAAACCCTGTCGCAACTTACGAAAACCAGATCAACGATGCATATCAGAACCGTCTGATGCTTAAGGGATGGGCTGAGGCAACATTCACCGACTGGCTCAAACTCAAAACAACAGTCAGCGACGACTGGTTGTATGTACGCGACAAGTTCGCATGGACCTACGGACACCCTAACTTCTATGCTTATTCAGATATCGGAGGATATATCGGAAACCGTCACCGCAACGTTGACCGTCTCGTAACATCAACCGTGCTGAATTTTGACAAGACCTGGGACAAGCACCACGTATCGGCAATGGCCGGCTGGGAATCAGAGCGTGAAAAATATTTCATGTCAACCATCGGTAAGATTGACTTATCATATATGGGTGCAACTGAATCATACCTTGCCACAGGCTTCGACGGAGGTTACAGTTACACACGCGACTGCACATTGCTTTCTGCTCTCGGAAGCTTGAGCTATGACTATGCAGCCAAGTACTACATCACAGGCACCTTCCGTCGTGACGGTTCATCAAGACTTGCTCCTAAGACACGTTGGGGCAACTTCTGGTCAGTATCAGGATCCTGGAGATTCTCAAATGAGGACTTTATCAAAGCAGACTGGTTAAACGACGCCAAGATCCGTGGTTCATACGGTACTTCAGGTACACTTCCTTCAGACTACTTCGGATATATGGCGCTCTATGACTATACTGCTTATGGCCAGGATGGCGCAAGTTATCCATCAACTCTCGGCAACGAGGAACTTACTTGGGAAAAGAACAAAAACTGGAACGTCGCACTCGACGCTACCCTCTTCGACCGCGTAACCCTCACAGCTGAATACTACAGCAAGCTCACTACTGACCTTCTTCTTGATGCAAGAATTCCTTCAGTGACAGGTTTCTCTTCAACTCTGAAGAACATCGGATCAATGTCCAACAAAGGATGGGAGCTTTCAGTAAACGTTGACATCCTCAAGAATGTCAGTGGATGGAACCTTTCCGTCGGAGCCAACTGGAGTACAGTCAAGAACAAGATCGTTTCCCTCACTGAGGACGGCGCACCTATCATCGACACTCCTTACATCTGGCAGCCAGGCTACAACTTCTACCAGTACTACACGAGAGAATATCTCGGTGTATGCCAGGAAGACGGCTACCTCGGCAACAGCCGCCTGAAAGCAGGTTACCCAATGTATGCCGAAGGTTCTCACTATGTAGCCGGTGAAGTTGCAGACCAGAAGATCATAATGAAGGACGGCACTGTAATTGAAAAAGGCCAGACAGTTCCAAAGGACACTTACAACTACTTCCCTGAAAACCGTCAGAATGCCAGCAATATGATTATCGAAGGCAAAACTGCTATTCCTAAGGGCTTCGGTGGTTTCAACCTCAACCTCGGATGGAAAGGCCTGACCCTCGATATGGCTTGGTCTTACAAGTACGGACACTATATCTGGGATGATGGCGTAGAGCAGATGGAAAGTGACGGTTACTATTGGTCACACCGCAACATTGCCAAGGACCAGCTCAATGCATGGACCCCTACCAACACCAACACAGACGTTCCTAAACGTGTTGCCGACAATGGACAGGGCGGATATTACTACTCAAGCAGATACCTGAAGAAAGGTGACTTCCTCCGTCTGAAGAACCTCACCCTCTCTTACAACCTGCCTAAGAACTTCGTTCAGAAACTGGCGATGAGCAACGCTCGTATTTATGTAGCAGGCGCCAACCTCCTCACATTCTCAGGCCTCAACATCGACCCTGAAATCCAGGCCAGTGGCTACTACTACTATGTTACTCCTGCACTCAGAACAGTTACCTTCGGTATTGACCTGTCATTCTAAAAAAACAAGAGTATGAAAAAGTTTATACAATATATCGCAGTTGCAGCACTGGTCCTCATTTCGATCTCTGCATGCAAGGGCTTTCTTGATCCAATGCCTACGGACTCCGTAGTTGACAAGAACGCTATGGTGACAATGCCGGATGCCAGGGTAGCCTGCAACGGTTTGTACACTCCTCTCAAGTACTATGGGCTGTACGGTACATATTTCCCATATATGGGCGACCTCAGAGCGGACAATATCTACCCGCGTACAGCTGACGGTACCGGATCTGTTATCTACACATGGCAGTATGAATCTTCTCAGAACTCCTACTTCGGCACATTCTGGGAGAGTTACTACAACGTGATCATGCGATGCAACTCATTCATTGAGAACATCAACGTTCTCGAAGTAACTTCAGACAGCGACAAGGAGGAAAAGAATGGCCTCACAGGTGAGGCATACGCTGTAAGAGCTCTCTGCTACTTTGACCTTGCACGTCTTTACGGCCAGCCATATACCTATGATAAAGGAGCTTCTCTCGGAGCTGTTATCCTCAAGGAAAGAATTTTCCCTACAGAGGCAGCAGAGGCAAGCCGCAGCACAGTTGCAGATACGTATGCACTCGTTCTGAGCGATCTTGACAGCGCTCTCGCAAAACTTCCTGAAAGCAAGAAACTCGGTCACTTCAACTATTGGGCAGCAAAACTGCTCCAGGCTCGTGTTTTCCTTTATATGGGCCAGTGGGACAAAGCATATGCTGCAGCTGAAGAAGTAATCAACAGTTCTCCATATGAACTGGTTGATCCAGACGAGTATCTGAGCTACTGGGGAGAAGAAGGCAACGATGAATCTGTTCTGGAACTCCTTGTATCAGTTCAAGGCGATATCGACGAGGATGGCGGTTTCTACACCATGTACCACAATCTTTGGTTCGATGACGCAAATGCCGGCGCAAGCCTTATCCCTACCCTCAAATGGAGAAGCCTCTTCTTCGACACTCCTAATGACGTACGTGCCGAGATGATTGCTTATGACGATCCTGAGACGGGTGCAAAGGGTACAGGTGAATTCTGGCTCCGCAAGTTCATCGGTAACAAAGATCAGGGATATACTTTCCGTCGTAACAATCCACGCGTCCTGAGAATGTCCGAAGCTTTCCTCATTGCCGCTGAAGCAGGCCTTGAGGCCAACAAGTCAGAAGCTCTCGCATATTTCAACGAATTCTGTGAAAGCCGTTATTACGACTATGTTGACGCAACTACTCTCACCCTTGACATGATTCAGACTGAACGTCAGAAAGAGTTTATCGGTGAAGGACACCGCTTCTTCGACGTAATGCGCCGCGGAGGCTCGTTCACCAGCGACAAGACTATTGACCCTCACGATTTCAGAGGCGGTTCACAATATCAGAACTCACTTAAGGTCGGCGATGCAAAAGTTGCCCTCCCTATCTCATCTGATGAAATCGCAACATATCCAAAGCTCCAGCAGAACCCTGGATACAAGAACTAATCTGAAATTTCAAACGTTAAAAAAGGTTGTCAGCTGCTGACAACCTTTTTTTCTTTTGCGGCCCTTCTCGCCTCCCGCCGTTCTTTCCTGGCCTTCTGCCTTGCCTGTCGACGGGCCTGACGTTCCTCTTTCCGCAAGGCCCTCTTCTGGGCACGTTCAATCTTTCTCTTCTCCCTAGGCGAAAGTTTCTCCGACGATTCTGTGTCAGTCTTTATCTTTTCAATCTTCAAGGTATCAGAGGCTACCGTAGTATCCTTGACAGGTACCTGATTTGCCAACGAATCCTCAAAAATCTCCATTCTTCTGCGGGCTTCTTTGAGAGAATCGCTGACGCGCTTTCTTTCCAATCTCGCCAGGCGCTGCGCTTCAATCGAATCAAGCACCCCTTTCATGTAATTATCGAAATAAAGATTAGTCTCATCATACATAGGGGCAGCGACACGTGCATATTTCTCCCTTTGCGAAATATTAGGCCTGATATGTGTGATTTCCGCCGAGGAGACAGGGCGTTCTTCACCACGCCATACGAAATCCTTGAGCCTGTGCTTCTCGGCTTCAAGTTCAAGAATCGGGTAAGCGTCACTCTTGACTGTCTCCATATAAAGAATGCGTTGCGCGTTGCCGTCCTTCACCAATGCAGTCATGGATTTGGCCTCCTTGAGGTTGACGGTGGTGAGAGATCCCTTTTCATCAAGATAGAACAAGGCATTCACTCCACCCAGAGCATCAAAACGATATAATTGGTTATCGTGGAAATACCCCATCATTTCCGTACTCTTGATCTGATTGAAGTGGACTGAATCCTCCTGCGAAATAATCCAGGAATCAGTCACCATACTTGACCTGTCCAAACCGCCATTCCTTATCAGGATATTCATTGTTTCCGCAGTGAGCTGGTTCTTCACCTCATTCCACATTATCGGAGTTCCATACATCCTGGCTATCGAGTCAAGTGAGGAAAATATCACCGTATCACAGCGGGCCTGGATGTCGGACCTGTATGCCTTTACATTGTGATAGGCATATAACATACGGATATGGGTGGTATCAATCACTGCCGAGGAAGAATCCTGAACCGCACCAACGGAGTCTATCGCCGTTCTTACCGAATCCGCCGCAGCAAGCATAGAAGAGTCAGGCATTGCAAGCAGGGAGTCCGGAACCGGCGCTACAGTGGAGTCACGTTTGGCCATCTTTCCTTTAGGCGGGACTGTTGGAGGCAGCTTGCCGGCATCCCGCATTTTTTCCGTCTTTTTCTTCTCTCGTTCAGCCGCCAGTTCCTCTCTCTTTTTCTTCAAGGTATCGTATGTGATATCCTCATATCTCTGTTTGGATGCCGCTATCTCTTCTGCCGGTATATCATTCTTGCGCAAGGCAAACGTAACAAGTGTATCAGCCCCGAAATAGAGGGTGTCCACAACTTTGTTCTCATTTTCCCCACAGAAGATTATTGCAGGTTCCTCCGTCATCGTAACCACCCCGTCAACGGTATCCCTCTCATATCGTATATGATTGGCAGTATAATACGCCTTATGTGTGGTATCCAGTATCTGGGAATTGCGGTACATGTTGATTTCACCGCTTTTCTGGTCGTAATTCACGTCATCGCTCCATGCTTCGTACGACGGATCATTCATATAGACGCGATTGCTGAAGTGTACCTCTTTGCCATTGCGGTCATACCATCCGTCATCAGCATAGAGAAAACCGTCATCCTTCCACATGTTTGTGGCCTCTCCGAATCTGGCGACCTGGGAATCAGTATTGTAAATCAATTTTGTGGTAAGGATTCTGATAGAATCCATATACATCTCCACATCATGCTCAAAGACAAAGGTATTGTCATTTGTAGTATAGGTGCCGTCGCGGCTTTCAATGACATTCCCCTCAGAGTCCTTCATTGAACCGCCACGATGGAAAAAACCCACACTGTCCTTGGTGTTGTAGTCCAATTGCATCGTCCGGAGCACATGCCCGTCCTTATCGATCAGTTCAACGACCCCGCCATTGAAATGGGCCATATTTTCCTCAATGTCATAGCGCAGCTGCTCACTCTTGAGCATTGTATTGTCCTGGACTATTCTGACATTGCCATATGCGTCAATACACTTCCAATCGATATTCCAGGAAGCGGAATCACAATACAGATGCGCATTGTTATGCAGAAATTCCGCATTACCCCAAACCCGCCTGTAATTGAGACCATACTCAAAAACCTGCTGCGCCTGGTCAGCATAAACGAGCCGGATAAGACTGTCGCGTCCGGCTTCCTGAGCATTTGCCGCAAAGGAAGAGAGCAGGAGCAAAACTCCGACAAATATTCCGAACCGGAGTCTCATCTGCTATTTGACCCAGCCCTCACGTGTGAATGGACACCCTCTGAACATGGGATCTATGACGATATAAGTGGATTTCTGTTTCTGCGTAATGAACTTTTCCACAGCCGCTTCAGAATTTATGCGGTTGACTTCATCCTGCAGCGTACTGTAGTCCTCCTTGAAATTGGCCGTATGGGAAGGAATCAACTTCTCAAGATTGATGATTTTATATATGGTGTTGCCATTTCTTCCCTCATTGTCAAGCGACTCAAAAGGTTCTGAAATGTCTCCCACACTCATATCCTTCAGGGCATTGTAATCCGCAGGCTTAAGCTGGTCCTTTTCGAAATATGAAGAACCTGTGTACTCATCTGCAAGAAGTCCACCGTTGACCAAAGTCTTGATATCCTCTGAATACTTCCGGGCGGCATCAAAGAAAGAAATGCTGTCGGAGAGTATTTCGGTACGGATGGAGTCCAGTTTGGCGAATGCCTTCAACCTGACTTCCGAGGGATATTTCGGTTTGATGAGGATGTGCCTTGCATTGAACATGTCACCTTTCCGCTCAATCATCTGAATGATATGGAAGCCGTCAGGTGTCTCGACAACCTGTGAAACCTGCCCGGCCTTCAGGGCCATTGCCGCATCGGAGAAAACAGGCCAGTATATGGACCTTGGATTCATTCCGAGTTCACCGCCTTTTGCAACGCTGCCCGGGTCTTCAGAATAGAGACGGGCCAAAGTGGAAAATTTCTCACCGTTTAACACACGCTCACGGAGCGAAATAAGCTTCTCCTTAACGGCCAGTTGAGCGGCCTTCTTGTCAGGATAGAGTCCTATCTGACGGATACGATACTTCGTGCTGACAACAGGAAGGTCTTCTTCCGGAGTCTCTTTTGCAAATTTCTCAATTTCACGTGGTGTAAGTTTAGGAATATCCTGCGAAACCTTCTGCTGCATCTGCTGGATCAGGGATTGTTCCTCGAGTTGTTCCTTCCACTCCTGACGCAGTTTATAAATAGGTTTTCCGAAGTATTCCTCAACCTTCTCTTCTCCGCCAAGGAACTGAACAGTCTCCAGCATTCTGCTTTCCAATGCCGCATCGACGTTGGCTTCGGACACGCTCAAGGAATCCAGCTTGGCCTGAACAAGGAAAAGCTTGGCCACCATCAGGCCCTCAAGAATCTCACATCTCGCATTCCTGTCGACGCTCATTCCCCTGGCAGCCATCATCTGAGCCTCCGATTCAAGCTGTGAAAGCATTATCACGTCATTGCCCACAAGCGCCACCGACTTGTCAACAAGTCCACCCTGATACTTCTGGGCAAAAAGACTGACTGCCGGAAAAAACAAACAAAAAGTCAAAAATGCCGCAAGAATCTTCTTATTCATCGTATTCGTAGATTTTTAAAGTTTTGTTCACGAGAGCATCTTCCAGCAATTCCTGTTCCATTTTTGCCAGAAGGTCCTGTTTCCGCTTATTTATTATTGTCTCTTTTATATTGTCCCAGTTATATTCCACTGGCGACAATTCGTCAGGAGCCACATATTCCGTCACGAAAACAAGGTATGACGTCGTCTCGTCTTTTTTTTCAAATAATGATTTATGAGCAATCTCACTCTCGCAAGTCAGAAGATCCTCATCAATCTCCTTTGCAAGAGTTGAAACCGGAATCCACTTCCCTCCGAAATCCGTATAGCGTTCCGCTGAATCATAACATATCTTCTCCAACCGTGAGACATCATCCTTCTCCACTGCATCGAAATCGCCCAATATCATCTCATAATACGGAGACTTCGGGGAAACTCTGGCAACGCGCGCCTTTACGATGGAATAAGGGAAGACATAATTCGCAGAATGATCCTGATAATACTTTCCTATCTCAGCATCGGTGACCACAGTATCGAGATTTGCTTCGATATAAGCTTTCTCATACCTGAAACCCAGAAGATTGCGACGGTAATCTTCAATCTGGGCGTCTACGTTTCTGTCGGACTTTGAAAGTTCTTTCCCAGCCTTGAGCAACATCAGCTTGCTCATTGCCCAAGTGTCCACATACCTGCGGACCATCTTCGCACTGTCCTCCGATGAAACGTTTTCCGGAAGAAGTTTCACCACATCGCTCTCATATAGGACGTCCCTGCCGATTGCCGCCACCTTCCTGTCGCCATAATGGTTCAGGAAAGAACTGCAGGATGATACGAGCATAATTGCCGCAATCAGGGGAACGATTCTTTTCATCAGCGCGTATAGTTAGGTGCCTCTCTGGTGATTGTCACGTCGTGAGGATGGCTCTCCACCATTCCGGCTGAAGTAATCTTGACGAACTTGGCCTCTTTGAGCACATCCAGATTCTTTGCTCCGCAATATCCCATACCAGCGCGAAGTCCACCGACCAATTGATAGATAACCTCCGCCAAAGTACCCTTGTATGGCACTTGCGCCACAATTCCCTCAGGGACAAGTTTCTTGATATCTTCTTCCATATCCTGGAAATAGCGGTCTTTTGAGCCTTTCTGCATAGCTTCAAGAGAGCCCATTCCACGGTATGACTTGAATTTTCGGCCATTGAGGATGATAGCCTCTCCCGGGGCCTCTTCCACTCCGGCGAACAGGGAACCTGCCATTATTGTGCTTGCACCAGCCGCCAAAGCTTTGACAATATCTCCTGAATAGCGGATTCCACCATCTGCAATTACAGGAATTCCACTGCCTTTAAGCGCATCAGCAACATTCATGACTGCAGTGAGTTGAGGGACACCGATACCAGCAATGATTCTGGTAGTGCAGATCGATCCCGGGCCGATGCCTACTTTGACGCCGTCAACTCCGCACTCCTTAAGGGCGAGAGCCGCCTCTGCCGTAGCTATGTTCCCGGCAACTATCTGAAGATCCGGAAAGGCCTTGCGTATTTTCTTGATTGTTTCGAGTACGAATACGGAATGTCCGTGAGCGGTATCGAGAACAACTGCGTCCGTATGCACGCTTACAAGTTTTTCCACATCCTGCAGGCTGTGAGAATTGATGCCCACTGCCGCCGCCGTGAGAAGGCGTCCCATAGAATCCTTGCTTGCCGACGGATTGTCCTTTATCTTGTTGATGTCACGGAATGTGATGAGCCCGACAAGCTTGTTGTCCGCATCAACGACAGGAAGCTTCTCAATACGATGCTTTCTCAGCACCTCCGTAGCCTGAGGTATGGAAGTGTTCGGAGAGACGGTGATGAGATTCTCGGATGTCATCACAGATTTTATCGGTGTCGCCGCATTGTCCTGGAATCTCAGGTCACGGTTCGTAACAATACCGATGAGATGTCCCCCTCCGTCAACTACAGGAATTCCACCTATGTGGTTCTCATGCATAAGTTTCAAAGCATCACCGACTGTAGCCCCGACAGAGATTGTAACAGGATCATATATCATTCCGTTCTCTGCTCTCTTCACTTTACGAACCTGCTCCATCTGCATGTCAATAGGCATATTCTTGTGAATAACACCTATTCCGCCTGCTCTGGCCATCGCAATTGCCATATTGGCATCCGTAACAGTATCCATAGCGGCGGATACGATCGGAACATGAAGAGGAATCTCACGGGTGAATCTGGTGCATACGTCCACATCGCGCGGGAGAACCTCACTGCGGGCAGGGATAAGGAGGACATCATCGTATGTCAATCCTTCCATTACAATCTTGTCAGTGTTCATTTTCTCTAAATTAGATATATTTTGCAAATATATAAAAAAAAGGGCAACTCTGTCGAGTTACCCTTTTCTGCTTCTGATGTTTTTTACAAGCTGATGATGCCAGGCTTCTTGGCAAGTCCCAAACCTGGTTTGTCTTCAAGGGTGATACGTCCGTCAACGAGTTTCATTCCTTCGAAGCAGTCGTTTCCGAGAAGATAATTGCCATCGAGATCCGCCCACTCCATCTTAGGAGAGATCTGTGCGGCAGCGGATATTGCAACGGATGTCTCGGTCATACAACCGACCATCAGCTTCATATGCAGCTGTTCAGCCATGGTAATCATCTGACGGGCCTCATAAAGTCCGGTGCACTTCATCAACTTGATGTTGATTCCGTGGAACGCTCCTTTGAGCTTAGGGATGTCTGTCAGACGCTGGCAGGATTCATCCGCCATGACAGGCAATGGACTGCGCTCGGTTACCCAGGCTATTTCGTCAAGATTGTATTTGCTCATAGGCTGCTCAATCATTGTGACGCCCTTCTCAGCAAGCCAGTTGATCATATCGAGAGCGTAATATTTGTCTTTCCATCCCTGGTTTGCATCAATGACGATGTTACGGTTGTCGCGAGCGCGGATGAACTCAATCATACGCTTGTCCTCTTTCTCCGTCATTCCCAGCTTAACCTTGATGATCTTGTTCCAGTTGGCTTCGTCAAGCTTGGTCTGGAGCATTTCGTCTGACTCATCATAGCCTATTGTATAGCAGGTGTAAGGAGCTTTCTTTGCGTCGAATCCCCACATCTTCCACCAAGGCTGGCCCATGATGTTACCGCAAAGGTCGTGAAGCGCAATGTCGATTGAGGCCTTGGCAGCAGTATTGTTGGTTGTGATCTTGTCGCACGCCTTCATTATGTCCTCAATCTGGAAAGGATTGTCGAACTGAGGAAGAATGTTTTCAATCACCTTCTTGTAGTATTCGTGGCAGGAAGCCTGTGTCTCACCGAGATATGGTGGCATTGCGGCCTCACCGTAGCCCTCGTAGCCATCCCAGCTGAGGCGTGTGATAACGATAGGGGTAGTTGTTCTGGAAGAACCTGAAATGTGGAAGGTGAACTTCATGATACCCTGAAAATCCTCCCAGTCGAGTTGCAGTTTCTTGCTTCCGCTCTTCTTCACTGCCTTTGCGGCAAACAGATCAGAGGGCTTCCACATTGCAGCAGCAGCCGTCATCAGCCCTGCCGTCTTGAGAAATGTTCTACGATTGCTCATATTTTTGTGATTTTGTGTTGTTATTCAAAATAGACTCCGCCCTTTGCTATGGAAGTCACACCCTTGTCGCAGTCCTGAGTGCCGATGATACGTGCTGCTCGGATGATCTTGCGTTTGTAGTAATCCGGACGACTCTCGTCAAGGATGTTGTTGATACGCACGACGCCGGCAGAATGGATAATCATACCTTCGCCCATATATATGCCGACGTGGGAGATTCGTTCAGGCCTTTCAGCTGTAGCCTCCCTTCCGAAGAACACGAGGTCGGCCGGCTGAAGGTTGTCATAGCCTTCACTTACGTCAACGGGATCACCTGTCTTGTACTGCTGTGAGGCATTACGCAGAAGCTGGTATCCGTTCAGGTAATATACACTCTTCGAAAATCCGCTGCAGTCAACTCCTTTGATTGAAGTGCCAGCCCAAAGATAAGGGATGCCCACGAACTTCTTCGCAGTTGCTATGATTTCCGCCCTGGCGCGGTCAATGTCAGCTTGTGGAGCATCGGCAGGCACCACGGCAACACGGCTGTTGGCCCACTGCTCGAAATCGGTAACGTCTGCAGTCAGAGCGAAGGCGTGTTTTCCATTAGGAAGAATTACTTCAGTGTATTTGCCTGATGTACCGGCATATTGTACGATACAGCCACAAACGGCGTCACACACTCTCTGGGCATCCGCCTTAGGCGCTTCCACAAAGAAGGTATAATCGTTTGTGACAATCACACGCTTTGACTTTTTCCAAGCTGCAAGGGCATCTTCGTCTGTCATCTGTATTGCAGCATCATTCACCCACGCTTTGTATCCGTCAGGTGTCTCAATCATTACCCAATAGTCATCTTCCGGAGCATAATGCACTTTTACAGGTGTACCCATAAGGGCCTGTGTACCCAGTTCGGCAGCGTAATCAGGATCTTCGCGCATATTGATAACGGAAAGCGAAGCAAATGCAAGCCCGTTGAGTTCCTCATACTGCGGTTCTTCAATGTTCTGTTCACTCTTCGGTTGATTTGAACTGCAGGCAACGGCAAGGATTGCGCAGGCAACAATCAAAAAACACTTTTTCATATTTTTTAAGTTTACATTTAGATGTTCAACCAACAAATTTAATGATTTTCATATCTTTGTGCAAGAAAAAAATGGAAGTAAAATTGAAAAAAAGATATAATCCTTTCGCTGATTTTCTCAAGGAAAAATACGGAGGCAGACTTCAGAAACTGGTGATTGACGCAGGCTTTTCCTGCCCGAACCGCGATGGGACTCTCGCCTTCGGAGGATGCACTTACTGCGACAACAATGCATTCCATCCCAATTACAGCACTCCGGACAAAAGCATAGCGCAACAGATTGACGAAGGGATAGAATTCCATAAGATAAGATATCCCAGGGCAACACGCTATCTTGCCTATTTTCAACCATATTCCAATACTCACGCTCCAATTGAAAGGCTCAAGGAGATTTACGGCCAGGCTCTCGCCCACCCTGCCGTCTGCGGCATTGTCATAGGCACCCGACCGGACTGTGTCGATGAGCGGAAGCTTGACTACCTTGCCCAGCTGCAGAAAGAGCACATCGTCATATTGGAATACGGCATCGAATCCTGCTACGACCAGACACTCACCCACATCAACCGCCATCACACCTGGGCACAGGCAGTCGAGGCCGTGAAAATGACGCATGAGCGCGGGATAATGACAGGAGCGCATTTCATTTTCGGGCTGCCGGGAGAGAGCAGGGAAATGATGCTCAATATGGCAGGTATGATCAACACGCTGCCTGTGGATTCCGTGAAGTTCCACCAGCTCCAGATAATCAAAGGGACTCGGATGGAGCGGGAGTTCGCCCAATACCCGGAAAGGTTCGTAACCTGGGACCTTCAGGAATACATCGATTTTTTCATAGATTTCCTGGAGAGATTGCGGATGGACCTTCGCATAGAACGTTTCGCCGGGGAGGTTCCACCGAGATTCGTCAACTCCACGCCCTGGGGTAAGGTCCGCAATGTGGAGCTGCTCAGAATGCTTGAAAAAAGGCTGGAAGAGCGGGACACCTGGCAGGGAAGGCTGAAATAAAAAGAGGGTTGCCCTTCTTCGGGCAGCCCTCTCCGATCTATTTTCAGGAAAGATTACTTCTTTGCAAGTGCCGACAGTTTCTCGCACAAAGCGTCAAGGCCGGCATAAAGTTCCTTCACGATATTATTGTAATAAGCCTTCTTGCTTCCCTCTTTTGCAGGGTGATTGACCTTCACGAAAAGATCCTCTGCAAGATCGTTGGCTGCATTCATAAGAGCCTCAACCTTCTCGGTAGGAACCTCTTCATGAAACATGGAGAAAAGAAGGCAGTCTTCGATAAAATCACTTACCAGGAACTCAATGTCCTTTTTGATAACTCTTAGGTTCATTTTTATTCTGATTTAGGGTTGTTGTTTTCTTTTCTTGGTCCTCTTTCACGGTTGTCCTTGTTGAAAGGGCGGCGAGGCCCGTTGTTGTGGCGATCACCTGAAGGGCGGCGGTCACCCTGAGGACGCGGTTTGCGCTCAGGTTCAACATAGCCTTCCGGTTTTTCGAGGAGGGCTCTGCGGCTCAGACGGAGCTTGCCGGTCTTGGCATCGATTTCGAGGAGTTTTACATCCACTTCGTCACCTTCGTGAAGGACATCCTCGACCTTTTCAGTCTTTGCCCAGTCAATTTCGGAGATGTGGAGCAACCCCTCCTTGCCAGGAAGAATCTCTACGAAAGCACCGAATTCAAGGATTGAAACCACCTTGCCGTGATATACTTCACCGACCTCAGGAACGGTTGTGATGGCCTTTATCTTTGCAAGGCAGGCATCCATTGCTTCGCGGTTGTCACCGAAGATATCGACAACTCCGATTGCATTGCCCTGAGCATCTTTCTGCTCTTCGATTGTGATGGTGCATCCTGTCTCCTTCTGCATGCCCTGAATGGTCTCGCCACCTTTTCCGATGATGGCTCCGATGAATTCGCCTGCAACCTGAATCTGGACGATGCGAGGAACGAACGGCTTGTAATCCTCACGAGGCTTGTCGATGGTCTTGAGCATCTCACCCATAATATGCATACGGCCCTGACGTGCCTGTTCAAGAGCTTTTTCGAGAACATCATAGCTCAGTCCGTCAACCTTGATATCCATCTGGGTGGCGGTGATTCCGTCTGCAGTACCGGTAACCTTGAAGTCCATATCGCCGAGATGGTCCTCGTCACCAAGTATGTCGGTAAGGATGGCATAACGGTCATTAGGACGTTCAGCATCCGTGATCAGGCCCATGGCTACACCCGCAACAGGTTTCTTGATCTTCACACCTGCATCCATAAGGGCAAGGCAGCCGCCGCAAACGGAAGCCATTGAAGAAGATCCGTTTGACTCAAGAATATCTGATACCACACGTACTGCGTATGGATTTTCAGGAGCCAATGGAACAACCGGCTTGAGAGCGCGCATTGCAAGGTTTCCGTGACCGATCTCACGACGGCCGACACCTCGCTGGGCTTTTGCTTCACCGGTTGCAAAAGGAGGGAAGTTGTAATGAAGAACGAACTGCTGGTCGTCCTGAATGAGAACCTCGTCAGTCTCCTTCATATCCATCTTGGTACCGAGGGTGACAGTGGCAAGCGACTGAGTCTCACCACGGGTGAAGATAGCGCTTCCGTGTGCGCAAGGCAGATAGTCAACCTCGCACCAGATAGGGCGCACCTGATTGCATACTCGGCCGTCAAGGCGGATGCCCTCGTCGAGAATCATATTACGCATCGCCTCTTTCTCCTCGTTGTGATAATATCTTTCAACAAGAGGAGCCTTCTCCTCAAGTTCCTCTTCAGGAATGGTTGCAAGGAACTCTTCCTTAATAGCCACGAAGCCGTCTTCACGCTCATGTTTAGGCTTTGCGCTCTTTGCCAGAGCATAGCACTTGTCGTAGCAGAATTCGTGAACGGCCTTCTTGAGTTCCTCATCCTCTACGTCGTGAGGATAGTCACGCTTGTTGACGTCGGTGCCGAGTTCCTTCATAAGCTCTTTCTGAACGCGGCAGTGGCGTTTGATCTCCTCGTGGGCGAATTTGATCGCCTCAAGCATATCGTGTTCGCTGACCTCGTTCATCTCGCCTTCCACCATCATGATGTTCTCTTCGGTGGCTGCGACCATAAGTTCAAGGTCAGAATCTTTCATTTCGCTGAAGTTAGGGTTGATCTTGAACTGCCCGTTTATGCGGCACACGCGAACCTCCGAGATAGGTCCCATGAATGGGAGGTCGCTGGTGGCAAGGGCGCAAGATGCAGCCAGTCCTGCAAGAGCATCCGGCTGGATGTCCTTCTCTGCAGAGATAAGGTTTACGTTCACATAAACCTCAAGATGAAAATCGTCAGGCCAGAGAGGTCTGATAGGACGGTCCACAAGGCGGGAGATCAGAATCTCATAGTCAGAAGCCTTGCCTTCCCTCTTCATGAATCCGCCGGGGAAGCGTCCTGCTGAATAATACTTTTCTTTGTAATCAACCTGAAGCGGAAGGAAATCAGTGCCTTCCTTCACTTCTGAAGCAGCCGTGACGGTTGCAAGCAACATTGTGCCGCCCATCTTGACCACTGCTGAACCGGCCGCCTGTTTCGCCAATTTGCCGGTTTCAATTTCAATTGTTCTACCATCAGCCAGTTGGATGGTTTTCTTTATTATATTCATATCGTCTTAAAATGTCCTACAAAAAAGGCCGCATATTTCGGCGGCCTTACATCAGGTTTTCCTATTTTACTTACGAAGGTTAAGAGCCTTCACAATAGCTCTGTATCTCTCGATATCGGTAGCCTTGAGGTAATCAAGCATCTGACGACGTTTACCGATCAGGCGCTGCATTGCGCGCTGGGTGCCGTGGTCTTTCTTGTTTGCCTTGAGGTGACCGGTCAGGTGAGCGATACGGTAGGAAAACAAAGCAATCTGGCTCTCTGGAGAACCAGTGTCAACATTAGACTTTCCGTATTGACCGAAAATCTCTTGCTTCTTGTCTGCGTTCAGATATTCTGACATTGTAGCAAAAAATTAATTAATAAAATCTCCCGACTTTTTCGGGTCTGCAAATGTAGGGATTATTTTCGAATTTACAAGTATTCCCAATCAATTTGTAAAAAACTGCCACTATTTGTAATTTTGAAGCAATAAAGCAGCAGTATCTTTCCCAGTCCCATGATTTTCAAATTCATATACCGACGCAGGCGCAGGCCGAAACCTTCGGGTCCGGAGATTGAGCGGCTCCGCGCCGAAGCCAAGGCTTTTCTGCCTGACCGGCTCAGGGAACTGGCGGTACAGAAGGGATTTGCCGACGGGAGTCACTGCGAATACCGGCGCATATTCATAAAGAACAACCTCACGAATTGGGGCAGTTGCTCGTCAAAAGGCAACATCAACCTCAACCTGCGGCTGATGCTGCTTCCGGAGCATTTGCGTGACTATGTGATTCTGCACGAGTTGTGCCATCTCAGGTACCCGAACCACGGAAAGGAGTTCCACTCCCTGCTGAACAGCTTGTGCAATGGGCAAGAGAAGCAGCTTCGCGAAGAATTAAGGGGCTACCACACATAAAAAATGTCCGACAAGATCTGCCGGACATTTTTCAGTTTTCAGAAAGGGCTTACCACCTGTTGAGCGGCATTCCGTACATCTTTCTCTTGACCTGATCTTTGACCTCCGCAATGACTTTGTCGTCATCGACATTGCTCAGAACCTTGTCAATAAGGTCAACGATTCCAGGCATATCCTTCTCCACAAGGCCACGTGAAGTGACTGCAGGTGTTCCGACACGCAGGCCCGAAGTCTGGAAAGCGCTTCGGCTGTCAAACGGAACCATATTCTTGTTGACGGTGATGCCGGCGCGTACGAGAGCCTTTTCCGCCACCTTTCCGGTAAGATCAGGATATTTGGTACGAAGATCTATCAGCATAAGATGGTTGTCTGTTCCTCCGGAAACGACATAGTAACCCTTGTCGATGAAAGCCTGAGCCAGAGCCTTGGCGTTCTTCTGAACCTGGATCTGATAATCCTTGAATTCAGGCTGGAGAGCCTCATAGAAGGCGACAGCCTTGGCTGCGATGCAATGCTCGAGCGGACCGCCCTGAATGCCCGGGAAGACTGCAGAATTGATCATCGCGCTCATCATCTTGATCTGGCCCTTCGGAGTAGTTACTCCCCACGGATTTTCAAAGTCCTTGCCGATGAGGATGATACCGCCACGTGGACCGCGAAGGGTCTTGTGAGTGGTGGAAGTCACTATGTGGGCATACTTGACAGGGTTCTTCAAAAGACCTGCTGCAATGAGTCCCGCAGGATGAGCCATATCCACCATGAAAATAGCGCCTACCTTGTCGGCTATTGCGCGCATCCGTTCCCAATCCCATTCACGCGAATATGCAGAAGCACCGCCCACGATAAGTTTCGGTCTGCACTCAAGAGCGAGCTTTTCCATTTCGTCGTAATCTACAAGACCAGTCTCCTGATTCAACTTATAGCCAACGGCTTTATAGAGCATACCACTGACGTTTACAGGTGAACCGTGTGAAAGATGTCCGCCGTGCGACAGGTCGAGGCCCATAAAGGTGTCTCCCGGCTTGAGGCAAGCCTGAAAAACCGCCATATTGGCCTGAGCGCCGGAATGAGGCTGGACATTGGCGAATTCTGCATCAAAAAGTTTGCATACGCGGTCAATTGCGAGTTGTTCAATCTGGTCAACAACCTCACAGCCACCGTAATATCTTGCTCCGGGATATCCTTCAGCATACTTGTTTGTGCAAACGCTGCCAAGAGCCTCAAGCACCTGATTGCTCACGAAGTTCTCGGATGCTATGAGCTCAATACCTTCACTCTCACGCTCTTCCTCTTTGCGAAGAAGCTCGGAAATCTGTACATCTTGTTTCATATCGTATATAATGAATTAAATTTCCAATGGGATATTACACAAAGATACTTCAATTTCCCGAAAAACAATCACAAAATGTGAAACTCTCCGTTTTCATCCTTCTCTATCCAATCACCTTCATTGACCGTAACGTAGCCTTCTTTTGTCTGAAGAGAAAGCATCGAGAAACCCATACAGAAATAAGGGGCGAGAATTCTCCCGTCACAAAACTCCTTGACCTGAGGATAGTTCAATCCGGTATATTGAATTTTCATATGCGTAAAGGTACATTAATTTTGCTACCTTTGCCCTGCAAAAGACAAATATGTTCCGGAAACTTCTCAACAGCGAATTGGGCCGCATAAGCGTGGAAGAGTACAAAGAAGCCGAAAAGGCCCCCATAGTGCTTGTGCTTGACAATATCCGCAGCCAGCATAACATAGGATCCGCTTTCCGTACCTGTGACGCTTTCCGCGTAGAAAAAATATTTTTGTGCGGTATATGTGCCGTTCCTCCGACTGCAGAAATTCACAAATCCGCACTCGGAGCCGAATTCAGCGTGGATTGGGAGTATTCTGCACAGACCACTGGCGCGGTAAGGAAATTGAAGGATGAGGGGTATGTCATCGTCAGTGTGGAGCAAGCCGAGAATTCAACCATGCTACAGGATTTCCGGATGGAAGACGGCCGGAAATATGCCTTCGTATTCGGAAATGAGGTCAAAGGCGTCCAACAGGAAGTTGTGGACGAATCAGACCTATGTCTTGAGATACCCCAATACGGAACAAAACATTCCCTGAATGTATCCGTTTCTATAGGAGTAATCCTTTGGGGAATACGTGGCGCCAAAGTCAGCTAGCCCGCAATGGAGAAGGTGTACTCCCGACCCCCTACCTTCACAATGATTTTGTAGCGTTTGTATTTCTGGTCTTTGAAAGCCACATAGCCTCCGTAAGACTCGCCATCGTCAAGGTCAATGCTCTGGAGGTAGTTGTTCCACAGATGCTCGCGGTTCTTTTCAAGAGCCTCAGCATATTCATCGACCTGGTCCCTGTTTATGGAACGGAATGCCATCTCGAGCGAGCCAAGGATAATCTGGCTTCCAAGGTCGTCGCTCCTGACCTTGAACCGGCGGTAATCGCTTATTGACGAGGCCACCGGATTGGATCTCGAACTGTACGAATAGACCGACGATGCGTTGCTGCCCTCGACGTATGAATCATATGTTGAGACGCTCCACAGAGGAATCTCCACATAGCCTTTCTTCTCGTTCTTGGTTGCAGTTACTTTAATGTTGTCGCTCGAAACAGAGATTCTATGTCCGGAATCGTTGGTGATAACCACGTCGAGTTTCCCCACTCTGGTCAGACCGAGGAATTCTTCTCCGAGATGAGTGGCGACAGAAAGACCGTTTATGTCATAAAACGCGTACTTTTTGCCGTTCTGGCTATATGTTCCAAACTTCACGTAGTCGGAATAACCGAGGAAATCCTCAACATTGATCTTTTCAACAGTCCTTGAGGTATCGACGGTAACATTGTCAAAATTGAAAGTCATTCTTGAAGAGGACTTCTCGTTCTCCACCATACGGAACGGCTTGTCAAGAGGCAATCTGTCGAACTGGAGAATAAAATACAAATCATTGCCGTTGCCTTCGACAACGGCGGCCATATTCTCGCTGGTAAAAGGGATGTTGGCGGTCTGGACCAACTTGTATTTCTTGAAAACTCCCTCCACTGATATCTTTGTGTTGTCGTTCACACTGAATGCCTGCCTGTCGTCCGTTCCCTCGACTTTGAAGAAGAAGACGCTGGCATCATCGTACTGATCGATTTGAAGAAGTTTGAATGCGCTGTTTGAGTCATAACTGATACTGTTGTACTGGGCATTCAGCACAACGGCGCTTCCAAAGAGCATTACAGCCAATAGTAGGGCACGTTTCATTCTTTAACGATTTTCAATTGAAATTATCAAAAACAAAGGTTGGCATAAGACCCCTTTGCCAACCTCCTTCCTGTGGAGCACAGGAGAATCGAACTCCTGACCTTTTGAATGCCATTCAAACGCTCTACCAACTGAGCTAGTACCCCATTCTGTATGAAAAGTCGGGAAGAGGTGACTCGAACACCCGACCTCTGCGTCCCGAACGCAGCGCGCTAGCCAACTGCGCCACTTCCCGATTGGACTGCAAAGATATAAAAAAAGCGGGACGAACAAAAAATATTCATCCCGCTATTTATCAAAAGAATTCTGTTATACCAGACCTGAGAAACCCATGAATGCCATAGCCATAATACCGGCCGTGAGCAAAGCGATAGGAACGCCGCGGAAACCCTTTGGAACGTTGCTCAGTTCAAGTTGCTCGCGGATACCGGCGAACAGAATCAGGGCAAGACCGTAACCTATTGCAGTGGCAATTGCAAAGACAATTGCCTGGCCGAGGTTCATCATATGACTTCCGGCATTGTTGATGAAATCGTATTCATTGGTAACCACCTGGATTGCCACTCCGAGAACAACGCAGTTGGTTGTAATCAGAGGCAGGAAGATACCGAGCGCCTGATAGAGTGAAGGACTGATCTTCTTGAGGATAATCTCCACCATCTGCACCAGAGCGGCGATTACGAGAATGAAACTTACAGTCTGAAGGAACTCGAGACCGAGAGGAACGAGTACATAGTTCTGCAGGAGGTAAGTCACCAAAGTAGCGATAGCCATTACGAATGTAACGGCGGCAGCCATACCGAGTGCAGTGTCAACCTTCTTGGAAACCCCAAGGAAAGGACAAATGCCCAGGAACTGCGACAGAACAATATTATTGACGAATATTGCCGAGATGAAAATAATTATGTATTCCATACACTATGCCTTTTTAGAGGTTAACTTTCTGAATAATACCATCAGATATGCAAGCACGATGAATCCGCCCGGGGCAAGTACGAATGCGAGCATTCCGTCACCTTCGAACAATTTGAATCCGAAAGCGGCGCCGCTGCCGAGAATTTCACGTACCAGACCGATGCAGGTGAGGGCGATGGTGAAGCCAAGGCCGATTCCCAGGCCGTCAAGAGCTGAGTCTCCGACAGAGTTCTTGTTGGCAAATGCTTCTGCACGGCCGAGAACGATACAGTTCACAACAATAAGAGGTATGAACAGACCGAGAGTAGCGTACAGGGATGGAACATATGCCTGAAGCAGGAATTGAACGATAGTCACGAATGCCGCAATCACAACGATATAGCAAGGTATTCTGACTTTGTCAGGGATAAACCTCGCAATAGCGGAAATTGTAATGTTTGAAAGAATCAGCACACACATTGTTGCCAGACCCATACCCATACCATTGATGGCAGATGTCGTGGTGCCGAGTGTAGGGCACATACCGAGAACCAGCACGAAGGTAGGATTGTTCTTGATAATTCCGTCAAGAATCAATTTTAATTTACTGTTACTGCTCATCTTCTTCTGTATTTATGGTTTCTTCCTCAACTGCAACCTCTTCCACAACAGGCTGAGCGACTTTCTTATAAATCTCGCATGCTGCGCTGACACCTTTAAGGAATGCGCGTGAGGTGATGGTTGAAGCAGTGATTGCGTCAATGTCACCTCCGTCCTTTGAAACGGTGAAGTTCGTGGAAGCGATGTCCTTTCCTTTTACCTGAGCGCGAGGCTGAATGTTTTCATCGGTGATTTTTGCTCCGAGTCCGGGAGTTTCGGAGTGTGATATTACGGACGTATTGTAAATCGTACCGTCATTTGTGAAGCCCACCATCATCTGAAGAGCGCCACCGAAGCCTGAACTCTTGACTTTGATTGCATAACCGACGATTTCACCGCCCATTTTTGCAGGATATACTTCACAGTCGTCAACAACTGACATCTCCTCAGAAGGAACATTGTCAAACTGAGGAACGACAGCTGCGATGGCATCGTTGACTTTAGCGACCTGAGCAGCTTCAATCGGAGCTTTAGTCACTGAATAGACTACGCCCAGAAGTGCTGAACAAACAAGGCAGATGACTGTCAATGACAGAACCATATTGCCGAATGTAGATTCCTTAGCCATTATTTAACCTCCCCAAACCTGCGTGGTTTGCAATATTTGTTGATCAAAGGAACTGTACAGTTCATAATCAGGATAGCGAAAGAAACACCTTCCGGATATGCTCCGAAGTAACGGATAAGCACTGTTATGACACCTATGCCGAAGGCGAAAATAATCTGTCCCTTGGTAGTCATAGGAGACGTTACATAATCGGTGGCCATGAAAATGGAACCGAGAAGGACACCACCCGTGCAGATATTGAACAACGGACCTGTATAGAGCTCAGGATTGATTGCACTGAATATGCCTGACATAATGGCGATGGTGGCGATAATCACAACCGGGATGGTCGGCTTTATGACTCTTCTTATCACGAGATACAGGAAGCCGAGAATCAGTGCCAGCGCTGACACTTCACCAGCTGAACCACCTACCTTGAAGAAGAACATCTGCTTCCAGGTAAGCCCGCTGTATGCGGCAACTTCTGAAAGAGGAGTTCCGTTTGCGATAGCCTCTTTGGCCACTGCGAGCGGAGTGGCGGCAGCCACACCGTCAACCGATGCGTTTACACTGTCGAACCACGATGCAGGGATTGTCCAATCTGTCATAAGGGCAGGGAACGAAACGAGAAGGAATACACGACCCGCAATAGCCGGGTTGAAAATATTCTGTCCCAAACCTCCAAAAGACATTTTTACCACACCGATTGCAAATATGGAACCAACCAGGACAAGCCACCAAGGCGAGTTTGGAGGAAGGTTCAGTGCCAACAGACAGCCTGTGACGGCTGCAGAGAGATCGTCTATCGTAGGTTTTACCTTCATTACATATTTCTGAATGAGGTACTCTACAAGACAGCAGGCGATTACGCCGATGGCGACAAGTTTCACGGCTGAGAAACCAAAGAAATAAATGGAAACCAACAGCGACGGCGCCAAGGCAATCAGCACGTCTCCCATAAGCGATCTGGTAGTACGATCGCTATGTACGTGCGGTGCCGGGGATACTATAAATTTTTTCATAGGTACTATTGTCTATTTTTTAGCAGCTCTGCCGCGGATAATTTTCATCACCTCTGCCTTGTTGATACGGATAAGGTCAAGGAGAGGAATATTTGCAGGGCAAGTATAAAGGCAGCATCCACATTCGATGCAGTCAAAGATGCGTTCCTTCTCAAGATCGTCGTAACGACCGCCTACGCGTGCGAGTTTGTTGAGAAGCCAAGGTTCAAGGCCCATAGGGCAAGCGGAAGCGCATTTACCGCAACGGATACAGTTGCTTTCAGGCTTGCGCACCGTCTCCTCCTCACTAAGGATGAGGATCGAACCATTTGCCTTGACTGTAGCGGCGTCAAGATTGGCAATTGCCTTTCCCATCATAGGGCCACCGCTCACAATCTTCGCGGCATCTTTAGGAATACCTCCGGCAACCTCCAGTATCTTGGAAACAGGGGTTCCGACCCTCACGAGATAGTTGTGCTGAACGTCCATGCAGTGACCTGAAACTGTAACTGAATTGTCGATGACAGGTTTGTTCTTCTGAACAGCCTCATATATCGAGAGAGATGTGGCGACGTTCTGAACAACAGCGCCCACGTCGATAGGAAGTTTCCCTGAAGGAACCTGACGGCCTATTACGGCATCAATCAGCTGTTTCTCACCTCCCTGAGGATATTTCTTCTTGAGGGTGACAACCTCTATGCCTTTGAAATCCTTTGCCGCCGCGCTCATTGAAGCAATGGCTTCCGGTTTGTTCTCTTCGATTCCGACATAAGCCTTGTCAACGTTGAGCACTTTCATCATGATTTCAGCTCCGATGAGAATTTCAACCGGACGTTCTCTCATGATACGGTCATCCGATGTGATGAACGGCTCGCACTCTGTACCGTTGAGGATAAGGGCGACAGCCTTTTTGTCCTTCGGAGGATTGAGCTTCACGTGAGTAGGAAATGACGCTCCGCCAAGGCCCACAACACCGGCATTCTGAATTTTGGAGAGAATTTCCTCGGATGTGAGATTGCACTCTCTGACAATGTCCCTGCTGCGGTCGATTTCTTCACACCACTCGTCACCTTCTACTGCAATGACCACATGCATCACGAGGTTTCCTGCAATGTCCGCTCTCGGCTCAATAGCCTTGACGGTGCCTGAAACTGATGAATGTACATAGCCTGAAATGAATCCGGTCGGTTTTCCGATGACGGTTCCGACTTTCACCTTGTCACCTACTGCCACTACAGGCTCTGCCGGTGCACCAAGATGCTGCGCCATTGAGATGTATGCCGTCTCAATAGGAGGAAAGACCTCGATGGCTGCATTCTTTGATATCTTGTTGTCGTTAGGGTGGACACCACCTAAACAAAATGTCTTTTTCATAAGTATATCCTCCCTTGTTTATTCTGATTTAGGAGCCTCTGCCGGTTTCTCAACTGCCGGTGCCGGTGCTGGAGCTGGAGACACTGCCGGAGCCGCTGGCCTTGGTGGGAAATTCACCGCCCAGATAGCCTTGGTAGGGCAAGCATCAAAACACTTGCGGCACATCTTGCATTTTGTGAAATCTATATAGGCTACATTATTTTCAACGTGAATTGCATCGAACTGACACTCTTTCACACACTTGCCACAACCGATACATCCAACTGCACAAGCCTTGCGCGTAACTGCACCCTTATCTTTGTTTATGCAGGAAACATATACCCTTCTTCCCTTGAATCCCTTAGGACGGAGTTCTATGACTCCCTTAGGACAAGCTTTCGCACATGCGCCACAAGCGACGCATTTGGATTCATCAACTTCGGCGATGCCACGACGCTGGTCGATGTGGATAGCATCGAAATTACAAGCATCTACGCAATCTCCTTTTCCGAGGCAGCCATATTTACAACCGGTATCACCAGTGTAAAGTGCAGCCATAACTTTGCAAGAGGCATATCCGTCGTAATGGTTTGTCCGTTCGCGATTGTCAAAAGTGCCATGGCAGCGTACTACGGCCACCATAGGTTCTTTCTCTTCAACCGCTCTTCCAAGGGCCTGGGCAACTTTTGACATAGTGGCATTACCTCCCACCGGACAAAAGAAACCCTCCATACTTGGAGCCTTCACTACACTTTCAGCAAATGCGTGACAGCCTGCGTGTCCACACCCGCCACAATTAGCTCCAGGCATAATGGATTCGACGATTCCAATCCTCGGATCCTCCTCCACCTTGAACTTTTGTGCTACAAAATAGAGCACAACTGAGAACAGTAGCCCCAAGGCTACCAGACAGGCAATCGTAAAAAGAATAGTTCCAGTCATTTAGGTTCTATATAAAAAGTAAATATTTTTGAGAGTTTTTTTCTGCAGAGAAAAACGCCGAAATAATATATGGCAAGTATCATCAGGGTTCCAAGTCCGACCCAAACTTCATTTAACTTGAGAAGCGACAATACTATTATGGAAGCCACAAGTACAATCAGGGGCACCACATATGCAATCCAGATGGCTTTCAGTCCAAGAGATCCTTTCATAACGACATTGACCTGGTCGCCGATCTTGTAATCCGAGGTAAGCGTATGCAGGTCATACGGAACCTCTATCACCTTTATCGACTCGTCAGATGCCGCACATACACCTTTTGCATGGCAGGCGGCACACGCCGACTTGTTGACGATTTCCACGCTGATGAAATCTTCGGAAATCTCAATTATACGACCTTCATGTTCAACCTTGTCAAGCTGTCTAGTCATTTGCAACTACATTGAAAGGGTACTTGTTACCTTCATATGACGAAAGACGTCCCTTGAATGTCCCGACCTTGAGTGGCGCAGCAAACAGGACAGGAGCCTTGTTCCCGTCAAGAGAATACCATATGAAAACCTTTTCGCCACCGAAGAACGTTCCTTCCGGGTTCTGGACATCCAACTGAACGCCATCGTGATCCACATAGGAGAACTGTTTTCTGGAGGAGATGGCAACTCCGACCTTGACTGTCTCAACATTGCCGAGCCCCTTCAATTCAACCGTCTCCTTTCCAATTATTCTGATCTTCAGGTCAAGAATATCCCTGTCGGCCACGCAAGTGATCACTTCGGAGGTTCCGACGGCATTGAGATCTCTCGTCCTCATATAATATATGATGTTGACCATATCCCTGATGGAGACATCCTCCCTATAGGTGGTGTCAACAGGAGGCTTTGTGCTTTTCGTTATATCGACCTTGATGGAAGAGCCGTCTCCAGACCAGACGTAAGTGTTCTTTGACCAATACTTTCCTTCATTTACGTCACGATGGTACATATAAGGGGTCATTTCAACATCAGGTGAGAACTTGCATTCATAGACATCCCTGATTTTGTAAAATGAATCCCAGAATCTGTAAGTGTATGCGTTTCCTCTGACATGTAAGCAAGGCTTGCCGGCAAAGGTCTCCTCCGTACAGGTCAACTCCAATCCTGCCAGATCGGCATTTATGCCCCATTGATAATGGACTACGTAATTCAGTTTTTCACCACCTTTGAACGGCAGTTCCTGAGCGTCGGCATAACAATACAACGTCAGGAGCATAAGTGATGCAATTATGTATTTCACAAGATTTGTTTTCATAGGCTATTGATCAAACTCCTGGTTTGGAACAAATTCATTCATTCGGGAGCCCCTCGTGGTATAGGCAGGTTCCTGTTCCTTGAACTGAGCCCCGTCATTAGCATCCACGAAACGTACCTCTTCCGACAGGAACCGCATAGGCACGTCGCACACTTCTCCGTTACGGTGCTTGGCAATGATTACGTCCGTCTTGCCGGGATAAGCGTTTTCTTCAACCACTCCGACAAATTCAGGACGGTGAATGAACATTACGATATCCGCATCCTGTTCGATTGCTCCTGATTCGCGAAGGTCGCTCAACTGGGGCCTCTTGTTTCCGCCACGAGTCTCTACGGCTCGGCTCAACTGCGACAGAGCAATGATAGGGACGCTCAACTCCTTTGCAATTGATTTCAGAGCGCGGGAAATGGCAGCGACTTCCTGTTCCCTCATCCCTCTAAGCTCCGGAGGGCCGGCCATCAGCTGCAGGTAGTCAAGAATAATTATCTGAACTTTGTTCTTCTGGACCAGACGTCTGGCTTTTGACCTGAATTCGTAAACTGAAAGCGAAGGAGTGTCGTCTATCCACAAAGGCGACTGAGCGAGCTTGGCCAAACCTGAATTGAGCAAGCGCCATTCGGTGTCGTCCATCTTCTTCGCGCCTCTTATTTTGTCTGTTGAAAGGCCCGTCTCACTCACCATAAGCCTCTTGACCAACTGCGTTGCCGGCATCTCCAATGAGAAGAAGCCGACCGGAATATTGTGGTTGACTGCCATATTTCTCGCCATCGTAAGTACGAACGCAGTCTTACCTACAGAAGGGCGGGCAGCTATTATAATCAAATCGGATTTCTGCCAGCCATACGTGATCTTGTCGATATTTGCGTAGCCGGAAGGAACTCCGCTCAAATTGTCCTTGCGTTTCTGATTCTCTTCGATTTCAGAGACTGCCTTGTTGATCACAGAGCTGATGGATTCGGTCTCACGACGCATATTCCTTTCAGCCAAAGTGAAAATCTTCTGCTCCGCGGTATCTACAAGTTCATCAACAGGAAGGGAATTTTCGTAGGCGATTTTCTGTACTTCGTGGGATATTGAAATAAGTTCCCTCTGGAGAAACTTTTCAAGAATGACCTTTGAGTGATATTCAACGTGCGCGGCGGCGCCGATTTTATTTGAGAGCCTGCTCAAATAGGCCATTCCGCCCACTTCCTCAAGATTTCCGGACTTGGAGAGTTCACTTGATACAGAAAGAATGTCAACAGGGTCATTTCTCAGGGAGAGCGCCGCGATAGCTTCAAAAATCTTTCTATGCGCCTCCTTGAAGAAACAATCCGCCTGGAGCTGGTCCATGACATCTGATACCACCTCAGGCTCCAAAAGCAGAGCGCCTAAAACAGCCTCTTCAATTTCAATGTCCTGAGGAGGGAGCAAACCGCCCAACTCCTCACCGATGGCCTTGAAATCAACTTTCGGCTTCTTCTGTATATTTTTCTCCTGTCGTGCCACTATTCCTGGTCAAAGTCAGGGTTGACGAGAATTCTTCCGCAATATTCACAAACAATGATCTTCTTGCTCTCTGCGATGTCAATACGTTTCTGTGGTGGAATCTTGTTGAAGCATCCGCCACAAGCATCACGTTTTACAGTAACCACTGCCAGTTTGTTGTGTGCATTTTCCCTTACCTTGTTATAAGCGAAAAGCATACGCTCATCAATCTTGGAAATGAGGGACTCCTTCTCGGCGACAAGGGCGGCTTCGTCCTTCGCTGTTTCCTCCACTATGGTGTCCAGTTCCTTTTTCTTTTCAACCAGATCGGATTCACGAAGTTCCAGAGCCTTACGTGTCTCAGCCACAACTTCGTTCTTTTCTGCGATGGCCGCATCGTTCTCCTTCATCCTCTTTTCAGCAATCTTCTGTTCGAGTTCCTGATACTCTATCTCCTTGCTGATCGAATCATACTCACGGTTGTTCTTGACATTGTTGCGCTGCTCCTCATATCTGGCAATCTCATTTCTGGACTCCTCCAGTTTATGCTTGTTGTCGACATTGCTTTTTTCGAGGTCAGCAATTTCACCCTGAAGCTTTGATATTCTGGTCTTCAGGCCTTCGATCTCGTCCTCAAGGTCCTGAACCTCAAGAGGAAGCTCTCCCCTGAGAAGGTATATCTTGTCAATTTTCGTATCGGCCTGCTGAATCTGATAAAGGGTACGAAGTTTCTGTTCC
Source organism: Candidatus Cacconaster equi (assembly GCA_018065895.1). Classification (GTDB taxonomy): domain Bacteria; phylum Bacteroidota; class Bacteroidia; order Bacteroidales; family UBA932; genus Cacconaster; species Cacconaster equi. Next base: position 29,917 of record JAGHSK010000017.1, read on the forward strand.
ATCGTAACGGCATCGGTATCAGACATATTGCTCTGGAGAGAAACGAACGTTTCCCTCTGGTCGATAGGAGCCTCTATCTTACTTAACTTTTTAGTTGCCATAATCCACTAAGTAGTAATGTGTTATATGTTATTTTTAATTAATGTCAGCCTAAGACGGACAAAGTTATGAAATTTTCTGCAGTTCCTCAAGCATAGAACGTATATCTTTCAGTTTTTCCACAATCTTCATTTTAGCGTCAAGCCTATCCTTGTCTGTCGACAGCCGCTTTGCGACACCGTCCAAAGTAAGGCCATCCACACGCACAAGGTGTTGAATGAGCTTCAGGTTATCCAGGTCCTTTTTGTGGAACAGCCTGTTTCCCTTTGCATTGCGTTCCGGCCTGATATACTTTGGAAAGGTATTGGCCCAGAAACGTACCGTAGTGTTTTCTTCAGAAAGGATATCGGCGACTTCGCCGATTGTATAATATAGTTTTTCCATAATCAATCCATTGACTGTCCAGTAGTTACAGCCACCTTGAGCATTTCGTCATATTCGAAGGGGGATAAATCGGAGAAGAAATAGTTGACCGGCTCCTGATATTTCCCATTCCGTATCACTTCGTAATGCAGACACGGAGCAAAGGATGTTCCGCTCAGACCGGCCCGACCGATCATTGCGCCTGCTTTGACCTCCTGCCCACGCCGTACGGTTGCAATGCTCAAATGTGAGTATGTTGTGACATATCCGTCTTCGTGTTCGATGGTGACTCTGGTTCCGAATGTCCTTACAGCCTTTTCGACATCAATGACAAAACCGTCGGCCGTACATACGACCTCCGAGCCGACAGGGACCATCAGGTCGATGCCATTATGATCCCTGACCGTCTTGAAAAAAGGGTTTACCTTCTTTCCAACGGACGCACCGGTCTGCAAAATGGTGAAATTTCTGATCGGAATGATTGACGGAATGCTCGCCACTCCGTTCGCCTTCTTTGCAAAAACCCCCGTCGCAACGCGCAGAGCCACGTCTATTTTGTCTGCGACACCTTCCAGCGTCTGCAACTTCCTGTCTGATTCTTCAATGATCTTTTTTTCCGACTTTTCATACAGATCACCCTGCCACTGAGTGGAGTCTTCGTGCAAAAGGCCATATCTGGGAGGATCTGAATTGAACACGGCATTATATATCTCGCGGTCCCGAAGCTCGAGGTTCCCGACGGCATTGTCCACGAGATTCATTGTTTCCTGCATCTTGGAATATTGCTCGCGCATTTCCTTGTTTTCCCGTAACAACATTTTTTCCCTGTCGGTATCATATGCAAGCGCGAACACGACATATATCAGCACAGCTGCAGAGAAACTGAGAACGAAATATTTGAAAAGCTTCCAGATGACGCTCCAGAAAGTATCCTTCTTCAACTTGAAACGGAGATGCTCCTTATCGTACACGAACTTGGCCATACCGCTACCTCCTGGCATTTTGGGTTATCTGTGAATACTCTTCATCGGACATGCTGCTGCTCAAGAAGTTCCACGGGTTGATCTGTCTGTCCCTGTAAAGCACCTCATAATGGAGATGAGGGCCTGTAGATCTGCCGCTATTGCCTACAGCGGCAATCTGCTCTCCTCTTCTGACCTTGTCACCTTCGCGGACAAGAGCCTCGCGCAGGTGGGCATAACGTGTCTTGTATCCGAATCCGTGATCAATGACCACCATATTGCCATACCCGAAGAAATTGTGGAGAACCTCCACCACTGTGCCATCTCCCGTGGCATACACCGGATCTCCCTTATGTCCGGCGATATCTATGCCTCCGTGGAAAGATACCGCCTGGCTAATAGGATGGACGCGGTATCCGAAGGAGCTTGTTATTCTGAAATCGGAAATCTTTATCGGGCAGATCGACGGAACACAGGATGCCATATCATCAGCTCTCTTGGCCAGAAGCGCAACGTCATCGAATGACTTCGACTGTACGTATGCCTTCTTTGTGAGGATATCCATCTTCACGGCGGAGGTTATCAGAATATCGGAATGTTCGAGCGACTCAAGATCAGAATACCTCTCCATTGTTCCGAATCCGGAATTTCTTACTTCGGAGGGGATTTCATCCATACCGAAAATCGGTCTGTACACAACATTGTCACGTCGCTGTATCTCCATCAAAGCGACATTGCTTTCCTCCATCTTCTCATTCAGGGATTCGATTTTCGCAAGGAGCAGCCTGTTCTCCCTTACAAGCCGGGCCTCTTTCGGCGTCATATAGCCCAGAACGTCTGTATATAGATAGAAATAAACGGCGAAACACGCCAGCCCCGTAAAAAGAACCGCTGCAGCCCTTACAAGTATCTGCCGGAAGGTTTTCCTGTCGATCTCGTAGGAAAGTGTCTTTTCATTGAATATGTACCTCTTTTTCCTAAACATCGGTCACTTACGGCCTCATTATCATACAAAATTACGATATTCCGATAAAAAAACCTAATTTTGTGCCAAATTAAGAATACTGGCATGACTTCGAAAGAGATTAGGAAAACCTTTACGGATTTCTTCGCAACAAAAAGACACACCATTGTACATTCCGCACCTATGGTGGTCAAGAATGACCCTACGCTGATGTTCACCAACGCCGGGATGAATCAGTTCAAAGATATTTTTCTCGGTAACATAGCGCCTGTCAACAAACGCGTGGCAGATGCCCAGAAATGCTTGAGAGTAAGCGGAAAGCACAATGACCTTGAAGAAGTGGGACACGACACCTACCACCACACGATGTTCGAAATGCTCGGCAACTGGAGTTTCGGGGAATATTTCAAGAAAGAGGCCATCGAATGGGCATGGGAGCTTCTTACCGAAGTTTATCGCCTACCGAAAGAGAGGCTGTATGCCACAGTGTTCGAAGGCTACGAACCGGACGGACTCTCTCTTGACCAGGAAGCTTTTGATTTATGGACCAGATTTCTCCCGAAAGAACATATAATCCTTGGAAACAAGCACGACAACTTCTGGGAAATGGGAGACACCGGACCTTGTGGTCCATGCAGCGAAATCCACATTGACCTCAGAAGCAATGAGGAGATTGCCGCAATCCCCGGGGCTGAAATGGTCAACAAGGGACACCATCTGGTAATTGAGATATGGAATCTGGTGTTCATGCAATACAATCGGAAGGCAAATGGGACACTTGAACCGCTTCCGGCAAAGCACGTTGACACCGGAATGGGTCTTGAAAGACTCTGTATGGCGATTCAAGGCAAGCAAAGCAACTATGATACGGACGTATTTTCCGGAATGATAGACGCCATTTCGCGATTGAGCGGCAGGAAGTATGAGCCGGATACACAATTGGGCGTCGCCATGAGAGTCATAGCCGACCATATCCGTGCCATCAGTTTCTCAATAACGGACGGACAGCTGCCAAGCAACGTCAAGGCAGGATATGTCATCCGCCGAATCCTCAGAAGGGCGGTCCGTTACGGCTACACGTTCCTCGGCTTGACGGAGCCGTTCCTGTGCAAGCTTGTGCCACAACTGGTCAGCGACATGGGTGAAGCATACCCTGAACTGATAACACAGCAGAACCTCGTGGAGAAGGTTATCAAGGAAGAGGAGGAATCTTTCCTGCGAACTCTTGACAAAGGCACGAAACTGCTTGAGAGTATAATGGACAAGTGCAAGGACACCAAGAAAATATCCGGTGATGATGCATTTGTGATGTACGATACTTACGGATTTCCGATTGATCTGACTGAACTCATCGCCCAGGAAAACGGATACACTGTGGACATGGAGGAATTCAACGTCGAACTCAACAAGCAGAAAGACAGAGCCCGGAATGCCACCGCAATAGAGAATGGCGACTGGACTGAATTCTACCACGTTGACAAAGTTCGTTTCGAAGGATATGACTATACCGAGATACAGGGGGCTCTCCTCTCACGCTTCCGCACAGTGAAGGCAAAAAACAAAGAGATGCTTCAGGTAGTGTTTGACCGAACGCCTTTCTACGGAGAGATGGGAGGTGAAGTCGGCGATACCGGATATGTCATCGCCGAGGATGGAGAAAGGATAAGAGTCCTCAACACCGTGAAGGAGAATAACCTTACAATCCATATTATGGAGAAGATTCCGGAGAACTGCGAGCAATCCTTCACTCTTCAGGTTGATGCCCTCAGGCGGCAGAAAATTGCCAACAACCACACCTGCACGCACCTGTTGCACCAGGCTTTGAGGGAATTCCTCGGAACGCACGTTGAGCAGAAGGGGTCATTCGTATGCGACAAATACTTCCGCTTTGACTTCTCCCACTATGAGAAGCTCTCCAACGAGCAGATTGACAAGATAGAAAACCGCGTGAACGCCCTGATACGCGCAAACTCTCCTCTCGAAGAGATGCGCCACACCACAATGGACATTGCAAAGGCCATGGGTGCGATGGCTCTCTTCGGTGAAAAATATGGTGAATGGGTACGCGTAGTCAAATATGGCAAAAGCGTGGAACTCTGCGGAGGCTGCCACACTCAAGCTACCGGTACAATAGGCTTTTTCAAGATCAATGCAGAGTCAGCCGTTGCAGCCGGCATACGCCGGATCGAAGCGGTGACAGGCACTGAAGCCGAGCTTGTTGTCGACGAGATGGAAAATACCATACGCGTGGCAAAATCATTCTTCAACAATGTTCCTGACCTTGCGGGAGCCATCACAAAGATGATTGCGGAAAATGAATCCTACAAGAAACAGATGGAAGAGGTCTTCAAGGAGAGAACCCTGAAGTTGAAGGAATTCCTTGTTTCTCAGGCAAAAGAGATAAATGGCAGAAGAATTGTCGTGATTTCCAAAGCTATGGATATGCAGATGCTGCGCAATGCTGCCTTCGCCCTTCAGAAAGAGGAGAAGAACCTTGCCGTAATCAGTGCGTTTGAGGTTGATGGCAAGCCTCAGCTGCTTGTAATGTACACAGCCGATCTCGTATCATCCGGAAAGAATGCCCAAAACTCAATCAAGGAGGTTGCCAGAATCATTCAGGGCGGTGGTGGCGGACAGCCCGGCCTTGCAACGGCAGGTGGCAAGAATATTGCTGGTCTCGAAGAAGCAAAAGCGAAACTTATTGAGACAGCTACGGCATAGCTTCAGATATAATGAAAAAATTACACACGTACCTGATACGACAATTCATAGGACCGTTCTTCGCCGTTCTGTTCGTTGTTGTGTTCGCGCTTGCTCTCGAGTTTCTCTGGGTTTATATCGATGAACTCGTGGGCAAGGGGCTGGGGCTTGGTGTGATTTTCGAATTCATGGCCTGGGCCTCGGCAACACTGCTGCCGCTTGCGCTTCCGCTTGCCACGCTTCTGGCCTCAATCATGACTCTCGGCAATCTGGGAGAGAGGAATGAGCTTCTGGCAATGAAGGCGGCAGGCATCTCACTGAGCAGAATCCTGGTACCACTTTTCGCGGTTTCGCTTCTGATAAGCATAGGGGCTTTTTTTGCTTCTAATAATCTTGTTCCTGTAGCATACAACAAGATATATTCGCTCAGAGCCGACATAGCCCGGACAAAAAATGAAATAAAGATTCCTACGGGGACATTTTATGACGGAATCGACGGTTATGTTCTGCGCATCGAATCCCGCGACGATGACGGAATGATGCACAACCTGATCATCTATGACCATACCGACTACGGGGGAAACACCAATATGATTCTTGCGGAGTCAGGAAAGATCAATACAACCGGCAACAAGAACGACATCATTTTCGACCTTTACAACGGATGTTCCTACCAGGAGGATAATAATATAACCTTGAGCGACACCACCGTCGAGCTCAGCAGAATCTCATTTGATTACCAGAAAATCATTATTCCACTGGAGAATTACAGTTTCTCACGTTCAGAAGATAACGAATTCGGCAACGAAGTGATGGCCCGCAACCTCCGCGGACTTATCCACGACAAGGATTCCATTGCCCATGCCATTGACTCCCTGAAGAATTTCCAGTACGACAGGTTCATAAGCAGCACCGGACTTGTCCATCTGAGCCAGCTTGACACTTCAGCCAACCGGAACCGCTATTTGGAGGGCATCGACATTGATAAAGTATATTCAAATATAGACCAAAGCAAGGAACGCTCTGCCATTCAATCAAAATTGGACGAATTCACGAGAGATGCCGACCTTGTGGACAGGTTCGTTTGGGAGAGAAAACACTATCAGGAGACCTACTACATAACTGACGTGGAAGCGTATCGCAAGTTCACTCTCTCCATTGCCTGCCTTCTTTTCTTCTTCATAGGGGCCCCTCTCGGCGCCATTATCCGGAAGGGCGGACTTGGAACCCCGGTTATTATTTCGGTCTTCTTCTTCCTTGTATATTATGTCATTGACACTGTAGGCAAACGTCTGGCCAGGGCCGGAGCAATGACTCCTTTTGCAGGAGCATTCATCTCCGCGGCAGTGCTCCTGCCTATCGGAATTTTCCTCACCAGACAATCTACCCGTGACTCAGCCATCTTCAATATGGATTTCTACAAAGAATTGTTCAAGACCATAAATCGAAAAATTTCAAAGACATACCATCGTTTTATGAACCGTCTGACCATCAAGGGCGGAGGAAGAATCCGCATCGTGTTCATGGGGACTCCGGAGTTCGCCGTTGCGCAGCTCGATGCCCTGATGAACAGCGAATATGAGGTAGTTGCAGTGGTTACCGTACCTGACAAGCCTAGTGGACGAGGTCTTGAAGTCAATGAAAGCGCCGTCAAAAAATACGCTGTAGCCCACAACCTTCCGGTACTTCAGCCAGTCAAGCTGAAAGATCCCGAATTTCTTGAACAGCTTCGTTCCTTCAATGCCACTCTTTTTGTGGTAGTGGCATTCAGAATGCTGCCGAAGGAGGTGTGGAACATGCCTGTTTATGGAACATTCAACCTCCACGCATCCCTTCTGCCTCAGTATCGTGGTGCCGCCCCTATCAACTGGGCCATAATAAATGGGGAGAAATTCTCCGGTGTAACTACATTCATGATCGACGAGCAGATTGACACTGGAAAGATATTATTCCAGGAATCCTGTGCAATTGAAGAATATGAATCTGCCGGTGATCTTCACGACAAACTGATGAAAATGGGATGCGACCTTGTACTCAAGACAGTTGATGCCATCGAAAATCATCAGGCCAAGCCTTACGATCAGCAACTCGGAATGAGTAAGGTGCTCAAACCGGCGCCTAAGTTGACAAAAGAGCTATGTCATATCGATTGGAACGGTGACGTGGAGGAAATAGCACATCTTATCAGAGGCTTGAGCCCGTACCCGACAGCCTTTACAAATCTGGTTCGTGGTGACGAAGTTATCAGAGTCAAGATTTTCGATGCATACGATTCGAAGATTGACATTCCGGACCTTCCTGCAGGAGCCATCTCCCTTGACGGGAAGCATATTCAGGTCAAGTGCGGCAACGGCGTACTGCGCATCTACTCACTTCAGGTCGCAGGCAAAAAGAGAATGAACGTGGATGCCTTCCTTCGTGGCTTCCGCGACCTCGAAACATATCACTTCGAATAAAGGGTATTTACTTCACCGATTTTTTTCGGACGGCAGCCAGCATGTCATCAACGACTGCTTCCATCCCCCATTCAGGCTTCCAACCCCACTCCTCGCGGGCGCAGGAATCGTCCATGATATCAGGCCATGAAGCAGAAATGGCAGCCTTGACCGGATCAATGTCGTAGTCGAAGCTGGCATCCGGAATGCGCTTTTTTATTGCCTCAAACAGTTCCTTCGGGCAGAAGCTCATACTGGCGATGTTAAAGCTGTTGCGATGTATGAGTCTGGCAGGGTCAGCTTCCATCAAATCAGTGACAGCCTTTAGCGCATCAGGCATATACATCATATCCATATAGCTGTCCTGAGGCACCTCGCAGGTATAGTGGTGGCCGTCCTTGATTATTTCATAGAACACTTCAACCGCATAGTCAGTGGTTCCTCCACCCGGCTGAGCCCCATTTGAGATGATGCCCGGGAATCTGACACTCCTCGTATCAACCCCGAAACGCGTGAAGTAGTAGTCGCTCAGCAGCTCCCCGGCCACCTTGCATACTCCGTATATCGTGTTCGGACGCATCACTGTGTCCTGTGGAGTCTTGTAATGAGGAGTACTTGATCCGAAGGCGCCTATGGAGCTCGGTGTAAATACGGAGCATTTGAACTCCTTTGCAATATTCAGGGAATTGAGCAGGGCTCCCATATTGAGCTTCCATGCAAGTTCAGGCATTTTTTCTCCGGTTGCACTCAACAACGCCACCAGATTGAAGATGGAATCGACTTTGTATTTTTTTACCAAATCAGCGAAAGCATTGGCGTCAGTAGCATCAAGTTTTTCTCCAATACCGCCCTCACGCAACTTTTCAACCTGCAAATCTTTCAAATCTGCCCCAATAACATTATCTTTACCATAGAGTTTTTGGAGATGAGGCACAAGTTCAGTGCCTATCTGGCCACCAGCTCCCACAACCAGGATACGTTTCATTAGAAAAATTGGTTTTGTCTGACAATAAAAAAATAGCTATCGACCCATCCGCTTTCGGCTTTCTGGACGTTGCATATACAAAGATAGTCACGAATTCCGATATTCGTAAATCTTTTGATGAATATATTGGTTCCGGATTCTGCGCAGATATGGATTATCTGAAACGAAACGTGGACAAACGCACTGATCCATCGCTTCTTGTGGAAGGTGCCAGTACAATTGTCTGTTTTCTGGCTCCATATGGAAAGGCAAATGGAGGAGTAGCCGGATTCGCTCAAGGCGAAGATTATCATTCAGCCGTAAAAAGAAAGCTATTTGAAGTCATATCATTTCTCAAACAGGAATCTTCAAGGATGGGGCTTTCAAGTTTCTCCGCCAGGGCATTTGTTGACAGCGCTCCTGTGGCGGAGCGGTTCTGGGCTGCCCGCTCCGGCCTCGGGTTCATCGGCAGAAACGGATTTCTGATCTCGCCGCAATTCGGGCTGCGAACCATCATCGGAGAAATAATATGCAACCTGCCTTTTGAATTGTTCGCAGATAGAAGACCTCTTGCCGTAACTTCATGCGGAGATTGCGGGAGATGTGCGGAGGCCTGTCCTTCCAAAGCCCTGCAATGGCAGAAAGATGGATTTTCTCTTGTTGACGCGCGTAAATGTATATCCTACCACACGATAGAGTCTCACTCGACGGCGGGACATCCCGTCGACTTCAACGGATGGATATTCGGATGCGAAGAGTGTCTGGATGTCTGTCCCTGGAACAAGGAGGTTCCATCCTGGGAGGAACTGAAAAAAAACAGCGGCTATTTGCTGAATTTAAGCCGCCGGGAGTGGGCGGACATGGGTTCTGACGAGTTCAATGTGCATTTCGGTGACTCCGGACTGAAAAGGGCGGGTCTTGACAAAATAAAGAGCAATTTATGATATCAAGGGAAAATAAAATTGTAATGACAGGCTCCTGTTTTTCCACTGAAATCGGAAACCGTCTGAAGGATGCAGGCTACAATATATGCCTGAATCCCTTCGGCATCCTGTTCAACCCCGCTTCCATTGCCGCCGCAATGGAACGGCTCGAAAGTGGAGAACGTTTCACGGAGAAAGACGTCATAATGCGGACGGATGATGCCGCCCTCGGCAAATTCAGTTATGTCTCTTTTTCCCATCACGGATCCTTCGCAAGACCTTCTCCTGACGAATTCATAAAGAATGCTGACAGCTCCCTTGCCGTGGCAAGGAACTTTTTTCTATCAGCTGACACCATAATCCTGACATTCGGTACCGCTTGGGTGTTCAGGCACATATCCAGCGGAAAAATCGTCGCCAACTGCCATAAAATTCCCTCAAGGGAGTTCTCCCGCGAAATGATGGATGTTGACCGGATTGCATCTCTCTATCTGCCCATCATAAAAAGGCACCCGGAGAAACGCTGGATATTCACGGTCAGTCCTATAAGACATCCGGCCGACGGCCTGCACGGTAACCAGTTGAGCAAAGCCACGCTTCTTCTGGCCATTGAAAAGATTCAACGGCAGTGCAGTGAAAATACAGCTTATTTCCCTTCGTACGAAATAATGATTGATGAACTCCGCGACCACAGATATTATGCCTCTGACGACCTGCACCCGTCGGAAGAGGCTGTCAATATGATCTTTGAAAAATTTATTGCATTATGAAACATACCATCACACTTTTGACATTGCTGCTTTCAGTTGCGCTGAGCGCCCAGAATCCACACGAACTGCTGAAACAGAATCCGGAAAGATATGCAGGCGTATTCCACAGTTACGAGGTGCCATCTACAATCGTTGACACACCCGCTCCATCAGGCTACAAGCCATTCTACGTAAGCCATTACGGCAGGCACGGAAGCCGATACCTGACAAGTTATGCCGCAATGGACACTTTGTGCAGAATATTGGGCACGGCAGCGGACAAGGGATTCCTTACGGAAGAGGGTATGCTGCTTTTCCGCGACATAAAAGAGCTGCGCGAAGTTCATCAGGGGATGCTGGGTATTCTGACCCAGAAAGGCTCGAAGGAGCATCAAGGTATCGCACACAGGCTCTTTGAGAGGGTTCCTTCCGTCTTCAGACAGAAAGACCGCAACGAAGTGATGGCAGCATCCAGCACAATCCAACGGTGCATCCAGAGCATGGCAAACTTCAATACGCAGCTCAAGGCTGACGTTCCGGGTCTCGACATAAAAATGTACACCGGAGACCGGTATATGCAATACATCCTCAAGTCCTCCAAAAAACCTCGCAACTCCAAACTTCAGAAAGCGATTTTCGATTCTGTGCTTTTGTGTTCCTTCAATCCGAACAGAGCGATGAAGGCATGGTTCAACAAACCGGATGAAGCTGCAAGGTATTTCGGGCCATACGATCCTGCCCACTTCTGCTTCCATCTCTTCTCGGAAGCCTGCATCACCCAGTGCCTTGATGAGAACCTCCATGACATTTTCTCTTATTTTTCTGACAGTGAACTTTTCCAACTGTGGAGATGCGCCAATATGGACCACAACAACAGCATGGGCTTCACCATTGAGAACAACAGCCGGACGGACGAAACCGGACAGGTCATTCTGAGAGACATCATCGAAAAGGCCGACGCGGCAATTAGAGGCAACAACAGGGCCGCAGACCTTCGTTTCGGGCACGATTCCGGGCTTCTTCCGCTACTCAACCTCATCAGGATAAAAGGGCTTGAGAAGCCTTTGAACATGACTGAAACTTCCGAGGAAAACGGTGCTTTCATTTTTGAAATGATGCCTATGGCATCCAATCTTCAACTGATATTCTATCGCAACAGCAAAAACGACATTCTGGTAAAGCTCATCCGGAACGATATGGAAACTGTAATTCCGGAATTGCCGACGTACAGAGGACCATATTACAAATGGGAGGAGTTGAGGGAATATTTTGCTTCATTGTGCGGATACAAGAACCTGAGACTTCTTTATTGGAATATACAAAACGGAATGTGGGACGGGCAGGATGACAATTACGACAGATTCGTATCCTGGGTTCAGGAACAGAATCCCGACATCTGCGTATGGTGTGAAGCACAGTCGATATACTATAGCGGAACTGCCGACAACATGAAACCTGAGGAGCGGTTCCTTGTTGACGGATGGAATGAACTTGCCTCCCGTTACGGACACAACTACATTTATGTAGGTGGCCACCGTGACGACTACCCGCAGGTCATCACGTCAAAATATCCTATTGAGAACATTGAACGGATTGTCGGAGCAGAACCTGACAGCGTTGTGACGCACGGGGCAGGATGGGCGCAAGTTGATGTGAACGGCAAGAAAATCAACGTCGTAACTCTCCATACCTGGCCTCAGAAATGGGGTTACCGGGTGAATGACAAAGAGGCCAGCAAAGGAAGGAACGAAGGTGACCTGTACAGGAGAATGGAGATAGAATATATCTGCAACCACACGGTTCTTACCCATCCCGATGCGGCTGGGGAATTCTGGATGATGATGGGTGACCATAATGCCCGTTCACGACTGGATAATGACCTTTACAAGTATGCGGACAATGACACCAGGCTTCTCGTCCACGACTTTATTCTCAACAACACCCCTTACATCGATGTGGTCAAAGATTTCAATCCCGGGAAATTCTTCACTTCGATGCACGGACAAAGCCGTATCGATTTTGTATATCTCACACCTGCCCTCAACGACAAGGTTGTAGATGCAAGGATTGTCTATGATTCCTATACGGAGCCGGTAAGAGACCCCAAGCATCTTTCCAACTTCTGGCACCCTTCAGACCACAGGCCTATAATCGTGGATTTCCAACTATGAGATTTTTACTATCTTTGTAAGTTATGAAATTCACGCTGCTGGGTAAAGACAGAGATTCAAATGCCAGGCTTGGCTTGATACAGACAGACCACGGGACGATACATACGCCCATATTCATGCCTGTCGGTACCGTAGGCTCGGTAAAAGGCGTTTATCACAAGGATTTGCGTGAAGACATAAAGGCGCAGATCATACTCGGCAACACCTATCATCTTTACCTGCGTCCCGGACTTGACATTCTGCAGAAAGCCGGCGGGCTTCATAAATTCACCTCATGGGATCGTCCCATTCTGACTGACAGCGGAGGATTTCAAGTATTTTCTCTGGCGCAGAGCCGTAAGATTACGGAGGACGGGTGCATTTTTCAAAGTCATATTGACGGCTCACGGCATATGTTCACTCCAGAGAACAATGTCGATACGCAACGCATAATCGGCGCGGATATAATTATGGCCCTGGATGAATGCTGTCCTGGAGACGCCGAATACAAATATGCCGAAAAATCCCTCCGTCTCACCCAGAAATGGCTTGAACGCTGCATAAATCGTTTCGACCAGACAGAGCCTCTGTATGGTTATGACCAAACTTTTTTCCCGATTGTACAGGGATGTGTATATCCTGATTTGCGCCGGGCCGCGGCAGAGCATGTCGCTTCTCTTGACAGAGAAGGATATGCAATAGGAGGATTGGCTGTCGGAGAGCCTGTCGAGAAAATGTATGAGATGATTGAACTCGTACACCCGATTCTCCCTCAGGACAAGCCGAGATATCTGATGGGAGTCGGAACTCCGTCCAACCTTTTGGAGGCAATCGCAAGAGGAGTGGATATGTTTGACTGCGTGATGCCGACCAGGAACGGGCGCAATGCAATGCTCTTCACCAGCGAAGGCACGATCCACATCAGGAACCGCAAATGGGCGGACGATTTCAGCCTTCTTGATGAGAATGGCACCTCATTTGTCGACCACTGCTACACGAAAGCATACCTGAGGCATCTGTTCATTTCCGGAGAGATGCTTGCGGCACAGATCGCCAGCCAGCACAACCTCGCATTCTACCTTCACCTGATGGAACAGGCACGCGAGCACATTGCAGCAGGAGATTTCAAACAATGGAAAGACGTTATGGTAAAAAAACTGGATGTCAAGTTATAAGCGATGAAAAACAACAAGATCAAAATACTTGACTGGTACATTATCAAGAAGTACATCGGAACATACTTCTTCACGATTCTCATCGCAGTGGTAATCATCATTATCTTTGACATCAGTGAAAAAATCGAGAAGTTCGTGGACCACCAGGCCCCGATTGACGGTATAATCTTCGACTATTACTGCGGTTTCATTCCTTGGATCCTCAACAGTTTCTGTCCATTGTTCGTGTTCATCTCAGCCATCTTCTTCACGTCAAAACTCGCCCAGAACAGTGAAATCATCGCAATGCTCTCCGGAGGCATCAGCATGAAACGCATTCTGGCGCCTTATATGGCTTCAGCCGCCTTCATCGCGGCTTTCACGATGTTTCTGGGGATGGTTGTGATTCCTCCGGCGAACAAGGTGCGTCTGGACTTTGAAAACAAATATGTAAGACAGAAGGACGCGGTCAGCAGCCAACGGAACATCCACTATCAGGTTGCTCCAGGAGAATTCGTTTATGTCGAACAGTTCAGCACCTGGAGCAATACCTCATACAAGTTCACGATCGAGAAGATAGAGGACAATGAACTCGTTTCGAAGATTTCAGCGGAATCTGCCGCCTGGGACACTACTTTCAACGGATGGAAACTCAACAACTATTTTGAAAGGGATTTCTACGGAGAAAGCGAAACCGTGGAGATTGCACCTGTAAAGGATACGGTCATAAACCTGGTTGCAGATGACTTCTACAGAAGGAAGAACTATGTGGAATCCATCTCTCAGAGGCAGTTGAACAAGTATATCAAACTTCAGAAGATGCGTGGGGATTCCGCCATCAAATTGTCTTTGATAGAGAAGCATAACCGCATCGCAATGCCATTCTCGGCATTCATCCTTTCTGTCATAGCCGTTTCGCTGTCATCCAGGAAGAAGCGCGGAGGATTAGGCATCAATATCGGTATCGGACTAGCCTTAAGCTTCATATACATTCTTTTCATGCGTTTCAGCCAAATGTTCGTACTGACTGACACTTTGCCGGTAGTTCTTGCCATCTGGCTTCCGAACATAGTATTTGCTCTGATTGCATTCCTGTTATATAAAATTGCTCCAAAATAGAAACAACTACATAAATGGCGACAACTCAACAAAAGCAGATGAGGCTGCGTCTCATCATCATGAACTTCCTGGAATTCGCTGTCTGGGGAGCTTACCTCACATCACAGGGCCGCTATCTGGCCAGTGTCAATCTCGGTCCGCAAATCGGATGGTTCTACTCGATTCAAGGCATCGTTTCCATCTTCATGCCAGCACTCATAGGCATCGTTGCCGACAAGTGGATCCCGGCACAGAAAGTTCTCAGTCTGTGCCATCTCCTCGCTGGAGCTTTCCTGATTGCAGCCGGCTGCTACGGACAGGCTGCAGGTGATGCTGTGCAGTTCGGCACAATATTCACGTTGTACTCACTCAGCGTAGCCTTCTTCATGCCTACGCTGGCCCTTGCCTATTCTGTATCATATTGCGCACTTGACAGCGTGCAGATGGACACAGTGAAGGATTTTCCTCCTATCCGCGTATTCGGCACAATCGGATTCATCTGCTCGATGTGGTTCGTCGACCTGACGGGATTCCAGAATAGTGCGATGCAGTACATCGCCTCCGGAGCATTCAGCCTCGTTCTCGCAGTTTACGCCTTGACGATGCCGTCTTGCCCAATCAACAGGAATGCAGAAAAGAAGTCGCTTGTCGATGCGATGGGCCTTCGTGCCTTCACCCTCTTCAAGGATTCCAAAATGGCTGTTTTCTTCATCTTCTCCATGCTCCTCGGCATAGCTCTTCAGATAACCAACAGCTTTGCAAATCCTTTCCTTGCTTCATTTGACGGAATTCCTCAATATGCCGGGACTTTTGGAGTCAAGCACTCGAATATGCTCATCTCCCTCTCCCAGGTATCTGAGACACTGTGTATCCTTATGATTCCTTTCTGCCTGCGCAAATTCGGAATCAAGAAGGTGATGCTGATAGCAATGTTTGCCTGGGTACTCCGCTTCGCATTCTTCGGACTCGGAAACCCTGGTAACGGGGTATGGCTCTTCGTACTCTCAATGATAGTATATGGCGTGGCTTTCGACTTTTTCAACATTTCAGGATCCCTTTTCGTGGATACTACGACCAACACCTCTATCCGCAACAGCGCCCAGGGTCTGTTCATTATGATGACCAATGGTATCGGCCCGGCTATCGGAACACTCGCAGCACAGGCTGTGGTCAACAAATGCACTCTCGGTCTCGAAGGAGAAGCCTTGATTGCAGGGTGGGATAAAGCCTGGTTTATTTTCGCAGCATATGCACTGGTGCTCTTCATTCTCTTTGCAATATGCTTCAAATACAGACACGAGCCGACGGCTTCCCAAAACAAATAACAAATCCGTTCATCATATTCAAAAGCCGGCGCCCTGCCGGCTTTTGTTGTTTTTGGTATAATTTTCGTAATTTCGACAGGAAAACGTCAGTACAATGAATCCGAGCATAAAAACCATATCATTTATCGTTGCCTTGCTGGCTTCTGCAACAATCCTGAACGCTCAGAATGAAACTCAGTTGTGGAAAAAGGTTGAGAAAGCCGAAAAAGAAGGAAAGCCACAAACAGCGACGATATATCTGAAACAACTGGAAAAGATAGCCTCCGACAGGGGTGATGAACTGGAAAAAATCTACATCACTGAGGAGTTGTATGCCTGCATTTCTTCATTCAATTGGAAAGAGGCGAACGTCCTGTATCCCGAATACTCTTCGGCAAAAAAGAAACTCTTCGACAACCTTGACGCCAACATTGAAAAATACAGTGGGCACAAGCGCGAAATCATACTTCTGTATGAAAGGGCGAAAAGGCACCGCTCCGAAATCCTTCAAAAAGGAGAAAACGCCAGGGGAGAAGATTGGATTCTTCTGAGGAAAGAATATCTGGGCCTTTTGGCGAAGGCCTCCGGAACAAGATATGCTTCCCTGCTGAAGCAGGAGACCGATTGGCTTGATGCAAAAGAGCTGAGCAGCAGTACTCCCGGACAGACCGCTCCCGGAGGAAATGCAATCCTGCAAGTCACGACAAGAAACATTGGTAAAATAGATGTGTCACTGTACAGGCTTGACGAGGGAATCCTGTTTTCCGGCGGACAGAGTTCCGAGATAGTCAGAAGCCTCAAGAAAAATGCAAGACTCGTTTCGTCAAGCACCTTCTCCAAATTGAAAAACGAGTTCGCCATCAGCGAGAGAAGTGAGATTCCCATACTCCTGCCGGAAGCTGCCAACTATCTGATCCATCTCGCCTCAGAAGGATGCGACGAGTTTGTCCCGGCCAATGCGAGCAACATCGCCGGAGCCATCAGAAAACGGAATGGGGAGTTGGAGATATTCGCCGCAGACCTCACCACAGGCAAGCCTTTCGATACGATACAAGCCTCCTTTTTCACAGAAGGCAGGTTCAACGGAGAAGACGGGTTCTCCTTTATAAACGGAACCTCCTCACGGCAATACTCCCTTGACGGCTTCACACCGGCCGCTATGGAAGAAAGTCTTGAAAAAGACGAAAACCTCCGCGTAAAGCTTGAATTGCCGGAGGATCACGGATCCCCGGCAATGAACCTCCCTTATTGGTGGCGGACAGGCGCCGAAGAAAGGAATGCAGATCCTCAGCACAGCCAGTCATTTCTGCTGACGGACCGCACATTGTACAAGCCTTCCGACTCCATCTTTTTCAAGGTAATCTGCTATTCGGGCAACGGCATTCAAGGCAAAGTGTCGGAAAACCGGCCTGTGGAGGTCTCATTGAGGCACAGTTCCGATGCCAAGCCTGTGAGCACCATGAATCTGATGACAAATGATTTCGGATCTGCCAGTGGTGCATTCGTCCTTCCGGAAAGTGCAAAAAACGGCACCTATTTCCTTGAAGTCAAAGGAGAAAGCTCCACTTCTGTAAGAGTTGAAAGTTATAAGAGGCCCTCTTTTACAATCAGTTTCGAACAACCGTCAGACATTTTCTGCTTTGGTGACATAATTTCTCAAAAGGGCAGCGTAAGCAATTATGCAGGGTTCCCGGTAGCCGGGGCAAAAATCAAATATTCCATCACCCGCAGGAGCTATCCGAGAGCAGGGCGATATTTCCATCTTGCCCAGGATTCAATTGCCAGTGGTGAGACAATTTCAGACAATGAAGGGCATTTCAGTATAAACTTTGCAGCAAAACGACCGGCAGATGCCCCGGAAGACGACTTTCTTTCAGCCTCATATGTGATATCGGTGACAGCTTCGGATCCGCAGGGAGAGACCCATGGGGGCTCCGTTTCGATTCCCATATCAGATATCCCCATCGATCTGAACATCAGTATTGATGGCAAAGAAATGCACGAAAATACGCTGATCGTTGATAAAGACAGCGTCAGTGGATACACAATAAACGCAACTGCGCTTAACGGAAAACCTGTTGAACTTTCAGGAACGTATTGTCTGTATTACGGAGAAAGACTATACCGCAAGGACACTTTTTCCGGAAACAAGCAGGTTTTCATGCCATTTGCCGATATGCCATCCGGCATATACAAAATAAAGGTACAGGCCCTCTTCCGCGGGAAAGAGCTGTCCACTGAACAGGAAATTCTTCTGATAAGCACTGCCGACAGAGTCCTTCCTATAAAAACCGATTTCTTCTACTGCCCGGTCAGGACAGAAGGTTCGATTGATTTTCTGCTGGGAACATCCGAAGATGATCTTTACCTCAATATGGAGATTCTCGACGGACACAATGTCCTCCACCATGAGGTAATCCATCTCAAAAACGAGCTCAGGCATATAAGACTGCCTTTCCTCAAGCAGTATGGGACAGCTGTGAATGTTTCGCTACTGGGATTCCGCAACGGCAGGAAAATCGAGAAGGAATATATTTTCACAAATCCTCAAGCCACTTCGGCAAGTCTGAATCTTATATATCTGAGAGACAGGACAGCTCCCGGAAATAAGGAAAAACTGATAATTTCCTCTGTTCCCGAATCTGAAATCGCTCTCTCCATTTTTGATATCACCACCGACCGTTTCAGGCGGAACAGTTTTGCCTTTGTACCTCTTCTGCCATTCAGCGGAAAATCCACACCACAGACAATCACCACAACCGGTGGTCTTCCATACATTCGGATGACAAAGGCAATGGCCTCAAATGTCAAAGTAGCCGGGTACAATATGGAAGCCGCAGACGAAGTGGCCGATTTCCGCTCCGATTTCGGGGAGACAATCGGATTCTTCCCTCACCTGCGCACAGGAAAGGACACCACGGCTACCGTTGAATACACAACAAACGGGCTGCTCGGTACATTCCGCATTCTCGCCATGTCCCACACGAAAGAACTGCTTGTCGGGAATGCAGAAGCTTCCTTTATCGTGCAGAAACCGTTGATGGTCATTCCTAACCTTCCTCTGTTTGTGCGCGAGGGCGACAATATCACCCTCAAAGCCAAAATTGTCAATCTTACCGACAAACAGGTAAAGGGAGAGGCCCGCATCACAATTACCGATGAGCTTGGAAATCATTTGACAGACAAAGACATCACACCTCGTAAAGTCACTTTGCTTTCGAATGAGCAAGGCGAAGTGTCCTGGAACATCAAGATACCTCAAGCCAGGAAGATTGACGTTAAAATCACCTGCTCGGCCGGAAATATCTCCGATGGTGAAATCAACAGCATTATCGTTGAGCCAGACGAAGTGACAATCACAGAATCATCATCATTCATCTTCGGCAAAGGAAAGGATTTCAACACGTGCGAAAAAGAGCTTAAGGAGAGATTAGGAAGGTATCATCCCGTATTTACACGAGCGGAGTACTCGACTTTAAGTGCAGTCAAGGAATCTCTTCACGAGGCGGCCAGACCAGAAGATGACAATGCCATAGAATGGATGAACCAGTTATACATCTGCCTGACAAGAGCGAAAGTGTTCAACGAAGCGGCCGACACCCTGTTCAGAAGCCAGGCTTTTGCCAGGATGTCTGAATTGCAAAAGAGTGACGGTGGTTTCTGCTGGTTTGCCGGAATGCCTTCAAGCGAAAACACGACCATGTACATTCTTGAAAAGCTCGGGCAGTTGAGGGAACTCGGTGCAATCTCTCCCGATGGAAAGGAACGCAAAATCGTAGCAGATGCGGTTAAATATATTGATTCGCGTATCCAAAAGTGCAATGCTGTCAAATCCCCATCCTACTTCGCGATGATACGGATGATGGCAGTGCGCAGCCTATGGTTGGACATTCCATTTTCCGATGAAGCAGAAAAAGGCTTCCGTGCATTTCTGGAAGGCACCTCTGATGGATGGCAGGATATTTCAATCCTTCAGAAAGCCCAGCTTTGCCGCACATTGTCAAGATGTGAGGCAACAGCATATGGTGACCGTTCCTTCAAGAAGAGGATTTCCGCCATCGCAGCATCTCTTGAGGACTATGCCGTCGTAAATCCTTCTGCCGGATGCTACTTTCCTAATGCTGTGAAGCCTTTCCGCGGGCTGATGAACAATGAAATATACGCCCACTCTCAATTGATGGAACTGTTCTCCCACCTTGGCAACAGGAAATTGGCTGACGCTCTGGCGCAGTGGCTCCTTCTTCAAAAGCACAATCAAGCCTGGGAAAACTCTGTAGCGACGGCAGATGCCGTGCATGCCCTGATAAGCGGCAATGCAAAAGATATGCGATTCGGAGCAGTATATTGCAGTTATACCACAAAACTCGGAAACGTCACCGCCTCATCCAATGAGATAGACGTTCAGCGCAGCTTCATCCGAGTCTCCGACGGGAAGATGCTGGAGGAAGGAGACCATCTGAATGCCGGTGACCAGATCATAGCACGCTATACTCTGAAAAACAGTGAGAACAGGTCGTTCGTACAGATGACTGCAATGCGTCCTGCTGCCTTCTACCCTAAAGATGAACTTTCTTTCTACAATTGGAACGGATTCTACCGCGATGTGCGGGAATCTGAAACCAGATACTACTGGGAACTGCTTCCCGAAGAAACCACTACCATAGAGGAGCGGTTCTTTGTATCTCAGGAAGGCACATTCACAAGTGGCATCGCACAAGTCGAATGCCTGTACGCAAAAGAGTACCGGGGTCATACGGAATCATTAACCGTAATATGCGATTGACCACTTTATACCTTGTAAAAAAAGATGGAAGCCAGAAACTGACTTCCATCTTTTTTCGTATGTAAAAACGATTAGTTACCGGTTTTACGAGGAGCCTGAACCTTCTTTGCAGGAGCAGCCTTTGAAGATACCTTACCTGTTGCTTTTGGAGCAGCGGCTTTCTTTGCAGGAGCTTTCTTTGCAGGAGCCTCAGCCTTTGCCTCACCCTCAGCAGCTGGAGCTGCAGCCTTCTTTGTGCTACGGCGGGTAGCAGGTTTCTTGGCAGCAACCTCTTTAGGAGCTACAACACTTGCGTTGAAATCAACAAGTTCCATAATTGCCATTTCTGCAGCATCACCCTCGCGGAATCCGTTCTTCACGATACGGGTATATCCACCCTTGCGGTCTGCGATTTTCGGAGCGACTACGCGGAAAAGCTCGCTGACAGCCTCTTTCTGCTTGAGATAGCTGAATACGACACGGCGTGAATGTGTTGTATCTTCTTTTGACTTGGTGATGAGCGGCTCAACATAAGTTCTCAGAGCCTTGGCCTTTGCAAGAGTTGTCTCAATCTTCTTGTGAAGGATGAGAGATGCTGCAAGGTTAGCCATAAGGGCTTTGCGGTGACCACTCTGACGTCCCAAGTGATTAATTGATCTATTATGCCTCATGATCTTTCTGTGGTTTTTGTTCGATGTTATACTTAGTAATGTCCATGCCGAAACTCAATTTGAGTCTTTCAACGATGCTGTCAATCTCATTCAATGATTTCTTACCGAAATTGCGGAACTTCATCAGCTCGGATCTCTGGTGTGAAACAAGGTCTGCAAACGTTTCGATATCAGCGGCTTTCAAGCAGTTAAGCGCTCTTACGGAGAGCTCCATATCAGAAAGTTTGGTTAGAAGGAGATGACGCATTCTGAGCGATTCTTCATCAAGCTCTTTGCTTTCAACCTCAACTGGAGTTTCAAGAGTTATCTTCTCATCTGAGAACAACATGAAATGGTGGATCAGAATCTTGGCAGCTTCTTTCAAAGCCTCCTTTGGATGGATTGAACCATCAGTGGTGATTTCAAGATTCAGTTGTTCATAGTCTGTCTTCTGCTCTACACGGCAAGGCTCAACGGAATACTTCACATTCTTGATAGGAGTATATATTGAGTCGATTGCGATAGTATCAATTGAAGCGGATTCAACGATGTTCTCTGTTGAAGGAACGTAGCCCCTTCCCTTTCCAATCTTCAATTCCATATTCAGCTTCACTGTAGGCTCCATTGAGCAGATGTGAAGTTCAGGATTGAGGACTTTGAATGAAGAAAGACTCTTGGAAATGTCTTCAGCAGTAAATTCTTGCTTACCACTAATTGTGATGTTTACCACTTCACCGTCAACACCGTCAATCATTCTCTTGAAACGGACCTGTTTCAGATTAAGGATGATGTCAACGACACTTTCAATCACACCATGGATAGTGTCGAACTCGTGAGAGACGCCATCGATGCGGATTGAATTAATGGCAAACCCCTCCAATGAAGACAACAATATTCGACGCAACGCGTTACCGATGGTGATACCGTATCCCGGCTCAAGAGGGCGGAATTCGAAACGTCCGAAGGTTTCGGTTGAATCAAGCATTATTACCTTATCGGGTTTTTGAAATGCTAAAATTGCCATTTTAATTTCAGTTTTATTAGTGTTAAAAGCAAGTTAATTCTACTTAGAGTACAACTCGACGATAAGCTGTTCATTGATTGTTTCAGGAACCTCTGAACGCTCAGGGAGAGAAGCGAACTTACCTGTGCACTTTGCTGCATCCCATTCAAACCAAGAGTACTTGTTTGCGCCATTGTTGAGGCTGTTCTGAACTACCTCAAGGCTCTTTGAGCGCTCACGTACACCGACCAGCTGGCCAACGCGGACAATTGTTGAAGGGACATTGCATACTTCACCGTCAAGGGTGATGTGGCAGTGTGACACAAGCTGTCTTGCAGCAGCTCTTGTAGGAGCGATTCCAAGACGGTAAACGATATTGTCAAGGCGTGATTCAAGGAGCATGATAAGGTTTTCACCTGTACGTCCTTTCATTCTGCTTGCCTTTCCGTAAAGATTGCGGAACTGTCTCTCAAGTACTCCGTAAGTGTATTTCACTTTCTGCTTTTCAGCAAGCTGAGTACCATACTCAGAGACTTTCTTGCGCTTCTTTGCCAAGCCGTGCTGTCCTGGAGGATAGCTTCTCTTTTCAAAATATCTATCAGGACCGTAGATTGGCTCACCGAATTTACGGGCTATTTTAGTTTTTGGACCAGTATATCTTGCCATAATCTAAATCATTTAAATACGTTATACTCTACGGCGACCCTTTGGACGGCAACCATTGTGTGGTAATGGAGTTACATCGATAATTTCAGTAACCTCGATGCCTGCTCCGTGAATTGTACGGATAGCTGATTCACGACCTGCTCCCGGACCTTTCACGTATGCTTTGATCTTACGCAGACCAAGGTCATAAGCAACCTTCGCGCAGTCTGCCGCAGCAACCTGGGCAGCATACGGAGTGTTCTTCTTTGAACCTCTGAAGCCCATCTTACCTGCAGATGACCAGCTGATTACCTGACCATTGCTGTTTGTCAGAGTTACAATGACATTGTTGAAAGTCGACGAAATATGGGCCTGACCATAAGCGTCAACCTTAACAACTCTCTTCTTACTTGTTGTAGTTTTCTTTGCCATAATCTAAATCCCTTATTTAGTTGCTTTCTTCTTGTTAGCTACAGTCTTCTTGCGTCCCTTGCGGGTACGTGCATTGTTCTTGGTGCTCTGTCCGCGAACTGGAAGGCCGAGACGATGGCGGATTCCTCTATAGCAGCCCACATCCATCAATCTCTTGATGTTCATCTGAACTGCTGAACGAAGTTCACCTTCGATTTTGAATTCATTGGCAATCTTACCACGGATTGCAGAAATCTGATCATCGTTCCAATCCTTAACCTTGATGTTAGGATCAATGTTGAGGTCAGCAAGGATCTTGCTTGCAGAACTGCGACCGATACCGAAGATATAGGTCGAACCTATCTCTCCACGTTTGTTGTTTGGTAAATCAACTCCGGCTATACGTGCCATAATATATTTTTTATTTTATTGTTTATACAAATTAAAAAATTATCCCTGGCGCATCTTGAATTTCGGATTCTTCTTGCAAATTACATACAAGCGGCCTTTGCGTTTAACGATTTTGCAATCCTCACTACGCTTTTTTATGGATGTTTTAACTTTCATTTGTGTAAGTTTTATTATTTGTATCTGAAAGAAGTTCTTCCTTTTGTCGAATCGTACGGACTCATCTCAACTCTTACCTTGTCTCCAGGGAGGATCTTGATGTAATGCATACGCATCTTGCCGGAAATGTGGGCGATAATCACGTGACCGTTGTCAAGCTCCACTCTGAACATGGCATTTGACAAAGCTTCAATGATTGTTCCTTCCTTTTCTATAGCTGACTGTTTTGGCATATGTTTTCCGTAATTTTTGACTATTTGTTGTTTTCGATAAATTCAAATGTTGACAAGACATAAGGCTCTCCCTTGCGGATGGCAACCGTCAACTCGAAATGAGCTGATTTCTTACCATCGGCTGTGATAATTCCCCAACCGTTGTCATCCAGATAGATTTCTTTACGACCGGCTGTAATCATAGGCTCGATGCAGATAACCATTCCTTCCTTCAGTTTGACTCCGTGCCCGCGACGTCCGTAATTTGGTACCTCAGGACTTTCATGCATATTCTTGCCGATGCCGTGACCTACCATTTCCCGAACTACGCCGAAACCACGTGTCTCGCAATAATTCTGAACAGCTTCTCCAATATCGCCTATCCTTGCTCCGGCTACGGCTTGTTCAATTCCTTTGTAGAGAGAGGCCTTGGTGGCATCCAGCAATGCCTGATCCTCCTCCGACACCTTTCCTACAGGAAAAGTGTAGGCTGAATCGCCGTAGAATCCTCTGTACTTCGTGCCGCAATCCACTGAAAGGATATCACCCTCCTTCAATTTGTAGGAAGATGGGAATCCGTGAACCACAACCTCATTCACTGAAGTGCACAAAGTCGCAGGATAGCCTTCATAACCCAAAAAGCCCGGTTCCGCACCGAGAGATCTGATGAACCTCTCTGCAATCACGTCCAATTCCTTGGTAGTGATACCGGGTTCCACATGCTTTCCAACCTCTGCCAGTGTCTTTGACACCATCAGGGCGTTTTCACGCATAATGGAAATTTCTTCTTCGGTCTTGATTCTTATCATTTCAAAGAACTTGTCTGTTTTTTACATACCCGAACGGCCTTTGAGACGTCCCGTCTTCATAAGTCCGTCGTAGTGACGCATAAGCAACTGGCTTTCGATTTGCTGAAGAGTGTCAAGGATAACGCCCACAAGGATGAGCAGTGATGTACCGCCATAGAATGGAGCGAACTGGTTGTTGACACCGAGCAGCCTTGCAATGGCAGGCAGAATCGCAACGACGGCCAAAAGAATTGAACCAGGGAGCGTAATGCGTGACATTACAGTATCGATATAATCAGCGGTCTTCTTGCCAGGCTTGCAGCCAGGAATGAATCCGCCGTTCTTCTTCATCTCTTCAGCCATATTGGTAGGGTTCACTGTAATAGCGGTGTAGAAATAAGTGAAGACGATAACCATTATCGCATAGACGAAGTTATACCAGAAACCTGTGGTGTTGCTGAATACTGCAGCCAAACCCTTTGTTGCGCTGAAATTGGTAAACATGATAGGAATGATCATCAGTGCCTGCGCGAAGATGATAGGCATAACGCCCGCTGCATTTATCTTCAACGGAATGTACTGACGGACACCACCATACTGTTTGTTTCCAACGATACGTTTGGCATACTGTACAGGAATCTTTCTTACAGCCTGAACAAGAGCGATTGTTCCAACGAAAACGAGGAAGAGAATCAGCAACTCGACGATAAGCATAAGCAGACCGCCTGTTGTCTGGTTAAGTTTCTCAACGATTTCGAGGTGCAAAGCCTGTGGGAGACGTGCAATAATACCCACCATGATGATCAGGGAAATACCATTACCAATGCCGCGGTCTGTAATTCTTTCACCCAACCACATTACGAACATAGTACCGCCAATCAGAATCAGCGTTGCGAAGATGCCATACCATACGCTGCCCATAGTCGTTACGAATGCCTCTGCAGGCAAAGTGGTTCTAAGGCTTGCTACGTATGCAGGTCCCTGCAATGCAAGAATAAGGATTGTGAGGTAGCGTGTGTACTGATTCATCTTCCTGCGGCCGCTCTCACCCTCGCGCTGAAGGCGCTGGAATGAAGGAACGAATACGCCGAGAAGCTGAATCACAATTGATGCGGAGATGTACGGCATAACACCCAATGCAAAGATTGATGCGTTACCGAACGCTCCACCTGAGAACATATTCAACAGACCTACCAGGCCTTCTGAAGACTTCGCCTGGAGGCTGGCAAGCTGGGATGCGTCAATACCAGGGATTACGATGTAGCTGCCCAGACGGTACACTACAATCAAAGCGAAGGTATAAAGCAATCTCTTGCGGAGCTCCTCGATCTTGAATATGTTGACTATTGTCTGAAAAAATCTTTTCATGAGAGATTAAGGTTAAAGTTTGTTAACAGTACCGCCCTTCTCCTCGATCTTCTTGATAGCTGATGCAGAAAATGCATCTGCAGTTACATCAACCTTGGCTGTGAGTTCGCCGTTTCCAAGAATCTTGATCAGATCGTTCTTGCTGGCGTAACCTGCACTCTTCAATACGTCAGTGTCGATGGCAGTGATATTGTACTGCTCGCTGACAGTCTGGAGAACTGAAAGATTGATTGCTTTGTATTCTACTCTGTTATAGTTCTGGAATCCGAACTTAGGAAGACGTCTCTGAATAGGCATCTGACCTCCTTCAAAACCAATCTTCTTTGAATATCCGGCACGTGCCTTTGCACCGTTGCTACCACGGCAGGCAGTCTTGCCATGACCTGAACCAGGACCACGGCCTACACGTTTCTCACTTCCAACTGAACCTTCGGCAGGTTTAAGATTATTTAGTTTCATCGCCTATTCCTCCTTATTTAACCTCTTCAACTTTAACAAGGTGAAGAACTTTTTCAATCATACCTTTGGTTACAGGGGTCACTTCAACCTCAACGGTCTGGTGCATTCTGTGAAGACCAAGTGAAATCAGATTTGCTACCTGACGGGGTGTTGAACCGCTTCTGCTTTTGATCTGAGTCAATTTTACTTTTGCCATAACTTATACCTCCTAACCGTTAAATACCCTACTCATAGGAATGCCACGGAGTCCTGCAACTGTGTATGCGTCACGCATTTCAGTAAGGGCTGCAACTGTAGCCTTCACAAGGTTGTGAGGGTTTGATGAACCTTTTGATTTTGCAAGCACGTCGCTGATGCCGACTGACTCGAATACTGCACGCATTGCACCACCGGCCTTCACTCCTGTACCAGGGGCAGCTGGTTTCATGAATACGCGTGCACCTCCGAACTTGGACTCCTGCTCATGAGGAATGGTCCTCTTGTTCAAAGGAACTCTCACGAGGTTCTTCTTTGCATCCTCGATGCCTTTTGATATTGCTGTAGTTACTTCGTTTGCTTTTCCAAGGCCATAACCTACTACACCATTCTCGTCACCGACGACAACGATAGCTGCAAAACTGAAGTGGCGTCCACCTTTGGTAACCTTGGTTACTCTCTGGACTGCTACCAATCTGTCCTTAAGCTCAAGATCAGTAGTTTTTACTTTCTTTACACTGATATCTGCCATAGCCTTTAGAATTTAAGACCACCCTCGCGAGCGGCGTCTGCCAAACTTTTAACTCTTCCGTGATAGAGGTAACCTCCGCGGTCGAAAGCGACTGTAGAGATGCCTTTTTCATTTGCACGTTCTGCAATTGCCTTTCCGACGATCGCAGCGGCCTCGATACCGGTTTTACCTTTGCAAGCCTCAACAAGAGCTTTGTCATTTGAAGAAGCGGAGCAAAGAGTTACACCTTTAATATCGTCAACGACCTGTACATAGATCTGCTTGTTGCTTCTGAACACTACCATTCTTGGTCTTTCTGCAGTACCATTCACAACCTTGCGAATACGGTAGTGGATTCTCTGTCTTCTTTCTGTTTTAGTCAATGCCATAACTTAATCTCCTATTATTTAGCAGCAGCTGACTTACCAGCCTTACGACGAAGTTGTTCACCAACAAACTTGATACCTTTGCCTTTGTAAGGTTCCGGTTTGCGTAATGAACGAATCTTGGCAGCAACCATACCGAGGAGCTGCTTGTCGGCGCTCTTGATTACCAATACGGGATTCTGTCCCTTCTTAACAGGTTCAGCTTCAGCCTTGACTTCTTTCGGAAGCATCAACTGAATATCGTGTGAGAAACCGAGGTTGAAGATAACGATCTGGTCCTTGACTTCAACACGGAAACCTACACCCACCAATTCTTGTTTAATACTATAGCCCTCTGAAACACCAGTTACCATATTCTGGATCAATGCGCGATACAGACCATGCATTGAACGGTGGCGTGGCTGGTCGGTCGGACGGGTTACTTTGAGAACATTTCCTTCAACGGTGACCTTGATATCAGGATCAACTTTCTGTGACAATTCACCGTTCGGGCCTTTAACCTTTACCACATTGTCGTCACTAACTGTAACAGTAACGCCAGAGGGAAGGTTTACAGGCAATTTTCCAATTCTTGACATTATTTAAAATTTTTAATTATTAACAATTAGTAAACGTAGCAGATCACTTCGCCGCCGACATTCATAGTCTTGGCTTCCTTGTCAGTGATAATGCCTTTTGATGTGGAAAGAATAGCAATTCCAAGTCCGTTGAGTACGCGTGGAAGATTCTCCACGTCAGTGTACTGCCTCAAACCCGGAGTGCTGACACGAATAATTTTCTTGATGGCAGCCTTCTTTGTATCAGGATGATACTTGAGAGCCATCTTGATGGTGTTGCAAGGGGTACCTTCAACAACCTTGTAAGCCAAAATATAACCCTTCTCGTGGAGAATGCGGGTAATTTCAACTTTCATCTTCGAAGCAGGAACCTCGACAGTCTTGTGACCTGCAAGGTATGCATTACGAACTCTGGTCAGGTAATCTGCAATTGGATCAGTCATTTTTTTAGTTTTTTTTGAATCCCGGCATCACTCGGAAAAGCCCTGTCGCGACGCCCGATATCCAATGTTGGTTAATTATATTATTATAGGTATATACTCTACCAGCTTGCTTTCTTCACGCCCGGGATAAGGCCGTTTGAAGCCATCTCACGGAATTGAATACGGCTGATGCCGAAATGACGCATATATCCCTTTGGACGACCGGTGAGTGAGCAGCGGTTGTGAAGACGGCAAGGTGCGGAATTCTTTGGAAGCTTGTCCAGAGCAGCCCAATCACCAGCCTCTTTGAGAGCTTTGCGTTTTTCTGCATATTTGGCACAAAGTTTAGCGCGTTTAACTTCGCGTGCCTTCATTGATTCTTTTGCCATATCTCTTAGTTGTTATGCTTAATGTTCTTGAATGGAAGACCGAACTCGCGAAGCAGAGCGTAAGCCTCTTCGTCCTTGGTTGCGGTGGTCACGAAAGTAATCTCCATACCCATTACCTTGGTAATCTTGTCGATATCAATTTCAGGGAAGATGATCTGCTCCTTAACACCGAGAGTGTAATTTCCTCTACCGTCGAAATTCTCAGCGATTCCTTTGAAATCTCTGATTCGAGGGAGTGAAACAGCGATAAGTCTTTCGAGGAATTCATACATCTTCACACCACGGAGAGTCACCTTAACGCCGATAGGCATTCCCTTACGGAGTTTGAAGTTTGAAATATCCTTGCGTGAGATGGTCTGAACAGCCTTCTGACCTGTAATGGTAGTAAGTTCCTGCTGAGCGACATCAATAAGCTTCTTGTCCTGAGTTGCACTGCCGATTCCCTGGTTGATGGTAATCTTGGTGAGCTTTGGAACCTGCATGACTGTTGAGTACTTGAACTCCTTCATCAGCTTATCAACGATTTCTTCTTTATATTTCTTCTGAAGAGAAGGAACATAACCGATCTGCTCCATTGTTGGCCCCTGTGGAGCTACTGGTGCTTTTTCTTTCTTTGCCATTATTTAACCTCCTCACCTGATTTTTTAGCGTAGCGTACAAGTTTGCCTTTGTCGTTGAGACGGCGTCCAATCTTGGTGGCACCACCCTTGACAGGGTCAACTACCTGAAGATTTGAAACGTGTATGCCGGCTTCCTGTTTAACGATTCCACCCTGCGGGTTCTTTGCGTTTGGTTTGGTATGTTTGCTAACCATGTTGACTCCCTCAACAATGGCGCGGCTTTTCTCTGTAAGCACCTCGAGAACCTTTCCGGTCTTTCCCTTGTCGTTCCCGGCGTTTACATATACCATATCGCCTTTCTTTATGTGTAACTTTGTCATGATTCTAACCTCCTATAGTACTTCCGGGGCAAGTGAGACGATTTTCATATAATTGTCACGCAATTCACGTGCAACCGGACCGAAGATACGTGTTCCGACAACCTCATCAGCTTTTGTCAACAATACACAAGCATTGTCATCAAAACGGATGTATGAACCATCGGGACGACGGATTTCCTTCTTTGTACGAACTACTACAGCGTTTGAAACTGCACCTTTCTTAGTGTTTCCACCAGGGATAGCACTCTTTACGGCAACAACGATTTTGTCACCAACACTGGCATAACGACGGCGTGTACCGCCAAGGACACGGATGCAAAGAACCTCCTTTGCTCCTGAATTGTCCGCCACCATCAAACGTGATTCTTGCTGTATCATGATTATTTAGCTTTTTCTACGATTTCTACTAATCTCCAACGTTTAGTCTTGCTCAACGGACGGGTTTCCATGATGCGGACGGTATCGCCCTCACCGCACTCGTTGTTTTCATCCTGAGCGACGAACTTTGTGGTTTTATTTACGAACTTACCGTAAATAGGGTGCATCTCTTTAGTTTTTACAGCAACTACAATAGATTTTTCCATTTTGTTGCTAACCACAATCCCGATTCTTTCTTTACGAAGATTTCTTTCCATAGGACCTCTATTATTAGTTCTGTTTTTCTTTCTCGGCGAGAACTGTCATCATACGGGCGATGTCAGCTTTTGCTTTCTTGATGGTAGAAGTATTTTCTAATGGAGAGATCGTATGGTTGATCTTCATACGATTCAAGTTCTGTTTTTCAACTTCAAGACGTTCGCGCAAATCCTTTACGGCCATCTCATTCAATTCTTGTTTCTTCATCGTCTTAAACTTCTAATTATTCAACATAGTCTCTTCTGATCACGAACTTGGTGGAAACAGGGAGTTTCTGTGCGCCAAGACGAAGGGCTTCCTTTGCAACCTCCATCGGAACACCTTCTGCTTCAATGAGCATACGGCCCGGAGTGATAGGAGCAACGAAACCTTCAGGATTACCTTTACCTTTACCCATACGAACCTCGGCCGGCTTTCTTGTGTATGGCTTATCAGGGAATACGCGAATCCAAATCTTACCTTCACGTTTCATGTAACGAACTACAGCCTGACGGGCGGCCTCAATCTGTTGGCCTGTCAGCCAGCAGCTTTCAAGGGTCTTGATACCGAAAGATCCAAAAGCCAACTGACTACCTCTGTGAGCAAGGCCTTTCATACGGCCTTTCTGCTGTCTTCTAAATTTGGTTTTCTTTGGTTGTAACATCTCTTTATAAATTAAATTATTTTTTAAGTTCTTAACTATCAGTCCTTTAGCCTATTCTGGGCATACCGGACAGGGTTGCAAAGATACACAAAAAAAACAAATACCAAAAACTTTTGCGAATATTTCGACAAAAATTTTTGGTATTTAATCTACTGATTTATCAGTCTCTTACAGGAAGTGAAGACTCCCGTAAAAATGACATTTTCGACCTACTTGGAAGCGTTCATTTCAGCTGCCACCTTTTCAACCTGGCGCATCACCCTGAGGATATTGCCGCCCCAGAACATACGGAGCTCCTTCTCCGTCCAACCCCTGCGGAGGAGTTCGACAGTGATATATTTCATTTTGGAGGCATCCTCCAGCTGAGCCATTCCACCACCGCCGTCAAAGTCTGTACCTATGCCGACATATTGTGGGCCGACAAGGTTCTTTATATAATCGACATGGTCACAGAAGACCGAAATATTGACCTGTGGATGAGGCAGGCGGGACAAGGCCCAACGTCCTGACGTCACCTGTATCACTCCGCCATTGGCGGCAATCGCATATATCTCCGCATCCTTCAGATTGCGTGGGATATCCTTCAATGAATAAACGCAGGAATGAGAAGCGATTACAGGCGCTTTGCTGTACTGGATACAGTCAATGAGGGTTTCTGTCGATGCATGGGATATGTCCACAAGGATGCCGAGACGGTTCATCTCCTTCACCACCTCTTTTCCGTACGCCGACAGCCCGTGGTATGCTGTGACGGAATCCTGCGACGAGTCACATATGTCATTGTGATAATTGTGGCACAAGGTAATGATGCGGGTTCCCAGATCATAAAAATCCTTCAATTTGCCTATGTCAGTGCCTATTGGAAAGCCGTTTTCCAATCCCATTATGAAACTCAGTTTCCCTTCTTTCTTGCAGCGTTCTATGTCAGCGACACTGTAGGCTACCTCCATCTCGGAAGGATTCTGTGCAATATAGTCACGAATCCCCTTCATCCTGGCGATGGCGTAATCATACGACTTGGCACGGTTCTCATCGGTCAAAGCTCTCTGCCCCACGAAAATCGGATAGAAGCAGCAATCAACGCGCCCTGCCTTCAAATTTTCCGGACAAGCCTGAATCTCCTGATGACTCTTCCCGGGTTTGATCATTTCCAATGCAGTGTCGGTATGTGTATCGACAGATATCACTCGGTCGTGAATCTTCCCGGCCTTTTTCAGAAGAGCAGCTTCATCACTCTGCGGCATAAAGCCCATTGCCGCCAGGAGTGAACAAACAAGAAAAAGATGCAAAACTTTTTTCATCCCATATTATTTTTTCAATTGTTCCTTTGGAATCCACCATTTGAGATATTTTGACAGAACTATCAAAAATACCGATATGGCCAGACATATGAGCATCATCCCCAAGCCTTTGCCATTGGCAAACATTACAGGCACCAGTGAAATCAGTATGATTTCAACCGGGGCGCACGGCAGATATGCCAAAGCGTAATCGTCCATAGCCTTCGATGCCATCTTAGGGTCAACTATTCTCAAAAGAGCTATTCCCATTGCCATCGTGCCAGTCCACCACCCCCATGCGAATATGGATTTCTCAAACCAATCCTTTCTGAACAGATGCCTCCCGAAATAGAATACCGTAAAGACTGTCACAACAATGCCGACAGCCAACAGAACAGCTAGAGGAACAGCATATTTCACCACAACCGAAAGCTTTATGGAAGCTATTCCGAAGGCAACCAGCAGATCTGTGGAAAAACTGCTGATGCTGCTGGCCGTCTTTCCATCAATATATTTCGAAACCTGTGTCTTATTGAAGATGATCTTCAATATCAGGCCCACAACGAACGCGCAACTGAAGACAGGAAGTTCAAGCTCCGGTGCAAGCATCTTGACTCCCTTGCTGAACATATACCCTCCGAAAGCAGCTACAATCACAAGGGCGAAATGGAACGTGAGGGAATCAATCGAAATGGGCGAAGTGGTTGCAGTTCCCAGAGGATCCCTTTTCTCTTCAGGAAGGAGACCGCTGCGAAGTTCATCCGGCAGATCCCCGAAATCCGTTATGTACGATGTCTGTTTGTTTTTTGCAGCCATTTTAATGAACACCAATCCTCCGACAATTGCAAGAATGACACCGATTGTAGCCGTAGTCATACCGAGGCTGCCTGCTTCATCCCATCCTAATCCGTCAAAAGCAGTACCGATAGCAGCAGCAGTGCCGTGGCCGCCATAGAACCCTGTAGGGAGCATCACGCCAAAAGCGTCATTAAGGTTCGGCCAGATAGCCTTCATCACAAGAAGGCCGAAAATTCCCATCAGTGCCCATTGGAAAAGCATTCCGAACTGGGAATATGCCCACATCGGCCCTACTCTGCCAGCAACCTCCTTCATCTTGAAGGAAGGTGCGGAAAGAGGAAGTGCACCGAAAACCATCGCTATCAGAACGGCGGGATAGACTGATATCGAACTTGACATAGGGAGCCATCCAAGCCCGTTCGGGCCGAAAGCAAGGCCAAGAACGCCAGCTATCATACTCGGTGGAATAAACAGTCTTTGAATCAATTTTACCTTGGCCCTTATGAGTTTGCCTATCAGCAGAAGGCCCATTATTATTCCCAAGTCCGAAAAGAGGACCCATGGAGTGAAAGTGGTGACATCGAACATTTATATTCCTTTTTCAAAAATGATCGGTAAAGATAACAAAAATCGGCAAAAGTACCTAACTTTGCCCCGTATGAGAATCACAGGTCCATTTCTTGCACTCGCCGCCGTATGCATTCTGGGGCTGTTTCAGGACGTTTCCGCACAAACGGGCACGCCCAAGAAAAGGTCTATCATGAACTATGAGATTGTAGGCAACGACACTCTGCTGGTGGATGAAATACCTCCTGCGGTGATTCACCCGAAGCAGTATATGAAACGCCGGGACTGGCGCAGATATGCTCAGAGGGTTCATAATTTCAGCAAAGCCTATCCTTATGCCCTTTTTGTGAGCGCCAAAATAAAGGAGACGGACAGCATATTTCTCGCAAGGAACTACTCCAGCAGACAGCAGGACAAATATCTGAACAAGCTCAAGGAAGATCTTCTCAATGATTTCGAGCCGCTTCTAAGGAAACTCACCCTCAAGCAGGGGCTGATGATGATACGCCTCATCGACAGGGAGTGCGGACTCACGCCTTACTACATAATAAAGAGATATCTGGGCGGAGGCACTGCCGGATTCTGGCAGGGGGTCGCGCGACTGTTCAAGGGCAGTCTCAAGCAACCATACGACAAATTCAACCAGGATAAAGATTTGGAAGAGCTGGTTGTAATATGGCAGAAAGGCGAATTTGACAGTTTCTATATCTGGCTGTTCGGAAAGCCCAGACCGGTGATTCCATTCCCTGAAAAGTACAGGGAATTGGCTAAGGTCGCCCAATCACCTAGAAGATAGAGGCTGGCGCCGCATTCAAGGACGGTGCAGGATGGTGTGTGGAAATGTCCGAAGATGAAATAATCTATATCTTCGCTCCGCCCGAAATTTTCCGCAAAGGCCTTTATGTCGGATTCCGTCACGTCAAATTTGTATCCGTCTGCTGATTTTCGGCTCTTTGAGGACCACCATCGTGCAAATTTGAATATACAATGCGTTGGCAACGCCTTCAGGACGGCTATCAGGAATTTGTTTCTGAACATTCTGAAAACAAGGCGTGCCTTCCAATCACTGCAGTTGAGAGAATCGCCGTGTCCTATGCAGAACCGTTTTCCGAAAAGGTCAACGATTTCATAAGGCTCATCCACCACCGTTATTCCCAACTCCTTCCTGAAATAATCAGTCACCCAATAATCGTGGTTTCCTTTGAAAAACCAGATTTTGCAGCCACTGTCCGAGAGCCTCGCCAACTCTCCGAACACGCGTGTGAAACCACGAGGCACGACATCCCTGTACTCCACCCAGAAATCAAAGATATCGCCAAGAAGAAACAACCCGGCAGTATTCTCCGGAAGGGATTTGAGAAAATCCACAAACAACCTCTCCCGGCAGCCTTCCGTGTCGCCGGAAGCGCCAAGATGCACGTCTGAGACAAAATAATATCTACCGGGAACCGTCGGCATATCAGACGAATGCTATTACCAGACAAGCTATTGCGGCAATACAGCAATAAATCGCGAACCATTTGAGTTTCGCCCTGCGGACAATCGCAATCATGAACTTGCACGCAAAGAGCCCGGAAATGAATGCGGAAACGAATCCCAACAACAACTGGCTGCCTCCGACAAGGCTATCGGCTGCATCTCCTCCGACAAGGTCCAGGAATGCCTCTCCGAGAATAGGGACCATAACCATAAGGAAAGAAAATTGAGCCACGCTCTCTTTCCTTACACCGCACATCAACCCAGTGGCGATTGTTGAGCCGCTTCTGGAAAGGCCGGGAATCACGGCTACAGCCTGAGCGACACCCATCCAGAAGGCAGACTTGAATGAAATCTCCTTATTCCTTCTGCCGATATGGTCGGAAAGAAACAACAGACATGCCGTAATGGAAAGGCCTATCGCAACAATGATCAGCCCGCTGCCGAACAGATCCTCGACATAATCCTTGAAGAACATCCCCACAACAAATACCGGAATCATCGAAACGCATATCATGAGAATGTATTTCGTTTCGTCGTTGTATTTGAATTTGAAAAGGCCCTGCAGCAGACGCAATATCTCTTTGCGGAATACCACGACAGTAGCCAGGACTGTCGCTGCATGAACGGCTATTTCAAAACTCAGATCTGAAGTTTCAATCCCGAAAAGAGCTTTGGCTATGGTAAGGTGACCGCTGCTGCTGACCGGAAGAAATTCTGTAAGGCCTTGGATCAAACCAAGGATTATTGCTTCGATAGAACTCATTTTTGATTATTTTCCACCTCTTCCTTCTTCGGGGTCTTCATAATTGCAACGATAATCACTACAATGCCTGCAATGACAAAAAGAGGGGAGATGACAAGCCTTCTGAAATTGAACATTTCAGGATTGAACACATTCGGATCGTCAGAGCCCCCGCCGATCATCAGCACATATCCCAGCACCATAGCAACCAGTCCGGCCAGAATCAACTTGACGTTTTTTGAAGGAAGAGAAAAATTACCCATAACAAATCAATAATATAGATCGTCTTTAGATATATATGCCACTTTGTTTACAACGAAAAGAGTTGAAAGAACACAGATCGCGATGCCGAGGATCACCGTACCGACAAGCGACAATGCCACTATCTGTTTGTCAAGTATGGCGTTGAGCACCTCAGAATCTCTGCTCAGCCAGTACATTGCCGCGGCAATCACGCCACAGGCCAGCCCTCCGGCCACCGCACCCTCGATTACCGCCTGTATGACGAAAGGCCTGGCGATGAAGGACCGCTTCGCACCCACAAGGCTCATCGTGTGTATCGTGAAACGGCGGGCATAGATATTAAGTCTGACAGTATTGCTGATCAACGCGAACGAAATAATCATCAGCAGAACTATTATTATGGCAAGGACCAGACTGATTCTCTGAAGATTTGCATTGAGCGCCTCAATCAGGTTCTCCTGGTACACTATGTCCTCTACAATCGGGTTCTCTAACAGATTCTTCTTGATGACATTCAACGAATCCGTCGTGATGGCGTCGCCATTGAGATGCAGGTCCACCGACATAGGTATCGGCGACGATTCGAACACATCCAGAAAATCCTCTCCCAGGAGAGTTTCCATCTCCTTTGCGCCCTCCTCCTTTGAGATGAAACGACTTTCCTTGACGTAATCTTTCTTTGCCAGATCGGAGGCAAGAGCCCTGGCTTCCTTTTCAAGCGTTGACTGCTTGAGAATCACCGACACGGCCATATTTTCCTTGAAATAACGGGAGATGTTCCTTGCGTTCGCCACAAAGATGACGGCAGATGCCACCAGCAGCAGGACAAGCGCTATGCTTATCACAGAAGTCACATACGACCTTATCAGTCTTCTTCTGACTATTATTTTGCTATTGCTCTTCATTGTAAAATCTGCCGTCAAAGATAATCAAAAAAAATTATTACCTTTGTAACGAATTTGCCTTAAAATGACTTTGAATGATGGAAGAACAAAAAAGAGTGCTTTACGTAAGTTCTGAGATATTCCCGTATATGCCTCAGACAAACATCTCCACCGTAGGAAGATTCCTCCCTCAGGGCATTCAGGAAAACGGTAAGGAGATCAGGGCCTTTATGCCCCGCTACGGCCTTATCAATGAAAGAAGAAACCAGCTTCACGAAGTCATTCGACTCTCCGGAATGAACCTTGTCATAAACGATTTCGACCGTCCGCTGGTAATCAAAGTCTCTTCCATATCAGCAGCCAGGATGCAGGTTTATTTCATAGACAACGAGGATTATTTCCACCGCAAGGCACTTTACTCGGATTCTGAAGGAAAATTTTTCCCGGACAACGACGAACGCGCAATCTTCTTCGCCAGAGGGGTGCTCGAAACCGTCAAGAAACTCAGATGGAAGCTGGACATCGTCCACTGCCAGGGGTGGATTTCACATTTTCTTCCTGTATTCCTGAAAACTGTTTACAATACTGACCCTATTTTTGCCGACGCCAAAGTAGTACTCTCTCTCTACAACGAACTTGACGGAATCGATTTCTGCAAGGAGGTTCCCGCCAAACTCGAACGGGAGGGTGTAAGTGCGGCGGATGCGGCAATCCTTTCACCTTCTGACGGCATAAATCTTGCAAAGCTTGCCGTTAAGTACGCCGACGGTGTGATTTATGGAGAGAAGGCGATGGACGCGCGCCTCAAGGCGATAGCAAAGAATTCCGGTCTCCCTATAATGCAGCACGCACAGGTGAATCTTGACAATAATGCATACGTTGGGAAGTACAACGATTTTTACGACCTTATTTTGAAGTAGTGATGAATTTTCCGAAGATATCTGTTTTTATCCTTTTTGCCGGGCTTTGTTCAGCCGTCGCATGTGTTAACGTTGACAACACGCTGGGTTCCGGCTTTGTCCCGTCAAACCAGATGATGGAGATGAAGATAGAATCCTTCGACCTGCCGATGGAACTCGCCTGCGCCGACAGTATTCAGTCAGGCTACATTTCTTCCATGCAGCTCGGTTCTGTCGCGACACAGACCTACGGACCATTCAGCGCCGCCATGGCGGTGTCCTTCACACCTGCGGTTGACTCCATTGATTGGGGCAAGGATCCGAAGTTCCTTCAGATGTCCCTGGGTTTTGGACTTGAAACCTCTTTCTGTCCGAGCAGTGATCAGGAGTTCATTCCTCAAAACATATACATATATCAGCTGAAAGTTCCATTGGATTCCACCAAGGTCTATCCGAATTCCATAACTGAAAAGGATTACGATCCGACACCCATCAACGCTGGAACGATAGTCTATACCGGGAACGGTGACATATCCACATATCTTACCGAAGATTTCGGCAAGAAGCTCTTCGAATTCTCAATGTCGCAGCTCGACAGCACGGAATATTTCATGAAGCATTTCTACGGACTTTACATCAAGACCGATCAGATGGAAGAAGGCACGCTGGGCGGAAGGTTGAACAAGGTGGATCTTTCCGCATCAATGGTGTACCTTACATACCGCTGTACTGATGCTGACGGCAAGCCTGCCTACAGAACGGCATCATTTGCGTTGGGGGACAAATATTCGGTCAATACTTATAAAAGCTCCTCAAAGAAGCTTGAGACCAGGAATCCTGAAGATGCCCTCTATTTCGAAGGTCTTTCGGGAGTCAAGCCGGTTATCCGGGCAAAGGCTCTCAAGAAAATGATTGAAGATTGGGCGAAACAGACAAACACCGATTTGAACAAAGTTTTGATAAGCAGAGCAAAAATAGAGCTGCCGTTCGATTACAACGGTGACAGGACTTCTCTCGACAAATACCCCGCAAACCTGTTCCCATGCAAGCGGGCACTGAACGAATCAATTGCTTCCTACGTCTATTATGAGCCTATTGATGAGGTGGATGATGCAGTTTTCGAGGCCGGAGACATGAACCGTTCGCAGATGAACTACACTACAGATATGGGTATCTATCTGCAGTCCCTGCTCAAGAAATCGGATTCAGAGATTACCGCCTTTGATGACTTATGGCTGATGCCGACAAGTGAAGAGACCGATCCATCTACAGGCGCCATTTACTATACTGTAAACTATTACGACTATTACATCGGAAAGTTGAATGGCACCAAATCAAACCGCAGGCCGAAGCTCACTTTGACCTACACTCTGATAAACCAATAAATATTTAATTGATTTTCTTGAAGACAAGACAGGCATTCTGCCCGCCGAAGCCGAAGTTGTTGCTCATTGCAACGTCAATTTTACGCTCCTGCCTTTCGTTCAACGTCAGATTGAGTCGATAATCAATGTTCTCATCCTCCTCCTTGAAGTTAATGGTCGGAGGTACGATTCCACTCTCTATGGCGTGGATGCAGGCGAGGGCCTCCACGGCCCCGGCAGCGCCAAGAAGATGGCCCGTCATTGACTTTGTTGAACTGATATTGACCTTGAAGGCATCATCTCCGAACAATGTCTTTATGGCATTGAGCTCCGCAAGGTCACCAAGAACAGTGGACGTGCCGTGAACATTGATATAGTCCACGTCAGAAGTCGTGAGCCCGGCATCCTTCAAAGCATACATCATAGCGTCAGCCGCACCTTCTCCATCCGGGCGCGGGGCTGTAATATGATATGCGTCACAAGTCATTCCGGAACCCGCAATCTCCGCATAAATGTGAGCGCCCCTCCTGACGGCATGCTCGTATTCCTCCATAATAAGAGCGGCAGCTCCCTCTCCCATGACAAAGCCATCTCTGGTCTTGTCAAAAGGTCTGGATGCAGTCAGATATTCGTCATTACGAACGGAAATAGCCCTTGAAGCATTGAATCCACCTATGCCCAATGCACAGATAGGAGCCTCCGATCCACCTGTTATCATCACGTCCACGCGGCCTGATTGAATCTCAACACAAGCTCTCGTTATGGCATGTGCCGAAGTGGCGCAAGCCGATGTAACACCGAAATTAGGGCCCCTGAACCCATATTTTATGGCAATCTGTCCTGAAGCGATATTGCTTATGAAACGAGTAATAAGAAAAGGACTGAACCGAGGCACCTGACCTTCGGAATAGTCCTTCATCTCCGATTCGAGTGAGCAAAGCCCACCTACTCCTGAACCTATTACAACACCTGCACGCTTGAGGTCAATCTCTTCAAGATCAATTTTACTGTCTTTGAGAGCTTCATCTGCAGCCACAATTGCGAATTGTGTGAACAAATCCGTTTTTCTGGCCTCCTTTATGTCAATCGCAGGAAAATTCCTGGTATCGAAATTCTGAACCTGGCAGGCGAAATGCGTCTTAAAAAGAGAAGTGTCAAAACGATCAATCAGACTTGCTCCGCTTTTTCCTTCATCAAGATTACGGAAAAACTCCGGAATATTGTTTCCAAGCGGGTTGATTGTCCCGATTCCCGTTATGACGACTCTCTTTCCGCGCATAATCCGGGAATTATTTGGTATTGTTTACGATGTAATCAATCGCATCCTGAACTGTAGAGATCTTCTCAGCCACGTCATCAGGAATAGTAATACCGAATGCTTTTTCAAACTCCATAATCAGCTCTACTGTATCAAGAGAGTCTGCGCCAAGATCATTGGTGAAACTTGCGCTTGGAGTAACTTCACTCTCTTCAACACCAAGTTTGTAAACGATAATGGACTTCACTTTTGAAGCAATGTCTTCCATAGTATAGTATAAATTTTTATTGTTGATATTCAGCTAAAATGACCGACCCTAAATCGGCACTATTCTGCAAATATAATAAAAATTTTTAATTACCACCTTAAAATGCTATATTTGTA
>JAGHSK010000021.1 GCA_018065895.1 Candidatus Cacconaster equi
AAATAAATCTACTCTAAAATAATAAATTATGTCAAAAGTAACAGTTATTGGTGCCGGTAATGTAGGCGCTACCTGTGCAAACGCAATTGCACACATGAAAGTTTGTTCAGATCTCGTTCTCCTCGACATTAAGGAAGGCGTATCAGAAGGAAAGGCCATCGATATGATGCAGACCGCAAAGATGTACGGTTTTGACACTCGTATCAAAGGTGTAACAAACGATTATGCAGCAACAAAGAATTCTGATGTTGTCATCATTACTTCAGGTATTCCTCGTAAACCTGGAATGACCCGTGAAGAACTCATCGGAGTTAACGCAGGTATCGTGAATGGCGTTGTATCAAATGCCCTCAAGTATTCTCCGAAGGCAATTTTCATCATCATCGCCAACCCTATGGACACCATGACATATCTTACACTCAAGTCAACAGGTCTTCCTAAGAACCGCGTAATCGGTATGGGTGGACAGCTCGACAGCAGCCGTTTCTGCTATTACCTGAGCCAGGCTCTGAAGGGTGCTCCAAGCGATGTTGAGGGTATCGTTATCGGTGGCCACGGCGACACCACAATGATTCCTCTTTTGAGCAAAGCCACCTACAAGAGCGTTCCTGTAACGAAGATCCTCAAAAAAGCTGCCGGCGAGAAAGTTGTGGCAGACACTATGGTAGGCGGTGCAACCCTCACAAAACTTCTCGGAACTTCAGCTTGGTACGCACCAGGGGCTTCCTGCGCAGTTATGGTTAAGTCCATTCTCATGGATGAAAAGAAGGTATTCCCTTGCTGCTGCTATCTTGAAGGAGAATACGGACAGGAGGATGTTTGCATCGGAGTTCCTGCAGTTATCGGAAAGAAAGGTTGCGAGAAGATTCTCAAATATGACCTGGCGAAAGAGGAGAAGGCAGCATTTGAAAAGAGTGCCGCAGCTGTCAAGAGTGTTAATAACGTGCTTTATGAAAGCAATATCTTAAAGCGCAAATAATCAGCTATTTGAGTATTATTCCTGAAATTTTATCAACAATTTTTTAGGAAGAATGATTTTTTCTTCTTAATTTTGAAATCCGTAGTGAGTGCGTGAAGCGCTCCAAAACCTGAAACAATAAATATTAGACATATGGAAATCAAAAAAAGCCAAAAAGCTGATTTGACAAACAAAACTCTGTTGTTCAGAGAGATAGGTTTGGCAGCAACTTTAGTTATCGTGCTTGTAGCTTTCGAATGGTCAACAAGAGACAAAGTGGAAACTATTGACCTCAGCAGTCAGGCTGCAGCAATTGAAGAAGAAATCATTCCTGTAACCCAGGAACAGCAGCAGGCTCCGCCTGAGATGCCTAAGATTCCTGTACTTTCAGACGTTATCGACATCGTGGACGATGATATCGACGTAGGTGACGATATGCTTCTGAACCTTGAGGATGACAAGAATATCGGTGTTGAAATCATGGACTACCACGCAGAGGTGGCAGAAGAGGTTATCGAGGAAGAGGTTATTCCTTTCGCAATCGTAGAGGAGAAACCTAAATTCCAGGGCGGTGACGCAAATACCTTCTCAAAATGGGTGAACAGCAAACTCGTTTATCCGGAAATCGCTAAGGAGAATGGTATCCAGGGCCGTGTTACTCTTCAGTTCACAGTAAACACTGACGGATCTGTAAGCAACGTACAAGTCGTACGTGGTGTGGATGCATCATTGGACAAAGAGGCCGTCCGCATCGTGTCAAGTTCACCTAAGTGGACTCCTGGCCGCCAGAGAGAAAGGCCTGTAAAGGTTGTTTACACTTTCCCTGTTATCTTCCAGTTGAGATAAATTTTCTTGAAAATACAATTGAAGGGCGAGCCGGAAGACTCGCCCTTTGTTAATCTAGTAATCACATTAATTCCGCTGAAATGAAAAGAATACTGTTATCCATCCTGATGATGTCATTGTTTGTCTCTGGCTACGGCCAAGGAAGAATCCGAGATTATGGCATCAAACCAGGCATTTTCAAAACCGGAGAAAACAATGCCATCACCGACGTCAAAGGAGTAAAAGTCGGACACGTAACCCTGATTGAGGGAGACAGCATCCGCACAGGCGTTACCGCAATCATACCTCACGAAGGAAACGTTTTCCGCAAGAAATGTCCTGCTGCAATCTATGTCGGAAACGGTTTTGGAAAGTTGGCGGGCGTTACACAGGTAAAGGAACTAGGCAATATTGAAACACCTATCGTGCTGACAAACACTCTTTCTGTAGCCCAAGGCATTGAAGGACTGATAACCTACACCATCAACCAGAAGGGAAACGAGAACGTAAGAAGTGTGAACTGCATAGTGGGAGAGACCAACGATGGAGGACTTAACGACATCCGAGGCAGGCACGTAACGGCAGACCACGTGCTTCAGGCACTTGAAAATGCAAAGAGCGGTCCGGTGGAAGAGGGCTGCGTAGGAGCAGGAACCGGTACGGTATGCTTCAGCTGGAAAGGTGGTATAGGTACCTCCTCACGCGTACTTCCAGAGGCTCTCGGTGGATATACGGTCGGCGTTCTGATTCAGTCGAACTACGGTGGAATTCTTGAAATAGAAGGGGTTCCTGTAGGTCAAAGGCTTGGAGCATACAGTTTCAAGAACAACGTGGAGGATCCGAATTACAATCCTGACGGCAGCTGTATGATGGTTATCATTACCGATGCCCCGCTGGATGCAAGAAACCTTGAAAGGCTTGCCAAGAGAGTAATGATGGGTATGGCCAAGACCGGAGGAATCGCATCAAACGGAAGCGGTGACTATGTCATTGCCTTGAGCGTCAACAGGGACAACCTCATTGACGAATCTACAAAATACTATTTGCCGACACTTTTGCATAATGACGATATGAGTCCTCTTTTCGAAGCAGCCATTGAATGTACGGCGGAAGCTCTCTGGAACTCCCTGTTCGCGGCAAAAGACATGGTGGGAATGAATGGAAAAGAGGTAAAGGCCATTCCTGTCGAAAAGGTTGTAGAATTAATGAAACAGCCTGTTCTGTAATGTACGATACCGTCGATACACACATCTACACAGCAGCATTCGTCGCTCTGATCACGCGTGAGCAGGATGAAAATCAAGTTGCGGAGTATCTCGATGAGCTGCAATTCCTTGCTACGACGGCAGGCGTTACGGGAGACAAAAAATTCACTCAGCGGCTTGACCATCCCAACTCTCATACCTATATAGGCAGCGGCAAGCTTGAAGAGATCAACGCTTACGTGAGGGCTAACGAAACCGATTATCTGATTTTCGATGACGAACTTACGCCTTCACAGATGCGCAACATCGAAAAAGAGATCAACTGGAACAGCGACCACAAATGTTCCGTCGTTGACAGAACGGGGCTTATCCTGGATATTTTTGCAGACAGGGCTCAGACAGCCTATGCGAAGACTCAAGTGGAGCTTGCGCAGTATCAGTATCTTTACCCAAGGTTGACCGGTATGTGGACACACCTTGAAAGGCAAAGGGGCGGCAAGGGGGGACTCAACATGAGAGGTCCTGGAGAGAGCCAGCTGGAGACTGACCGAAGAATAGTTCTTGAGAAGATATCCCGTCTGAAGGAGCAGTTGCACAAAATTGACAGGCAGATGGCCTCCCAGCGCTCAAACAGAGGACAGATGGTAAGAATTTCTCTTGTA
The DNA here is from genome assembly GCA_018065895.1 of Candidatus Cacconaster equi. GTDB lineage: Bacteria > Bacteroidota > Bacteroidia > Bacteroidales > UBA932 > Cacconaster > Cacconaster equi. Next base: position 3,651 of record JAGHSK010000021.1, read on the forward strand.
GGATACACAAATGTGGGCAAATCCACCATTATGAACCTCCTTGCCAAGAGTGATGTTTTTGCCGAGAACAAACTCTTTGCAACGCTCGATACAACCGTGAGGAAAGTGGTGATTGAAAATGTACCGTTCCTGCTGAGCGATACTGTCGGATTTATCCGCAAACTTCCTACACAACTCGTGGAATCGTTCAAGAGCACCTTGGACGAAGTGCGTGAAGCTGACATACTTATGCACGTCGTTGATATCTCTCACCCAAACTTCGAGGATCAGATAAAAGTCGTAAACAAAACACTCTCCGACATAGGGGCGAAAGACAAACCCGTATATGTGGTGTTCAACAAAACCGACGAGTACCGTTACGAGCCTTTCGACGAGTTTTCAATGAAAGAGAAAACCATCAACAACTATTCTCTTGAAGAGTTGAAAAGTTCCTGGATGTCAAAGGAGAACACTCCTTGTATCTTCATCTCCGCAAAAAACAGGACAGGCATTGACAAACTGCGTAACGACCTCTACAAGATGGTCGCTGAAATACACGCAGGAAGATATCCTTTCAACAATTTCCTCTGGTGATCAGGAAAGAAATTCGTCAAGGGCTTCAATAACCTTATCAGGGGACTCAATGAAAGAGTTGTGCCCCGTATCCGGTATCAGATGATATTTGACCTTAGGGAAGTCCTTCTTGAGTTGATCCACCTTTTCAAGAGGGAGGAAATTGTCGTGGTCACCGTGAATGAGAAGCATAGGAACAGGTGGTTCCTCCATTACTGATTCCATGCTCGGGCGGGCTGACATTCCGAGTATTGAGGCGATTATTCCCTGCGGATCGTGTGTCTCACACAGTTCAACCGTTTCGTGGACTTTTTCATCGCACCTCTTCAGGTTTTCCACATAGTACATCTTCGGTATGGAGGCGCCTGCAAGCATCTCAAGTTTCTCAGCAGCAATCACTTTTATTTCTCTCTGACGGTCAGCTGCCTTTTCAGGAAGATCCTGGTATGGGTGGGAATTGAAAATAACTACCTTGCTGAAGCGTTCAGGATGTTCCTTCACACACTCCATGGCGATATATCCTCCCATGGAATGGCCTATCACAACCGCCTTGTCCACTTTACATTTATCCATCACACCACATATCACAGGTACGTCAAATTCTATTGTATTGACCCGCACACCCTTTGCATTGGCTGGTGCGCTGTCTGTAAGTCCATGCCCGGGAAGGTCGAGCACGATTACCCTGTACCTGTCCTTCAACGACTCGACAAGTTCATTGAAAATGTACATCGTTTCAAGATACCCGTGAAGAAGGACAAGTGTATCCTTAATCCCGGATTTGTCAGACACTTCGTCTGCGGTGTCCCATACGTGGACAGATATTCCGCCGGCTATTGTAAAAAATTCCATCTCTACTCTTCGATTCTAAGACACTGTACAGACAACTGCTTCTGTTCACATTCCCCGTCAACGACAATCTTTACGGCCTTGACAGGCTTGTCAATATCTTTTATCACAACCTTGTTATAAATGTCGAAATCACCGGCATTCTTGAATTCGATTCCATCGTAGGAATACTCCACGTGGCCTTCGGTAACTCCGAAGAAATGGTTCACCGGATCATTTGTCTGCACTGTAATTACAGAGCATTTGACCGGATCAGCAAATTCAAACGCAAAGAAATCCCCTTTTTTCGGAAGTTGCGCGGTACGAAAATACTTCTTGAAATCATACTGCTCAAGATTCTCTATTCTGTAACCCTTCTGAGGAGTGAAGGATGTGGTTACTTTTGTTTCCGGCTTAAGGTAGTTGTGGCAATCCGGAATTTCAACTGAAATGCTCTTCACGTCATTGTAGAACGTGGCAAATTTCATTGAAGCCGGGTTATCGGTGACTATTTCACCATTAAGAACAGGAGAATTCGAATCCGGCTCTGTTCCGTCAGCGGTATATCTCACCACGGTATTCTCATACTGCGCTGTTGCCGAAACACGTGCTGACGTCATCTTTCCGCCATTGGATACTGTGGAAGAAAGCACTTTTACCTGAGGGTAAGGCAGCCTGAATTTTATGCCCATGTTCCACAGCCTGTCAAAATGCGATGTCTGGAGTCGGTTGTCGAAGTCTGCGTATTCTCTCAATTCCTGCGGAGTCCATCCCATTTCACTGAGAGCACACAGACGTGGGAACATCTGGTATTCGGAGAAACGTTCCGGGAAGAACATAAGTTCTGACCAAAGACCGGCCTGAGGACCAACAACGAGCTTTTTCTGCTCCTCTGTCATAGGGAAAGTACCTGTCGGATCAAAAGAATAAATCTTCTCCATAGTCACCACTGCAGCCCATGTGTGGCCTCTTTCAGGCAATGAATACTTCATGTCCATATAGCAGTATTCCGCCGGCTGCATTATGGTTTTGAACCCTTTGTTCAAAGCATCCATCGCATTGCGGCTCTTCCAGGCTACGACAAGGTCATCATTTGAAATGTTTCCAACAACGATGTCGTGCCATCCACCCATTTTCTTGCCGAGTTTATGGATGATCTTGTCAAGACGCTCAACGAAATAGCCCATAAGCTGCTTTTCGTCGGTATATCCCATCTTCTTCATCAGCGCCTGGCATTCCGGACAATATTTCCAATTGGAAGTTTCAACTTCATCGCCGCCAATATTGATATACTGAGATGGGAAGAGGGCCGCAATCTCCTTGAATATGTTTTCAAGCATCTTGTAGTTTGACTCTTTACCTACACAGAAAACATTCTTGACTTCCCCTTGAACACTCTGGATATCCTTATCGTGGTTGCAGAGAATTTCAGGGTAGGAGACAGCTATGCTTCTCGAATGGCCGGGAAGATCGATTTCCGGAATGATCTCAATGTTCCTGTCAGCTGCATATCTGACTATCTCCTTTATCTCCTCCTGAGTGTAGAAGCCGCCATAAGGATCGGCCCCTGAATTGTATGCGGGTGGCAGAGCGCAGTCCCTGCCTCTCCACGCGCCTGTTTTCGTGAGTTCAGGGTACTTTTTTATCTCTATTCTCCAACCGTTGTCATCGACAAGATGCCAGTGGAACTTATTGATTTTATGATATGAGAGAAAATCAAGATGCCTCAGGATATATTCCTTGTCAAAGAAAGTACGGCTTACATCCAGCATGCTGCCTCGATAACTGAAACGAGGTGAATCGGTTATCTTCAGGCACGGAACGACCATTTTCTTGAGCATCATTCCTGAAACCTTCGTACTGCACTCCTTGTATACGGTAGCAGGCATCATTTGCAACAAGGTCTGAATTGCATAGAATTCCCCCGCTCTTGATGATGAGGTGACGGTAATGCCTTTTTCCGTTATTTTTATGGAGTAGCCCTCCTCACCGAAGCCATTTCCTTTTTCAAAGTTGATGCTTGAACCCTTTGCTCCGATTTTGACGTCAAAATCGAATACACGGTCCAGATGCTTCTTCAAGTATGCCATATTCCAGGAATCTCCTCCTGAAACGGACATGTTTCTGTCAATTGTAAATTGCCCCGGCAGATACTCCACACTGGCAGGTTTTGGTACGAAATCGATCTTGTCAGAGGCTTTCAACGTTGAAAATGCCGCACAAAAAATCATCACGGTAATAAGAAATCTTACTCTATTCATCTTCTGAAGGAAGTTTTATTTCAGCAACGTAGCTCATGGTTCCTCTCAAAGGAGAGAAGCAGCCTATGTGGGCACGGCCGTTGTTATACAATTGAAGCGTTATCTTCCAGGAGCCTCTTTCGGCACATCCAATGAAGCTGTAACGGTATTCTCCCTTTTGTGCATCGCTGAAATCCTGATTGATGGATACTTTTTCGTTTTCAAAGACTATCGATATGTCCTCGCCGCCCATAACGGCATAGTGTGAATCGCCCATATATGGGAGACGTGTGTTGACGATGTCTCCTTTTACTGTCAGGAAATATTCGGCCTGACTTGTCCTTGACGGAAATCCGTGTGGTATTATCTGAGTTATTTCAAGCTTGAAGTCTCTGTTTGTGATGGCTTTTGTGTATAATGCCTCTTCCGCCGCCTTCCTGGCGATCCTTTCGGATTTTGAAAGACCTGAAGAAGATCCACAACAGGTAACTGAAAATACTGATACTACAACGAGAAGAACAAAAAGCAGTCTTTTCATGCTTATATGATTTAAAATTTTGAGGTAAATATACAAATAATTGCAATTATTCCCGATTTTTACGACATTTGTAGATTATTGAAACAAATTATACATAATAGCTATTATACAATGACAGAATTGATTTCTAAAATTCCTGAAGGACCTCTGGAGCAGAAATGGTCTAACCATAAGGCTAACATCAAAGTTGTCAGCCCTGCCAACAAGAGAAAAATGGAAATTATCGTAATCGGCACCGGACTTGGTGGAGCGTCTGCAGCTGCTTCACTCGGTGAACTTGGTTACAATGTTAAGGTATTCTGCATCAGCGATTCCCCTAGACGAGCTCACTCTATTGCAGCTCAGGGAGGTATCAATGCAGCAAAGAACTATCAGAACGACAATGACTCCATCTATCGTCTGTTCTACGACACAATCAAAGGTGGTGACTACCGTAGCCGCGAAGCAAACGTTTACCGTCTTGCCGAGGTTTCGAACAACATCATCGACCAGTGTGTCGCTCAGGGAGTTCCATTCGCACGCGATTACGGTGGACTTCTTGACAACCGTTCTTTCGGCGGGGCACAGGTTTCCCGCACCTTCTATGCCCGCGGTCAAACCGGACAGCAGCTTCTCCTCGGAGCTTATGCAGCACTTAACCGTCAGGTAGCAAAAGGTTCTGTAAAATCATATCCACGCCACGAAATGCTTGACCTCGTACTTATCAACGGAGAGGCCAAAGGCATCATCGCAAGAAATCTGACGAACGGTAAGATCGAACGCTTCGGTGCCCATGCAGTCGTAATCGCTTCAGGCGGATATGGCAACACATATTTCCTTTCAACAAATGCTATGAATTCAAATGGCTCTGCAGCTTGGCAATGCTACAAGAAAGGCGCTTTCTTCGCAAATCCTTGCTTCGCTCAGATCCACCCGACCTGCATTCCTATTCACGGTGACCAGCAGTCAAAACTGACTCTTATGTCAGAATCACTGCGTAACGACGGACGTATCTGGGTTCCTAAGAAACTTGAGGATGCCAAGAAACTTCAGGCCGGCCTGATAAAAGGCTCACAGATTCCTGAAGAAGACCGCGACTACTATCTTGAACGCCGCTATCCTGCATTCGGAAACCTCGTTCCACGTGACGTTGCAAGCCGTGCGGCAAAGGAGCGCTGTGATGCCGGTTTCGGAGTGAACAATACAGGTAAAGCCGTATTCCTTGATTTCCAGGATGCATTCAAACGCCTCGGCCGTGATGTCGTTGACGCACGCTATGGCAACCTGTTTGATATGTATAAGGAAATCACCGACGTTGACCCTCATGAAGAGCCGATGATGATTTATCCTGCAATTCACTACACTATGGGCGGTCTCTGGGTTGACTATAACCTTATGACAACCGTTCCGGGTCTGTATGCAATCGGAGAAGCCAACTTCTCTGACCATGGTGGAAACAGGCTTGGTGCTTCAGCCCTTATGCAAGGTCTTGCAGACGGTTATTTCATTCTTCCTTACACTATCGGCGACTATCTTGCAAGCAGATTCAAAGAGCCAAAGACAGATATCAATGCTCCTGAATTCGAAGCTGCTGAAAAAGCTGTCAAGGAGAAAATTGAAAAGCTCATGTCCATCAAAGGAAAGAAAACCGTTGATTCAATTCACAAGGAACTTGGACACATCATGTGGGAATACGTTGGTATGGCCCGCAACGAAGAAGGCCTCAAAAAAGCCATTGAGCTCATCCAGGCCCTCAAGAAGGAATTCTGGACAAACGTTTACGTTGCCGGCGAAACTGACGTTTTCAATCAGGAACTCGAAAAAGCTCTCCGCGTAGCTGACTTCCTCGAAATAGGTGAACTTATGGCTCGCGACGCTCTCAACCGCAACGAGTCCTGCGGTGGTCACTTCCGTGAGGAAATGCAGACAGAAGAGGGTGAAACAAAGCGTGATGACGTAAATTACATGTATGTTTCAGCTTGGGAATACAAGGGTGAAAACGTTGATCCTGATCTTCACAAGGAACCTCTTAAATTTGAATTTGCACACGTTGCTACACGTAACTATAAAGACTAATTAAGGAGAAGTGTTATGAATTTTACTTTAAAGGTTTGGCGTCAGAAAAACGCTAAAAGTCAAGGACATTTTGAAACATATCATGTTGAGAACATCTCTGAAGGCACTTCTTTCCTTGAGATGATGGATATCCTGAACGAACAGCTTATCGGTGAAAAAATCGATCCGGTATCTTTTGACAAGGGTTGTAAAGGTGAACACAGCGGACCGGTATCATTCGACCACGACTGCCGTGAAGGTATCTGCGGAGCTTGCTCTCTATACATAAACGGACGTGCACACGGACCTGAGAGCGGTGTTACCACCTGTCAGCTCTATATGCGCAAATTCAAGGATGGTTCAACAATTACAATCGAACCTTGGAGAAGCCGCGGTTTTCCTATCATCAAAGACCTTGTAGTTGACCGTCAGGCTTATGACAAGATTCTCCAGGCTGGCGGATTCATCTCTGTAAATACGGGCGGTGTTCCTGACGCAAATTCAATTCCTATCAAAAAGGAGTGTGCAGACAAAAGTATGGATGCAGCTTCATGTGTGGGATGCGGAGCTTGCGCTGCAACTTGCAAGAATGGATCTGCAATGCTTTTCGTAGCTGCCAGAGTAAGTTCTCTTGCTCTTCTTCCACAAGGTAAAATTGAAGGAGCACGCAGAGCAAAGGCTATGGTCGCAAAAATGGATGAACTTGGTTTCGGAGCTTGCACAAACACCAGAGCTTGTGAAATGGAATGTCCTAAACACATTACAGTAAGCAATATCGCAAGACTTAACAGAGAATTTCTCTCAGCTAAGCTTAAGGACTGATAAAATGTTGATTCAGTGTTGATATTTGTTGATAAAAATAAAGTATTCAAGCT